>JBBRVC010000030.1:0-28555 GCA_038247205.1 Bacteroidales bacterium
GAGGCTCCCCGCCAACGAAATACCCGTGAAGAAAACAAGCATATTAAAGAGACAGGGACAGCACCAGAGGAGTGGAAAGTGAAGCCCCATAGATTAGCACAGAAGGATATTGATGCCAGATGGACTAAGAAAAACAACAATACTTTTTACGGGTATAAAAACCATGTAAAATGCAAATATAAAAACCGGAAGGATGGAGTTTCTTTTCATATTAAACATATAGGTTTAATTCAAGTACGAACAAATATAATTTTTTATTGCATGCTAGCTGCAACAATAGATTATAATGCACAGGCGACTGCTCTATTAACTGTTATTGTTCTCCAGCTAACAACTCTTAAGCCCCAGGTTCAGAACGGACTTCCTTTCAGGGTGAAGCTTGCCAAAAACTACCAGTGCTGCACCCAGTGCTGTGGCATTTTTCAGAACCGATGTGTATATCTTTTTTTTCGGGTATGCCTGTGAGATAAGTTTTGAAAATAGCTTATTATCTGAAAACCCTCCTGTAATATAAATATTTTCAGTTTCATCATTCACAGGTAATATAAGATCTACTGCTTCAACCGTCAACTCTCCGAGCTCACTCATCAACTGATGATAACCCTCCTCAAATGATTTGAATTCAAACAGGTCAATCTTATCCCTGAATTCTCTTGAATAAGGATCTGATTTAAAAAATGACCTGGTCTTAGAAAACCTTCGTTTCAAATCCTCCGATATTTCAGGATCTGGTTCTATTTTTTTATAAGAATCTTCCGGCATTCTGAAATGGTCCGTAAGCTTTTTAACGCCTGTCTTATGCATGTGGCCAAGGAATAATCTTGACGATTTTACAGGTTGGCGATTAATACTCAAATAACAAAGACAATCGTGGTTGAGTTGTTCTGAAGTAAGTTTTTCATCGTTAAAAGGATTCATATTAATGCACCATGTGCCGGTAGAAAGTAGAATAAATTTGCCTTTGCTGCTTCCAAAGTAAGGCGTCAGGGAAGATGAGCTATCATGAATACCAATTCCCACAATTATCTTTTTACCATCAATTATAACTTCATTTATGGTATTAACCGGAACGGGTTGGGTAAGATTCAATTTCTCCTCCTTCACCCAAGGATGATATTCCATGTTATCAAAATCCCAAATAGCTGTATGACAGCCAATTGATGTATGTTCCGAATAGACCTTCCCTGTTAATGTATAGGACAGGTATTGAGGAAAATGCAGAATACCATGCACTTCCCGGAATATTTCAGGTTTAATTGTTTTAAGCCATAATGCCTGTATTCCGGAATTCAGCATACCTAATGCCGGAGAAGCGGTTTTCCTGCAGAATTCATCCTGGCCGCCGTGACTTTTATAGATCTTTTCAGATATTTTATCACTGACAGGTCTTAGGTAATTATAAATAGGGGTAATCCTTTTCCCTTCAGCATCTATATAAGCCAGAGATGCCCCGTATGTTGCAAAATTTACTGCGATAAGGTCATAAATGTCAGAATGAATTAATGTTACAATTGAATCCTTTATCCATTTTTCGATCTTCTCAACGTCGTCGCATTCAAACCCATCCTCATCGAGAACCAGAGGGAATTTTTCCTCTGTTTCGGAGACACAATTCAGATTGTAATCAAATAACAGTAATTTTTTATTGGTCTTTCCAATATCAAAAACTGCTATAACTTTCTCTTTCATAGATTTTTGTCATTAGAGTAATTAAAAGTACTTACTTAAACCTGTTTTGTAAATTTGTCATCTTTTCGAGAGGACTTCTTTCTCGTATTTTACTATATCCTTTATATAATCCTCACCAACAAGTACTTCATTCTTTAAGCAATAGTAATCCCATACTGTTCCAAGGGGCATTGTCTTTAGCAACTCAAGATATGCGAGCCTTTCAAAATTTCGTCCTTCTTCCTCTAATTTAACAAGTTTGTTAAATGGCTCAAGCAGTGCATTCAGGAATGCAAGCTGCACCGCTCTTACACCAACAACATAGGCCCCGATACGGTTGATACTGGCATCAAAGTAATCAAGACCGATATTTACTCTCTTAAGTGCGTTTGCCCTTACAATTTCCTGGGTAATAAGCTGAATTTCATCATTAAAGATTACAACATGATCACTGTCCCAGCGAACACCTCTTGTAACATGTAGCATAAGCTCATCAACAGATTGCAGTATAGAAGAAATCTTATCTCCTACCTGTTCGGTAGGATGAAAATGACCATTATCAAGGGTGATCAGCTTATTATTTTTAATGGCATAGCCCAGGTAAAAATCGTGAGAACCAACAACCATCGATTCAGATCCAATGCCGAATAGTTTGCTTTCGATCGCATCTTTCAGATAATCAGCAGAATATTCTATTACAAAGATCTCATCAAGTGATTTTTTAAGATTTTTCCTGAGAGTATTCCTGTCGACAGGAGTATCTTTTGATCCATCAGGTATCCAGATATTATGTATTGACGGAGTGCCTAATTGTTTACCCATTTCGGCTGCTATGGCTCTGCATCGTTTGGTATGTTCAACCCAGAAGCTTCTGATCTTTTCGTTTTTACTCGAAAGGGTGAAACCATCATCAGCGTATGGATGTGAGAAGCATGTGCAATTAAAGTCCAGCCCTATTTCCCTCTTCTTAGCCCAATCGATCCAACCCTGGAAATGTTTTACTTCAATCTGATCACGGTCAACCGATTTCCCTCCGAACTCTCCGTAAATTGCATGAAGATTGAGTCTTTGTTTTCCCGGCACCAGAGACATTACTTTATCAAGGTCAGCTCTCATTTGATCGATGGTAGATGCCTTACCAGGGAAATTACCGGTAGCCTGAATACCACCGCCGCCAAGTACTGCCCCTGCTTTCTCGAAGCCACCAACATCATCCGTCTGCCAGCAATGCAGGCTAATATTGATTTTGTCCATTTCGGCTATTACCTTGTCGGTATCAATTCCTAAGGCTGCATACTGCACTTTAGCAAGCAGATACGATTTTTCAACAATTTCTTTTTTCATCACTATATAGTTTTATTTTTACACAATGCACGCAAAGAGTTTTATTCCATATAAAATACCTGTTCCAGAGGAATTGTGACCGGTGAATTATCGGGGTTTGTTTCCATAATATCTGCCATATACTTCCACCACCTTTGTACAATTTCCGTATTTCCGAGATCCTGAGAGGAACTTTCGCCTGATTGTTCCTGGTAGGCAAAGAGGGTATTGGTTTCTTCATCGAGAAAAATTGAATAATTGCCGATTGATTCATTTTTCAATAATCTGACCAGCTCGGGCCAGATCTCACTATGACGTTTCCTGTACTCATCTTTGAAACCGGGAAGTATTTTCATTTTAAAGCCGAATCGTTTTGTTTCCATAATATTTACCCTAATTTAACAACAAATGTTGAAAGTATAAGAACTATAATTCCTGTAATAAGTATTGCAATTGTCTTTGGTTTTACACCCTTCCATTCGTTTAGGAAGATCCCCCAGATATTGCTTATTGCGATATTCAGGGCCATCAGTATGCTCCATCCGAATACTGCCATTCCTTCAGGTAATTTACTGGAACCCATTCCAAAGAAATGAAACTGTAGAAACCAGAGCAATCCGGCTAAAAAAGTAAAAAACAGATTATTAAGAAGAACGCTGCCGGAAACTGTATAATAATCTCTGAATGTTTTGTTCTTAATATTGAGGTAGCCGCAATAAACCAGATTGGTAATAAAACCACCCAAAAGAATAAAGATCAGTGACGGATTTTTCTGGAAAAGAGGATTTGTTCCATGGGCCAGTGCCACAGTCTCAATTGGTTTTGCCGATTCAAATCCGAAGTTGAAGCAGGCGCTCATTACACCGGCAAAAATTGCAATTAAAATCCCTTTTTTGAGTGCAAACTCTTTCACTGCAGCCCTTTTTTCCTCTTCAGTCATTTCTTTGCTCTTTAAAGAGCCGGCATAACCGATAATAGCTATTCCAGCCACAGTAATGGATACTCCCAAAATGGTTGAGAGGCCTGTTGTTGAAGAAAAGAGGTTTTCACCAGCAACAATTGGAGGTATGAGGGTACCAAATGCAGCACATAAGCCCAGAGCGATGCTTTGTCCAAGGGCTACCCCGAGATACCTGATGCTTAAGCCAAATGTCAGTCCCCCGAATCCCCACAACACTCCGAAAAATATTGCCAATAGTTTGGCTGACATAGGCGCTTCCTGAATTATTGGTAAAAGTTCTCCTTTCGGGACAAATATGATTGCGAATAATGCAGGGGCAATAATCCAGGCTGCAACACCCTGACTTAGCCAATAAGATTCCCATGCCCATATTTTGACTTTTTTAAAAGGAACGTAGAAGCTTGCGGCCCCCATACTTCCCAGTGCGATCAATAAAATTCCTGTAACTGGATCCATTCTGATTTGATTAACTAGTTGTTTAAGGACTAAAAATTTCGAATTGTGTCTGATGAAGTTGTCTCCTCAAGATAAAGAGAATTTTTGCAATATTAAGGTTCCCCGATATTATTAATTATGCTGTTAATTAATTAACAATAATATTTCGATGAATAAATTCATATCTTTCACTTAATGTTTAATGTAAATCAGTATATATGAAACTATTTAAACTTTCATTGATCCTCCTGTGTTTCTCCGGAACATTGTATGGTCAGGATATATCGGTTATTGATATTAACTGTGAACATAAGAAAAATCCTATTGGAATAGATATTTTACAGCCAAGGCTTTCATGGAAGATTTCAGGAACCGGCAACAGCATTATGCAAAAAGCTTATTCGATACGAGTTTCTTCAGACAGCAGGTTTTCATCGAAAAGCAATGTATGGCAATCAGGGAAAACTGAATCAGGGGAATCGGTTCTGATTCCTTATAATGGTCCCGAACTGAAAACCGGACAGAGATATTACTGGCAGGTTAAGGTATGGGATAATAAAGGACGGGAATCGAAATGGAGCGAGGTTGCATTCTGGGAGATGGGACTACTCTCAATTTCTGATTGGAAAGCGCAATGGATTGAAATGAAAGGTGACACGGTAAGATATGCTCCCTCGCCTCATTTCAGAAAAGAATTTTCAACAGAAAAAAATATCAAAAATGCAAGAGTTTATATAACCTCTCATGGTTTTTACGAGCTGCACATAAATGGTAATAAAGTTGGAGATCAGGTTCTTACGCCGGGTTGGACATCTTATGGAAAAAGACTCCAGTACCAGGTTTATGATGTCACAGGCCTTATCAAAAAAGGTAATAATGCAATAGGTGCAGTTCTGGGTGATGGATGGTACAGAGGAACTTTGGGATGGGGTGACAATTGGGCGATCTATGGCAAGAGGCTGGGCTTACTGATGGAACTCAGAATTATTTACAGTGATGGCAGTCCGGAAACTATTGTCACTGATGAATCATGGAAATCATCAAATGACGGAGCAATAAGGATGAATGATATCTACAACGGGGAAACATATGATGCTACAAAAAAGCTTACCGGATGGAACCTTCCGGGATTTGCTGATAAGAACTGGCATCCGGTAAGTACCTGTAATTATAATAATTCAAATATTATTGCTTCAGAAGGTGTGCCTGTTAAAAAAATACAGGAAGTCAAGCCTTTGAATATTTTCAGGACACCAAAAGGAAGTCTTGTTGTGGATATGGGTCAGAATATGGTTGGCTGGGTGAGGCTGAAAGTTAGCGGGAACAAAGGGACGGTAGTAACAATCAGACATGCAGAGGTCCTCGATAAATTCGGAGAGTTTTATACTAGAAATCTTCGTTTAGCTGACTGTAAGCTTACATATACACTGGGGGGTACAGGTTATGAGGTGTATGAGCCGCGATTTACATTTATGGGGTTCAGGTATTTAGAAATTACCGGATTCCCCGGAGAGCTGACAAAAGATAATATTACAGGTGTGGTGGTTCATTCCGATATGCCTGTCACAGGTAGTTATGAATCATCAAATTCCCTTCTGAACCAGCTACAACATAATATACAGTGGGGCCAAAAGGGAAATTTCGTTGATGTTCCAACTGATTGTCCTCAAAGGGATGAACGTCTCGGATGGACCGGAGATGCACAGGCATTCTGCCGGACTGCAGCATATAATATGAATGTTTCATCATTCTTTACCAAGTGGCTGAAAGATGTGAGTGCTGACCAGAAGCAGGGAGGCGAAGTTCCGGATGTCATTCCTGATATTTTAAATGCGCAAAGTTCTTTAACCGCTAAACCTTCAGCAGGCTGGGGTGATGTTGCGGTAATTGCGCCATGGACAATGTATATTGTTTATGGTGACATAAAGCTGCTTGAGACCCAATATCCGGGTATGAAATCGTGGGTGGAATATATCAGAAAAAATTCAGTTGAAGGTTTAATATGGAAAGGGGGAAGCAAGTATGGAGATTGGTTATTCTACCATCCTCCCGTTAACAACCATGCTGAGCCTGATGGTCACACAGACCCTGATTTTATTTCTACTGCATTTTTTGCCTATTCAGCAAGCATTCTGGCAAAAGCTGCAGCGGTACTGGGAAAAAAAGATGATGCCAAGTTGTATTCTGAATTGTTTGAAAAAATTAAAATAGCCTTTGTAAATGAGTATGTTACAAACACAGGACGTATCGGAACAAATTCTCAGACATCATATGTACTTGCATTAATGTTTGATCTCCTGCCTGAACAACTTAAGAGTAAGGCGGCAGGCTTTCTGGCTGAAGATATAAGGAGCAGAAAAAATCATTTGTCAACGGGCTTTCTTGGAACACCATATCTTTGTCATGTATTGTCATCTAATGGGTACACCGATCTGGCTTATGAGCTGCTATTGCAGGAATCTTATCCTTCGTGGCTATATCCGGTAAAGATGGGAGCTACTACAATTTGGGAAAGATGGGATGGTCAGAAAACTGACAGCACTTTCCAGGATCCCGGTATGAACTCATTCAATCATTATGCTTATGGTGCTATAGGTGACTGGATGTACAGGGTTTCAGCCGGCCTTGAAACTATAGGAGCCGGTTATAAACATATTCTCATTCAACCACATCCCACAAATAAGCTGACTTACTCAAAAGCCACATTCAAAAGCTCTTATGGCGATATAGCTTCAGGCTGGGAGCGAAAAGACAAGAAAATTGTTATAAATGTCAGCATCCCTGCAAATACATATGCAACAATAGTTATACCGGCAAGCTCAGTTTCAGGGATCGCTGAGAATGCGAAACCTTTATCAGAAAACAAAGCAATTTCATACATCAGAATGTCCGGAAACAAAGTGATGTTCGAAGCAGGGTCGGGAGATTATCTTTTTGAGTATAAAGAAGAGTAACAGTTAAACAGAATTAATCCTATTTTTGCTGGCCTGAATTTTTCAAGCCAGTTTTTAACCCTTTTTATTCATGAATTTTTTTAATAGCCATCTCGGAGAATTTGCAGCACTTCTGACTGCCTTTTTCTGGACAGTAACCTCATTATCATTTGAATCGGCCAGCCGAAAAGTTGGATCTGTGGCTGTTAATATACTGAGACTGGTGATAGGACTTATCTTTCTGAGTGTTTTCAATCTGATCCGCCGGGGTTATGTGTTGCCAATAGATGCCAGTTTCGAGAACTGGTTCTGGCTTTCACTTTCCGGTTTAATCGGCTTTGTTTTCGGAGATCTTTTTCTTTTCAAATCATATACAATGATCGGTTCCAGGTTCTCAATGCTGATTATGACACTAGTCCCTCCTATTACGGCTCTGTTCAGCTGGATAATAATGGACGAGCGTTTGAGGCTGTTTCATTATATAGGCATGACTCTCACTTTTACAGGGATTGCAATTGCTATTTTCAACCGTGGTACAAATGGCGAAAGATTTACTTTGAAGCTATCTCCAAAAGGAATTCTGTATGCTTTTGGAGGAGCTGTGGGACAGGCTCTTGGATTGGTTTTGAGTAAGTTCGGCATGGAAGGTTATGATCCTTTTGCCGCGACACAAATAAGAGTTATAGCAGGTATTTTCGGATTTGTAATATTAGTATCTTTAATGAAAAGATGGAATGCAGTAAGAACAGCAACCTATAACAGGGAAGGAATGAAGGCATTATCTCTCGGAGCTTTTTTCGGACCGTTTCTTGGGGTATCATTTTCTCTTGTGGCTGTGAAGTATACCGAGGCCGGAATTGCATCTACAATCATGGCACTGGTACCGGTCTTCATACTTTTACCAGCTATAGTTCTATATAAACAGAAGGTTACAGCAGCAGAACTAGTTGGTGCCATAATAAGTGTTGCAGGTGTAGCGCTCTTCTTCCTTTAATAAATAAACAATGACACCAGAAGAATTAAAACAGAGGAACTTTGAGAGCCGGTTTGTTTTCTCAACATCCAGAAGCAGCGGGCCAGGTGGTCAAAATGTCAATAAAGTTAACACAAGGGTTGAACTTCGTTATGATATCGCAAATTCAGGGCTATTTTCTGAGGAGGAAAAACAACTTATAACCGATAAACTTAAAAACAGGATCAATAATGATGGCGAGTTTATAATCACCTCACAATCTGAGAGAACCCAGTTAATGAATAAAGCAAAGGTCATCGAAAGATTTTATGAACTGGTTTCAAAGGCGCTTACAATCCCGGTAAAAAGAAGATCAACCAGGCCTACCATTTCATCAAAAATAAAAAGAATCGAGGGCAAGCGGATTAGAGGTCAGATTAAGCGAATGAGAAACAAGTCAGGGGAATCTTCTTCTGAATGAGCAGATTAAACTTCTTTCAATTTCCATTTTCCACGTATGAAGACCAGCTTTGATTCATAAATATTTTCGAAAGTTAAAGCATATATGTTTATGGAAAATTCTCAAGCAAAATGTGATTTTTAGTGATGATTTGTGTTAAATATCATATTCTCTGTAATTGATTGAAAAAGAGTGGTATAGAAGACCGAACGAGGCAGTATGTCAGGGCGATTGTTAATAAAATGACATATCTGTTAATATTTCTTTTTATCAAATGATACATCGTATTTATAGAATACATACTTTCGTGTTAAATTACATTATTAACCAATAATTATTAAACTAAAAAACTAAAAAACAAACGGTGAAAATTTTTCATCATCTGTTATGAACGCTAACAATAATGAGGCTACGACACTCCATGGTGAGAGTCGCCTCGTGGGTTGCTCTTCTGACGAAGAGCCTGGCGCGAAAACCACGATTTTTTCGCAAAACGAAATCCCAAAACAGTCAGTTAGCAACCGAAGTTCGGAATTCATGCACCGCTACTTCCCCCTGACACTTCAAGATTCCTGGAATGACTGGAAATGGCAGCTCAGGAATTCTATCACCAGCATCGACGATCTAAAGAAAATCATGAGGTTATCGGACAAGGAGATTATGGCTATTAATAATCTTAAAGGCCGGCTTCCATTGCGCATAACACCTTATTTTGCCTCACTCATCTATGACAGCAATTATTCTCATCCGCTTAGACGGAATGTAATACCTGTTGTTGAAGAATTGATGCAGGGCAATAGTGAGCAATCTGATCCACTTCATGAGAAATCTTTTTCTCCTGTTAAAGGAATTGTACACAGATATCCTGACAGGGTATTGTTCACAGTAACTCAGGTATGTTCAAATTATTGCAGGTATTGCACTCGTTCTCATTCTGTTGGCAGATTTGATAAGCTTGGGAAACAGGATTATGAAAAGGCCTTTAATTATATAGCTTCCCATAAGGAGGTAAGAGATGTACTTATAAGCGGTGGTGATCCCCTGACATTGTCAGATGATACCCTCGATTACATCCTTTCAAATATCCGAAACATTGAGCACGTAGAAATTATACGTATTGGAACAAGAATCCCTGTGGTACTTCCCCAGAGAATTACTGATAAGCTAATTAATATTCTTAAAAAATATCATCCTCTATTTATTAGTCTTCATTTTTCACATCCTGCTGAAATAACTGATGAATGTGCAGCAGCATGTAAAAAACTTGCTGATGGAGGTTTTCCTCTTGGCAGCCAGACTGTTCTTCTCAAAGGAATCAATGATAATGTTCCTGTTATGAAAGAACTCATGCATAAACTTCTAAAGATCAGGGTAAGACCATATTATCTTTACCAGTGTGACTTGATCCCGGGATCCGGACATTTCCGTACAAGTGTGAGGAAAGGTCTTGAAATAATAAAAGGATTAAGAGGGTTTACAAGTGGTTACGCAGTGCCAACTTTTGTTATAGATGCTCCCGGCGGAGGAGGTAAAATTCCTTTATTGCCAAACTATGTTGTTGAGCATAACGACGAGAAAATTATACTTCGGAACTACAAAGGGATTATATGTGAATATCCTGAAAAATAAGAAGCTTTAAATGAAAATAGGGTTAACGTATGACTTGCGGTCATGGTATCTTGACCGCGGTTATTCTATGGAAGATACCGCTGAATTTGATAAACAGGAGACTGTTGATGCATTGGATTCAGCTCTGAAGAAGATTGGATTCGAAACGGAACAGATTGGCAACTGCTTTCAGCTTGTTGAAGCCCTTGCAGCAGGTAAGCGATGGGATTTAGTTTTCAATATAGCTGAAGGACTTTATGGCGATGGAAGGGAATCGGTTGTTCCTGCAATTCTTGATCAGTATAAAATACCATATGTTTTTAGCGGCCCTGTAATTATGGGTGTCTCACTGAATAAATATCTGACCCGACTAATTGTAACAGCTGCAGGTGTCCCGGTGAGTCCCGGGATGCTTATTTCTGAAATATCAGATATTGAAAAATGTAATCTGAATTATCCGTTATTTATCAAGCCGGTTTCTGAAGGAACCGGAAAAGGAATTACTGAAAAGAGCCTTGTTAAGAACAGAGAGGAACTAAAGAAAATGGCTGAATGGATTTTAACAAGATTCAACCAGCCAGCTTTAGTTGAAGAGTATCTGCCCGGTCGTGAGTTTACAATTGGAGTTATAGGTACCGGTGAGAAAGCTTTTTATATAGGAGGAATGGAAATATTTTGCAGGGATAATCTTCCTTATTCGGTTGAGGTTAAAGAGAACTATCTGGAGTATTGCAGCTATTCCCTGATTGATGAGAGCTTAACTGAAGAATGTAAAAAAGTTGCATTAAATGCATGGAAAGCATTGGGTTGTGTGGATGCAGGAAGGGTTGATTTAAAGGCTGATAGAAATGGCAGAATTTGTTTTATCGAGGTCAATCCGCTTGCCGGCCTCAATCCGGTTCATTCTGATCTGCCAATTTTATCTCGAATGTGCGGTGTTGAATATCAGTCACTCATGGAATTGATAATGAAAGCATCGTTAAAAAGACATAATCTGATTTTATGATTTATAAAAAGTGTTGCATACTCTATAATGAGCCTCGCGAAGGTGCGCTTTCGGATGAGCTGGATGTGCTGGATCAGGTAGAATTTATAGAGCAAACCCTTTCAGAACTTGGAATTGAAACATATCGTAAAGGTATCACTGCTGATTTTATGAAAGAGGTGGAAGTTCTTGTAAAAGAAAAGCCTGATTTTGTATTCAATCTTGTTGAAACTATTAATAATAAAGGAGAACTCTGCTATTTTGTACCTGCCTTGCTAAATATGTACTCAATCCCTTACTCAGGAAATCCACTGGAAGCATTGTTTATTACAACAAGCAAGGCACTTACAAGCAAGGCCTTACGTGAAGCGGGTATTAACAATCCCGGAGCATATTTCCCCTCGCAATTCAAGCAGCTTAAGTCTGGTAATACCTACATTATCAAGCCTATATGGGAGGATGGTTCACAGGGTATTACCGAAGATTCGGTATTTACATACCAGCCGGGATATGAGAAGAAATTTGATGGTTTTGATGACTCCCACTGGCTCATAGAGGATTATATTGAGGGAAGAGAATTCAATATCAGTGTTCTTGCAAATGGTGTTGAGCCTGAAGTAATGCCCCCGGCAGAAATGATTTTTCACAACTTCGGTGCGGATAAGCCACGAATAGTTGATTTTAAAGCTAAATGGGAAGAAGATAGCTTTGAATACATAAACACTGTCAGGGAATTTCCCGGAAAGAATCTTAATCCTGTTTTGAGGGAAAAACTTGTTGAGGCTGCCCGCAGGTGCTGGCATGTTTTTGATCTTAAAGGTTATGCCAGAGTTGATATGAGAGTCGATAAAAATGATAATCCTTTTGTAATTGAAGTCAATGCAAATCCATGCATGTCGCCCGGCAGCGGACTGGTGGCAGCTGTTAACGAAGCCGGCATCCCTTTCACTGTCGTACTCCAACGGATTATCAATGATTTAAATAAATAGCTAAATGGCAACTGTAACAAAAGGCATTACTCCTGCAGACCGTACCGGAATTGAGGCAATACTTCGATCAACGGAATTTTTTTACGAATTCGAAATAGAAACAGCTTTGGAGATCGCTGATGAAACACTTTCAAGAGGTGAGCAAAGCGGATATTCCTGGATGAAAATTATTGACGAGGATGGCTTGGTTGCATTTGCCAATTATGGGAAGAACGCATTTTCAACTCATTCCTGGGATCTGTACTGGATAGCCGTTCATCAGAATTCAAGAAACAAAAAACTGGGATCAGTACTTCTAAAAGCAATTGAAGAGGATGTCAGAGAGTTAAAAGGGAAAATTCTATGGATTGAAACTTCCGGAAGACCTCTATATGCTTCAACAGAAGGTTTTTATACTAGAAACGGATATGACCTTCAGGCAAGCCTGAAAGAGTTCTATGGTCCGGGCGACCCTAAGCAGATCTATGCAAAAGTTCTTTAAACAAATTTAATAATGAAAGAGATCTACACCATAGGGTTGTTGGTCTTGTCAAACGCTTTTATGACAATGGCCTGGTATGGGCATCTTAAATTAAGAACTATCAGCCGGTTTGAAAATCTCAGCCTTTTGTCAATTATTCTGTTGAGTTGGTTAATTGCTCTTTTTGAATATTCACTTATGGTTCCAGCCAACAGGATTGGTTTTAAAGCTAATGGGGGGCCTTTTTCACTCGTTGAGCTAAAAGTAATACAAGAAGTAATTACACTTATTGTATTTACAGTATTCACACTTACTTTCTTTAAGGATGAGCATTTCAGAATGAATCATCTGATAGGCTTTATATTTCTTGTTCTGGCAGTTTATTTCATTTTCAAGAAATAACTCATTTTATCAGATTAACATTGTAATACTCGGGTCTCCCTGTGACCTCCTCTCCAAGCCATTCAGGTTTTTTAAATTCTTCATCTTCAGTTGAAAGTTCAATCTCAGCAATGATCAGACCCTCATTTTTTTCATGAAATACATCAACCTCAAATTTCAATTTTCCTTCTGCCGGTATGATGAATCTTGTTTTTACAACTCTCCCAGGTATACACAGATCCAGCATTTCCTCAGCATCAGAAAGTGGGATGGGAAATTCCCATTCATTTCGTGTAATTGATTGTTCCTTAATCTTGCTTTTAATGGTAATAGTGGCATTACTTCCTGTGATTCTGAGCCTTATGCTTTTTAATGGATCGATGGACAGATAAGTCTGAATTATCATTAATTCATTTATAGCCAGATGTCTGAATTCCCCCCGGACCAGGAATTTACGTTCGATTTCTTTTGCCATTTTTTCTGTAAAATTAACAATTTCTAAAATTGCCACGACTAAGACGCGTTTATCTTTAAATGGAATATGTTGAAAATATTAGGCAATATTATAAATAATACATAAATTTACTCCATTATCGGGCCTTAATCTTTATTATATTAATAATTTATAAGGTTTGATTGAGAAGGTAGTTTCTTCAATTCTCTGAGGTTTCAGAGGGATTAGATTAGGTAGTGAGGGTGATTAGGTGATATGGGCTGCAGGAATAACCCTGTAGCTCATTTTTTTATATCCTTTATCGTTTTAATATACTATTTTAGCCTCTGGTTTAATGTAATATTGAAAAGGCTACTCAATGGATGTCAGAATTGAACAAAGCTGGAAATCAAAACTATCCGAAGAATTTCTGAAGGATTATTTTATGAGGTTATCAGAATTTGTAAAGGAAGAATATCATACAAATACCGTCTATCCTCCGGGTTCAATGATTTTCAATGCTTTTAATCTCTGTCCTTTTAATGATGTTAAAGTTGTTATTATAGGTCAGGATCCATATCATGGGCCTGGACAGGCACATGGATTGTGTTTTTCTGTTAAGGAGAACATTGCTTTCCCGCCCAGCCTTATCAATATATTTAAGGAGATTCAGAATGATACAGGTATACCCCGGCCTGTTTCAGGAAACCTAGAGCGTTGGGCACGGCAGGGAGTTCTTCTATTAAATGCATCACTGACAGTCAGAGCTCATATGCCTGGTTCACATCAGAAAAAGGGCTGGGAAGATTTTACAGATTCAGTTATAAATATTATCAATAAGGATAGGAATAATATTGTTTTTCTGCTCTGGGGGGCCTTTGCCCAAAAGAAAGGTGAATCGATTGACAGATCCAGGCACTTAGTTCTTGAATCAGTTCACCCCTCTCCTCTTTCAGCTTCACGTGGCTTTTTCGGAAATAGCCATTTCAGTCTTTGCAATAAATATCTGGAAGAACATGTTATTGATCCGATTAACTGGGAATGAGAGGAAGGACTGAGAGACAAAGGGACGAAGAGTAAAGAGACTTTAAAAGAAAGGCCCCCTCCGACGGAGTCCGACGGAGGGGTTAGGGGTGGGTTTATGTACTCTTTGCGACCTGCGTTTGAAATACAAATTGTATTATTTTACAGAATCCAGTCCCCTTTTAATTGTTGAAACCAGCTCTTCCTGATCTTCAAAACCTGCTGATAATCTTATCATTCCGGGTTCCGGATATTTTGTACCCCACACCGGTTCAACAGGCATCAGTATTGTATGAGGATCACCAAGTGTCGGTATAAGCTTAATTTTATCAGATACTGTTTCAATAAACTGGTCTCTCCTGCTTCTTTTTTCACTGACTCCAATACCATCAAAGTCAAATGTGACCATTGCCCCAAAACCTTTTCCCCTGAATAGACTTTTGGCTTGCTCATGTGAAGGATGTCCTTTTAATCCCGGATACCAGACTTTTTTTACTTTTCCGGAATCCGAAAGAATATTTGCAACATTCGAAGCATTAATACATTGCTGTCCGAAACGTAAAAAGAATGACTGAACCTGTGTATGAAGTCTGTAAGCATCATCAGGTGAGAGCATATGCCCTACATATTTACGGTAATCAAGTGCAAGTCGCAATATCTCTTTGTCATTTCCGCAGATCACACCGGCAGTCAGATTTCCATGTCCGGAGAAATATTTAGTGGCGCTGTGGATAACAATATCAGCCCCTGCTTCCAATGGTTTCCAGAGAAACGGTGTTGCAAATGTGTTGTCTACAATAACAATCGCATTATTATCTTTTGCAATTTTTATAATCTTTTCTGCATCAGGTACTATAAGCATCGGATTGGAAATCGACTCCAGATAAACGATTTCAGGCTTAACAGATTTGATCGCATTTTCAAATTCAGTAATACTATACCTCTCATTAACCGGATTATAGCTCCTTATATCGAGGCCTCTTCTGGTTTTTAAAATCAGATCGGCGAAGGAAATTGTTCCACCATAGATCTCACTGAAAAATAGCCATGGCTTGATCACCTTTCCATTCTGAAAGATTGATAGCGCTGTATCGATGGCTGACATTCCGGATTGGGTAAGCAACGACCAGACTGACCCTTCAATTTTCATGATTTCCTGTTCTGCCGCGACTACAGTCGGGTTACGATACCGGGAATAAATATAATTATCCGGATCTCTTTCGGGGTTGGCTTCACTTTTAAAAGCTTCTGCAATAGTTTCTGCATCAAAAAGTTCAAATCCTGAGTCCCTATACACCGGAATACGTGCACTATTTACGGATTTCTTTTTCATATCCTATTTTTATAATAATTCTTAATTACTTCCTGAATATTAACCGGATTGAAATCAATGTAATAAATTATTCTCCCCGAAAATTCTCCCATTACCAATAAAAATACTAAAACCGGATCAAAGTTCGATTGTCCTGTGAAATTATCGATCATTAAAAGCAGCAATACAATTATATTAAAAAATCGAAGCGGAAGAAACCAGTCAAGTTTCCTGTTATTGAAAAACCTTAATATAGTCAACACAATTTTTATCGCGCCTATGAACATGAATGAAACCGCCATGCCTGAAAAGTATGATATCATTAACAAGCCGGTTAGAAAAGTCTGACCGCTATGGAAAAACTGGTTTTTACGGTTATCCGAGAACGAATAGACACTATCGACAGCAACAAGTAAAACCAATCCGGTTATTGACGATATAATAAGTAATGAATTGTTATTAAGCAATATAGCCGAGGCTGCGGTTATGCAAAAAATAAGAAAAATAATTATCTCCCGGCTCAGCGGCGAATGCCTGACGTTTGATAAAGCCCTCCATGCTCTCATTGGTTTGCCAAGATGAAAGAGTGATGATAGTCCGGAAAGAAAAATAACAGAAAACAACAGGACCATTTGCGGAAATTTTCCTTCCATAAGCGACGATGAGACAATTGAAACCGCAAGAGTGGTTAAAAATGTGAAAATGATCAGACTCCACTTTCCTTTCAATTTTCCTTCGTTTTCAAATTTTTCAGTTTTTTCAGTCACCCATGCTCTTTCAGGAATAATTTTTACCGGAATTTGCTCTCTTATTCCTGTAATTTCTAAGGCAGGCTTCAATTTAGTATCAGCAAAAACTGAAGTTATGAAAGATTTTGTATCATGCAGGGTTCCGTAACTCAGGGCTCCTGTAGGGCAAGCAGAGGTGCAAGCCGGTGATCCTCCTTCCTTAAGAAGAGAGTTACAAAGGTTACACTTGCCAACAATCCCATTCTTAAAGTGAGGTTTTATAGCATTATACGGACAATTCCATGTACAATAGTTACAGCCAAGACATTTAAATTCATCAATAAAAACTGCTCCTGTTCCAAAATCCCTTTGAAGGGCACCTGAAGGACAACCTTCGAGGCATGAGGGATTCTCACAATGATTGCAGGCCATTGAAAGATGAAACACAGCTAATGTTGACTGAGCTTCATTATTGTAAGTAAATACAGTTCTCGGATGGATATCCCATCCGTTCTCAAGCATGCATCCTGCGCTGCAAGCGTTACACCCGACACAATTATCCTGACTGAAAATAAATCCTTTCCGCATACCTATACGATTCCTTCTACTTCAACCAATGTATCATGAAAAGCAGCCCCAAAACCCATATCTGTTTCCGTTGCATTTATGACAATATTGCCACCTCCGTCTTCATTAATCCAGATCCCGTTCGGTAGGACAACGCAACCTGGGGAGACTCTATTACTTATACGGGCGGTACAGGAAAAACTACCCGTGTTATTGTAAATCCTTATTCTATCATCGGTTTTTATTTTGCGCTTTTCAGCATCTGCCGGTGAAATTTCAAGTGCGGGTTGCTCTGTTACATTCCTTATTATCTTTAAATTACCGAATTGTGAGTGAATCCTTGCAGCAGTATTAGGTGTTAAAAACACTAAAGGAAATTTTTCCCTGCCGGAAGAATCATTACATGGAAGATAATCAGGTAGTGCTGAAACACCCCACTTTGTATGAGCTGTCTGTGATAGTAGTTCAATTTTTCCTGAAGGAGTCTCAAACATAAAATCCTCATATGCAATTTGCTGAAGGCCGGGTATCATAACAGGACCGTTTTTAAGATCTTTGAATGATAGCGCAGAATAACCTTTTATTCTGTTTTCAAGCCACTCTTCGATGTTCTCATTCCCTGGTTTGGGTATTAATTCTTTACCAATTTTTAGATCCAGCCTTGATGCAAGATGATAGTAGATCTCACTCTCAGGCATTACATCGCCCGGAGATGTAATAATTTTCGCCTTGAATTGAATATAGGGTGACCAGTACGAGCTTATTATGTCAGATTGTTCAAATATGTCTTTGGCAGGAAGAATGATATCGGCCATTAAAGCGGTATCATTCATAAACTGTTCAACAACAACTTTAAACTCCAATTGGGCTAAAGCCTTTTTTACATTATTGGAATCCGGGAGCTGTAAAACAGGATTGCCTCTTTCTATCCATGCCGCTCTGATCCCGGGATTCTCAGATTGCAGAATATCCAAACCTGCCCTGGCCATAGATATTGTACGCCGGAAAGGACTATCATTCACAGGATCAGGGTAATAAGATAAAGGCTCCAGGATATCATCAAATATGTAGCCTTGCAGGTTCGCATAATTAAAGCCTGTTCCAGGTTTTCCGAGATTACCTGTTATTACATTAATTGCAAGAATCGATCTTATAGTCTGGCCACCATTTGAATGCCTCTGTAAACCGTAACCGGGGAGGATGGTCATTGGGCCGTTTTTTCCTATTGTAATTGCGAGACTGATTATCTCCTCTTCAGGGATACCTGTAATCTTCTCAGCTTCTGACGGAGTAATTTTCAGTGAATTTTTGAATTCACCGAAGCCTAGAACATTTTTTTCAATGAAATTTTTGTCGATCAGATCATTGTGAACAATATAATACGCAATTGCCTGAGCAAGAGCAGCATCTGTGCCAGGTACAGGAGTAAAAAGTAAATCTGCTTTATCAGCTGTATGAGTTCTCCTTGGATCTATGACAATTATTTTACAACCTTTTTCCTTAGCCCTGATGATAAATGGGATTTCCTGGATATTTGTTTCAGCCGGATTCTTACCCCAAATTATTAGAGTATGGGCATGCTCAATATCCCAGGGAACATTATGCTTTACCGAACCCATGGTAAGACGTACGGCTTCGAGACCGGCAGGCCAGCACAGGTTGCCATAAGTAAGGGTTGCTCCGCCGAATGACTTCCAGAATGCCGAGCCAATATCGTTTGTCAATCCCGACATCCCGCTCCCTTTGTACCACAGTACACTCTGAGAACCATATTTATTACGGATGGCTGTAAGTTTTGCAGCAATCAAATCAAGGGCTTCTGACATGGTGATCTGACTGAAGGATCCATTAGATTTTTTAATGAGAGGATGAATGATCCTATCAGCAGAATAGGTTCTCTCGAGATAAGACAAACCCTTAAGGCATGGACCCTCAGGGGTAGCCCTGTTGCCAATAAAAGGGAGAATTCGCCTGATCCTGTTATTTTCTACCCTGACAATGAATGAGCAGGTACTGTAGCAATTCCTGGGACATACTGTGATAAACTCCTCCATTGTTCAGATATGATATCGGCAAATTTATCAATATAACTTTTAAAAAGGGTATGCCCCTGATAGTTTAAATCAGTTAATAAATAATTATAAATAGCCTGTTAATAAACTAATAATCAGATGTATGCTGAGTTTAATGCTGATATGAGCTTTATTTCAGGACAAGCGGTTCTTCAATAACAACATTATTTATTGTTAGCTCTTTCCTGTCAACATTTGATATATATACCTCATAGGTTATTCTGTCCTGGCCTATATATTGCATATATGTTGTATTTACAGCTCCGGTTGTGAATAAGATTCCATTGATTTTAGCAGAAATCTCAGCTTTTGGAAACGCTTTTTCAAAACGAACATACTCAGAATAATCACCCGCACCAACATCTCCCATAGGAAGAGCAGTACCGTTTGTATTCACTGTAACCTCGGTAAAAGCCAAATCCGAAAGGTTATGTACCCTTACATCTGTGGGTCCCTCGGGTGAAAACTTTGTTTTTTTGCATGCTAAAACAGACAACAGGATCATGGCAATGACAAAATACTTCTTCATATATGGAAGTGTTTAATTAAAACTCTAAAATTATTGACCTGAAATATAGTACAATAGTTGCAAATCAATCATATTATTTGAAGACAATTTGACGGTACCCATCCTTTATTTCCATCAGATAACCTTATTTCAAGCCATTCCCCTACCTCATCTTCAACTGAGACCTTAGTCCCCTCATGAAGCACAAACAGATCAGTCCCGCTATCGTCGGGGGAACTCTTACCATGAACCACAGGACAAAATAGTACAGCAAATTTATTGCCGTAAACAAGGGATCTGTTCCGGACAGATAATGATATTGTAAAGATTGATATAAGAAGAAATGAAAATGCAAGCCAGAATCCGATTACTTTATTGCGATACTTTGATGAGTACAAGTAAAGGGATAGCATTAGCAGACATGCAACGAATGTTCCAAGGCTTATTTTTGCCCAACTATTTGATGATAAAATAAGGGCAACAAAATTATACCATCTGATAAAAAACAGTTCAGGTATTTCCTCAAATTTATCAGTAACGAGCCCCCTGGCAATCATAAGGTTGTATTCTATGTCTTCATCTGCAGGATTGAGCAGATAGGCTCTCTCATAGAACAATATGGCATCAGGGATTTTGTTTAGCTTGAAATTTGCATTAGCGATATTATATGCAAGATCTGCGGAACGATAGCCGGTATTATAAATGTCAGTCCATACCCGAAGTGCTTCCTCATAATTACCTGAAGTATAGCTATTTACTGCATTACTGAAATTTTCTTCTTTTGTATCCTTAGCGATGCCTTCCTGAGTGAAAAAAATAATAAGTACAAAAGTTATAATATTCCTGTAAAATGAATTCATCATCATTAAATTGAATTTTCTACTGATTTTATAAACCGCGATGCGTTTTCAAATATTTTTTCCGCTTCGGTTTCTGAAGCTGATGGAGCAAATCTGGCATATTCGCAGGTATCAAGGATTGAAGAAAGATTTGCAACTTTTTCTTCATTGACACCCTTTTCTATAAGAACACTTACTGTGCTGGTTCTGGTGAGGTCTGAAACAGGAATATTGAGCTTATCACTGAGATAGCCCCACAAGGCCTTCAGAATTTCTTCATAAAATTTGTCCATCTGGTTATTCTTAAGACAGACAGAGGCTGCTCTTAATCTTTTTACCGCAACTTTTCCTGCTTTCCTGTTCCGTACCCTGTTTAGATCCGAATTGCGCCTGATGTGTTCTCTTCTGACAAACAGGACAATCAAGAAAGATAGAAATGCGAAAGCATAAGCCGAGTAGAAGGCCTGTTTGGATAAAATAAGGTTTCCTGCCTTGCTTAGTTTTCCTGGTGTGGATTTAAGAAATCTTATATCTTTTCCCAGATATTTTACATCTTCTTTTGAAACTCCTCCATATACCGTAATCCCTGTATTTTGATCATTTCCTTTTCGTGCATGAATCCTGAATTCTTCAGTAGTTAATTTTTCATACCGGCCATTCGAAGGATTAAAGAACGAATAGGTAACAGAGGGGATAGTGAAATCTCCGTTATGACGGGGAATGAGCAGGTACTCAAAAGTTTTATTTCCTGATGATCCACCGGGAACATTTTTGATTTGTTCAAAAATTTTGGGATCGTAAACTTCTATATCCGGTGGTAATTTGAGAACCGGAGCATCAGCAATTTTAATATTACCATTTCCTGAAATGGTAATTCTGTAATTAATTGCATCATTAACATTAACAGAATCCTTACTGATTGATGCTTTAACAGCGAGTTTTCCTACAACACCTGAAAAGTCATCAGGCTTGGTTCCCGGAAGTGGTTTAACAGTAATTTTCTGTGCATGGCTGGAGATTAACCTTTGAACATTCCGGTATGATGAGAAGAAATCTCCGAAGATCGGATCAGTCTCACCTGTTCTTTCCTGAACAAGTACCGACATCTGCACAGGCTCAATAGTTATCTCGCCCGTTACTTGAGGGTAAAGTAAAAACTGCTGGACTACCCCTGTACCGTATACAGTTCCATTGATATTCTCCTGCCTGAGGGAATTCAGAGGGGGTGTTTCCAGGTCAGACTTCATGAAGCTGTTAAATGATGGGAACTTGATTTCGTTGATCCCTGAAATGTTAGCCCTGGTAAATAGTTTTACGGTGGCCAGAATATGTTCCCCAATAAATACTTCTTTCCGGTCTAACGACAGATTTATAAAGATATCTCCACTTCCTGAATTTGCAGTGCTACTCCCGGCCGGATTACCTGCACCCGGGTTTTGCTGCTGAACAGATCCTTTAACCACCTCGATATGCATTGAATCTGATGTAAAGGTGT
Source organism: Bacteroidales bacterium (assembly GCA_038247205.1). Lineage (GTDB taxonomy): Bacteria > Bacteroidota > Bacteroidia > Bacteroidales > VadinHA17 > LD21. The sequence continues at coordinate 22,133 of JBBRVC010000030.1, forward strand.
TGGTTTTTAAGGTAAATCTGGCAGGAGGAATTACAAATTTTCCGGATTCAATTGTCTGAAGGTAATATACATATGTGTATGTAGTTTGCTGCGACATTTTCCCGTTTATGATCTGAGTGCTAGAGCTGTAGGATGTCTGCGGCCCCATTAGTTTACTGAACCCTTTAAAAGCAGGAGCGGAAAACTCTCCTCCACCGGCATTTACTGTCCATGAAACGCTGAACTGCTCACCTTCATTTACAATCGATGGAAATTCAGCTTTTAAGGTAACATCCTGAGTATATCCCGAAAGAGACAACAGAAAAAACACATTATATAATACAAATTTTTTCATTCTAATATCAACCTGATTACCAGTTTTTTACTGCCCTGGATTTAGATTTTATTGCTTTTGCAAGTTTTACTTTTTCCTGCACACTTTTTTCATCATTTGCAAGAGCATCCAGAATACGCTGTGCATCCTCTTTCGAAATTGTTTGTTGTTGCTGTTGTTGTTGTTGCTGTTGTTGCTGCTGATCATTTTTGTCCTGCCCCTGCTGATCCTTTTGCTCATTCTGGTCAGACTTCTCTTCCTGATCACCGTCTTTGTTATCCTGATCTTTATTGTCCTGATTCTGCTGCTGCTTTTGTTGCTCCTGTTCCTGCTGCAGCAGCAGATCCTGTGCATATCCAAGATTATATTTTGCTTCCATATTCTCAGGATTCATTTTCAAGGATCCTTTATATGCCTCAATACTTTCCTTTACCTTATTCTCCATAAGGAGTGAGTTTCCAAGATTATAGAGGCCGGCTGATTTTTTCTCCGTATCATCATTACGATTAATGTTATCTACAAACTGTTTACCTGCATCTTCAAATTTTTCCTGCTTGTAGAGGGCATCACCTATATTGAAAATTGCATCAGGTGCTTCTTTATTCTTGTCCATTGCCTTCCTGTAAAGCACCTCTGATTCAGCGAATTTGTCATTGTCATATCCTCTGTTGCCCTGCCTTATATACTTTTTGTCAGCTTGTGCATTTGATGAAAATGATATAGCAAGAAGATTAAAGATCAGGACACTAATCTTTAACTCATGATTTAAATTTTTAATACTTTTATTCATATCCTTTATACTTTGAATTTGAATAACTTAACATTGGCAAACCTTCTGTTTTTCCGGTCCAGAATAATGAAATCCAATATAAGTAGTAACAAGGCAATGGCTGCAAAGATTTGGAATTGATCATTATATTCAGTGTACATTGTGCTTTCAAGTTCCTGAGTTTTCATTTTTTTTATCTCTCCGAAGATCTCATCCAGCCCTATGTTTGAGTTGCTTGCCCTTACATAGTTGCCGCCCGTAGAGATTGCAACATTCTTGAGTATGTCTTCTTCAAGTTTAGTAATAACTGTATTTCCATCAATATCTGTCAGATAATCCTTTTTCCCGTTAACTTCAACAGGAATAGGGACACCATCGGTTGACCCAATGCCAATAGTATGAATTATTATACCGGCTTTTGCTGCTTCGTCTGCTTTTGCACCAGGGTCATCCTCATGGTTTTCGCCATCTGTTATAATGATCATGGCCTTACTTTTACCCACACCCGGACTGAATGATCTGATCCCAAGATCTATTGCTGCTCCCATTGCAGTACCTTGTTTTGGTACCATTTCCGGGCTGATTGTTGAAAGAAACATTTTTGCCGAGATGTAATCAGTAGTGACTGGTATCTGGGTATAAGCATCCCCTGCAAAAACGATCAGGCCAATCTTGTCATTATCAAGATTATCAACCAGACGGGAGATGGCTTGTTTCGCTCTTACAAGTCTGTTTGGCTGAATATCTTCAGCAAGCATTGAATTGCTTACATCAAGTGCGATTATTACTTCAACCCCTTGTTTTTTAACTTCTTCCAGCTTTGATCCGAACTGTGGACGGGACAGCATTAAGACGCCTGCCATGACAGCGAAAATCTGTAAAAAAAATTTAAAAACCGGTCTTATCCGTGACATTTCAGGAAGTAATCTGAGCACCATCTCCCTGTTGCCAAGACGCTGCAATGCCTTTCTCCTTCTGATCTGGCTGATAACCCATAATACAACCATTGCCGGAAGCAGTAGCAGCAGGTATAAATATTCGGGGTTTGCAAATCTGAAAAGATGCATTGTTATTGATTTTTAAGTTAGATTTTTGAAAATTGTAATTCTTGTCAGCAATTCGAGTACCATGATTAAGAAAGCAATTAGTCCGGGTATTAAATATTTTTCTTCTCTGGTGCTGAATTGTCTAACATCAATTTTTGACTTTTCAAGTTTATCAATCTCCTGGTAAACCTGCATAAGCTTTTGATTATCTGTAGCTCTGAAGTATCTTCCGCCGGTTTTCTGAGCAATTTCCCGCAGAATGTCCTCATCTATTTCAACCGGCATATCCCGGTATTGAATTCCATAAGGAGTTTGAACAGGGTATGGCGCAACTCCCTGGGAGCCAACTCCTATTGTATATACACGGATTCCGTATGTTTTTGCGATATCAGCAGCTGTGGACGGAGCTATTTCACCTCTGTTATTGACTCCATCGGTTAGCAGAATAATGACCTTGCTCTTTGCTTCAGAATCTTTAATACGGTTTATACTTGTTGCCAAACCCATTCCGATTGCAGTTCCATCTTCAATGATCCCGCTCTGGACCTCCCTGAGGAGGTTGATTAATACCGCATGATCAGTTGTAAGGGGACACTGGGTAAAGCTTTCTCCACTAAAAACTATCAGAGCTATACGATCATATGGCCTTCCGGATATGAATTCTGTTGCGACATTTTTTGATGCTTCAAGTCTGTCAGGTTTAAAATCACGGGCAAGCATACTTCCTGAAATATCAAGGGTGAGTACAATATCTATGCCTTCAGTTGAGATATCCTGGAAACTTTCAGTAGCCTGTGGCCGTGCAAGTACAATTATGAGTATAGCTATGGCTGTCATCCTGAGGGCATACAGTATATGGCGCAAATAATTTCTGAATGACTTGCCTGTTCCTGAAAATTGCTGTAACCCGGGCATCCTTAAGGCAGCGGAACTCTTTTGCTGCCTGAGTACATAAAATACAATCATTACTGGTATAAGTACCAGTAACCAAAGAACCATAGGATCTGCAAATGTTATTCCTCTCATAAGCCCTCCCCTGTTTCAGGTTTAGGATGTGACTCAGAAACCACCTCACCCTTTTTTGTCATATTTACAAAGATGTATGCATTATCAAGGTTCTGTTCATTCTCTTCCTCAACCGGCTTATACTTTGCAAATTTTACAAGGTCAGCGCCGGTAAGAACACTTTTAAGGATTTTATATGATTCATCTTTTTTAAATCCGGTTTTTACAAGTGCTTCCAGAGTCTCGGAAGTAGTCAGTTCAAGTGATAGTATCCCGTATCTGTTTTCAAGATATTGTCTTAAAATTTCTGTGAGCCTTGTATAATATTTTTTTGTTTCCCCCATTTGCCACAACATTTCTGTCTTAAGGATATCAAGTTTGCGTAATGCAATAATATGTGCGGGCTCAATATTTAATACAGGTTCAATTTTTGTTTTTTTGTTTTTTAATTTTCGTAAAAATCTGATTACCATCCATATCACCACTGCCAATATAGCTACTATTAAAATCCATGGCAGTATTTCACCCAGAGTAAGCGGTGCCCTGTAAGGTTGAATAATATCAAATATTTTTGCGGTTGTATCCTGCGGTGCAATACTTACCCTCATTACTTCCAGAAAAGAATAATCAGAATAAAATCGTTTCACCCCATCCTCACTTTTTAATTCTGCCAGAACCGGAGGTATTTCGTAAAAGCCCGAGTCAAACGATGTCACCAGATATTTCTCAATAACCTGTAACCTGTTTCCGCCCAACTGAACAGTATCAAGAGATGGACCAGCCAATACCTCTATATTTTTGATCAGAGTATCCTTAAAAAATGGAAGATTGAGTTGTAAATCAGATGGCTGTTCAATTTTTATTGTAAAATTAATCTGGTCTCCGATAAAGATCCTGGATGAATCAAAAGACGCTGAAACGTTAACTGTCTGTGCTTCTGATGTCAGACAGGCGGTTAAAACCATGAATAAACTTATTATTAAAGATTTCATAAAATCTTACCGGTTCTTAAATAATTTCATGAGCGGTTTAACATAGTCCTCGGCAGTGTTCATATCAGCTGAATCAACACCACATCTTTTAAAAATACCCTTAATAAGGTATATATGATCTAACCACCACTGTTCATAGGCTTTTCTTGTTTGCCGGGAAGAAGTGTCAATCCATTTTTCTTCACCTGATTCAGCATCCGATATTTTGATCATTCCAATGTCAGGAATAGATCTTTCAACAGGATCAAATACTTTCAGAGCAACGATATCATGTTTATTTGAAGCAATGCGCAGTGCTTCTTCAAAGTTGGGTACAATGAAATCGGATATAATAAAAGCCGTACATCTTTTTTTAAGGGCATTTGTAAGAAAACGAAGCGATTCATCAAGGTTTGTCTTCTTACTTTCAGATTTAAAATCCAGCAACTCACGTATAATCCTGAGTATGTGTTTTTTACCTTTTTTGGGAGGAATGAATTTCTCAACCTTATCTGTGAAAAAAATAACACCAATCTTGTCATTATTGAATATGGCTGAGAATGAGAGTACTGCAGCAACTTCGGTCATTATTTCGCGCTTAAAGGCCAATGTTGTTCCGAAATTACCCGAGCCGCTGACATCAACGAGGAGCATAACTGTGAGTTCTCGCTCCTCTTCAAATACCTTTACATAGGGATGATTGAACCGTGCAGTAACATTCCAGTCTATACTTCTTATATCATCACCATACTGGTACTCCCTGACTTCACTGAATGCAATACCCCTTCCCTTGAAAGCGCTATGATATTCGCCTGCAAAGATATGTTTGCTCAGTCCTCTTGTTTTTATTTCAATTCTTCTGACTTTTTTTATCAGTTCTGTTGCTTCCACTTCTTGATATTATTTATCAGGTAAAATTGTAACAACACTGTTCCATGTTTCATCTCTCATTTCAATCAGATAGTTTTTACCATTTCTGGTATCAACCCATTTGTTCTCGCCCTTCTTAACATAAATTGAGTTGAACTCTTTAACACTTTCTATTCTGGCAGTCGCGTCTAATATTATTCTCTGACTCTTACAAACTGAATCTGTGCCAAGGAAGAAAAGAAGTGTCTGTCTGTCTGAATTATCCGAGTATTTTAGGTAGCTGAATCTGGGATTTGCTACTTTCTCATAAATCAGATCCTTACGGTTTTCCTTCATATAACTTTTTATAGTTTTGACATCAAAGCCGACAAGATTCTGACTCTTGCATTGGCCGTATGAAAAAAATATCAGAGGAAGGATAAGAAGGTATTTCATGTATGATATTATGGCACCTCTACAACATTAAGTATATCTGCAATTATCTTGTCCTGGTTGATATTTTCGGCCTCTGCTTCATATGTCAGACCAATTCTGTGGCGCATAACATCGGTGCACACAGAGCGAATGTCTTCAGGTATTACATATCCTCTTCTTTTTATAAATGCAATAGCCTTTGCTGCAAGAGCAAGATTTATCGATGCCCTTGGGGATGCCCCATAGGAGATTAACTGCTTAAAGGTCGGCAAACCGTATTTTTCAGGATTACGTGTTGCAAAAACAATATTAAGGATGTAGTTCTCAATTTTTTCATCCATATATACCTCCCTGACAACGTTTCGGGCCCTTGTGATATCCTGCGTTTTCAGAACCGTATTTGCTTTTGGAAAATCAATTGCAAGGTTTTCTCTGACAATTAGTTTTTCTTCGTCCATTGATGGATAATCAATAATTACCTTAAGCATGAACCTGTCAACCTGTGCTTCAGGCAGTGGGTATGTTCCCTCCTGCTCTATGGGGTTTTGTGTAGCAAGAACGAGGAACGGATCATCAAGCTTGAAAGTAGATTCACCAATCGTGACCTGTCTTTCCTGCATTGCTTCCAGAAGGGCACTCTGAACCTTTGCGGGGGACCTGTTTATCTCATCGGCAAGAATGAAATTTGCAAAAACCGGACCTTTCTTTACTATGAACTCCTCTTTTTTCTGACTATAGATCATGGTCCCAACAAGGTCTGCCGGCAAAAGATCGGGAGTAAACTGGATCCTGCTGAATTTTGCATCGATGATTGATGCAAGTGATCTGATAGCAAGAGTTTTCGCAAGCCCTGGAACGCCTTCAAGAAGGATATGACCATTTGAGAGCAGGCCGATCATTAAGCTGTCAATCAAATGCTTTTGTCCGATGATCACCTTGTTCATCTCCATCCTTATAATATCTACAAAAGCGCTTTCTTTTTCGATTTTTTCGTTTAAAATTCTAATGTCAGTTGTTTGCTCCATAGCTCAAAAA
>JBBRVC010000031.1:0-27998 GCA_038247205.1 Bacteroidales bacterium
ACCCTGATATAAAGTTCTCGCTTCTTCATAATGACGCAGAAATCTATAATCTCTCATCCGGAAACTGGCGTCAGAGGATAATAAGCGTCTTTGGAAAGCAGATCAACACAGACCTGATCACCCTCAATACCGAGACAAGCCTGATTATTATTAAAGGATTTATCGGAAAGCCTGAGAATGCCAAGCGTACTTATGGAGAACAGTTCTTTTTTGTTAACAACCGCTTTATGAAACATCCGTATTTTCATAAAGCAGTTGCTGAGGCTTATCAGAATATTCTTCCCCCTGAGGCAATTCCATCATATTTTATTTATCTGGAAGCAGATCCTGCCTCGATTGATATTAACATTCACCCTACAAAAACTGAAATCAAATTTGAAGACGAACGATCTATATGGCAGATACTTATGGCTTCGGTGAGAGAAGCACTTGGTAGATTCAATATTATTCCCTCGATTGATTTTGAAAATGAAATTCTTATTGACATCCCTTTAAAGAGCTCATCATCAGTCATGCCAGAACCGCCTAGTATTGAAATAAATACACAATATAATCCGTTTGAAAGGGATGACTTTTCTCAGAAGCGACATGGACTCATCGAAAGATTTGAAAATGAGAATAATGCCGGCTGGGAAAAACTATATTCAGCGTTTGAAAAACAGAATGAAAGCCCCCGGGAAGAAAAGATAATTGAATCTCAAAGAAAATTTTTTCAGATAAAGAGTAAATATATTGTCTGTCCGGTAAAGTCGGGTCTTATGATCATCGATCAGAAAAGGGCTCATGAAAGGATTCTTTATGAAAGATTTCTCGAGAGCCTGAGCAGTAACAGACCTGTAAGTCAGGCAGATATGTTTCCTGTTACCGTGAAGCTTAATCCGGCTGATCTGTTTGTATACAAAGAAATTTCGGATGACCTTAAACTACTCGGATTCAGGATAAAGGAGTCAGGAAACAATGAACTTGTAATTGACGGTGTCCCTTCGGAAGGAGACTCTGAAAATCCGGTCGAGATGCTTGAGATTCTGCTGGAGAACTACAAAAGCACCCAGAATGATGCCTCAAAAGGGGCAACTGAGAAAGTAGCCTCAGCTATGGCAGGTGCTTCAGCCATAGCATATGGTAAAACCCTTGGTCAGCATGAGATGGAAAATCTTTTTGACACTCTTTTCGGATGTACATCTCCAAATTATTCTCCATCAGGCAAACCAGTAATAAATATTGTTACCCTTGAGGAGATTGATAAAAGATTTAAATAGAATTGCCAGTGACAAGTTGTCGGTTGGGATAACAGTTAATATCTTTGGCCCGGCAATTGATATAGATAAAAACAAATAAAAATCTTCAGATGAACGGATACGGAAGAGGGATATTCGGGCTGCCCCCGGTTGTTAAAAACATTATAATGCTGAATGTCCTGATGCTGCTTATATATTATGCTGCCATCAGTGTTTTTGGCATTGACCTTAACCGGATGCTCGGACTTTATTTCCCTAAATCTGACCTGTTCAGACCATTGCAGATCGTTACCCACATTTTTATGCATGGCGGTATATGGCACCTGTTCTTCAATATGTATGCACTTTACCTATTCGGACAGATACTTGAAGCTACCTGGGGACCGAAAAGATTTTTCATATATTATATGGTATGCGGTCTGGGAGCAGCCTTGATCCATGAATCTGTTATTGCGTACCAATATTATAAACTTGTAAATATTATCAGTCCCGATCAACTTCAACTGGTCCTTCAGGAAGGCTCCGCTTATCTCGACGAAGGTAAAGTCTTTACCGATGAGGCAATGAAGAACCTTCAGATATTGCTTAATACTCCTACAGTAGGCGCTTCGGGAGCTGTATTCGGTATTCTGCTTGCTTTCGGTGTACTATTTCCCAATACCCAGCTTTTCCTCCTGATACCTCCTATGCCTGTTAAAGCCAAATACCTGGTACTTTTTTATGGTGCACTTGAACTTTATCTTGCTATATCTCAACCCGGCAGCAATATAGCCCATGCTGCACATCTTGGGGGCATGCTTTTTGGGTATATTCTTATAAGATACTGGCGTAAAACATCAAACACATTGTATTAATGGGAATTTGGGACGACATAAAAAAGACTTTCAGGAATGGGAATACTCTCACAAAGCTTATTTTCCTGAATGTTGGCGTTTTCCTTCTTGTCACTCTTACTGCTATTATTGGTTTTCTGCTGAATAATCCTGCTTTTCCGGCAAAAGTGATCCTCCATTTGTCTGTACCTTCCTCATTCGGAGGTTTTCTTACAAAACCATGGACAATCATAACATATATGTTTACACACAAGGATATCTGGCACATCCTTTTCAATATGTTATGGTTATACTGGTTCGGAAAAATATTTCTGGAGTATCTCGACCAGAGAAAACTTGTATCAGTTTATCTCCTTGGAGGTATAACAGGCGCAGTGGTTTACATGCTTTCTTTCAACATTTTCCCTGCATTCGAAGGAGTTGTATCAGATTCAATAGCCATCGGGGCATCAGCCTCTGTAATGGCAGTAGTTATAGCAATTGCAGCATATGTACCGGATTATACTGTAAATCTTTTTCTGTTTGGCAGGATTAAGATTAAATACATGGCGCTTGCGATATTTGTGCTGACTTCAGTAATGGATTTTTCTGTAAACTCAGGAGGAAAACTTGCGCATATCGGTGGAGCATTTTTCGGGTATCTTTATACAATTAATCTCAGAAAAGGATATGATATAGGGAAAGGAATAAATAAAATAATTGATTTTTTTGTCACTCTCTTTAAACCCAGAAAAAAACTTAAAGTAACTCATAAGAAGGCAGCAACTGATTATGAGTATAACAAAATAAAGGCCGGCAAACAAGCTCAGATTAATGAGATCCTTGATAAAATATCAAAAGCAGGTTATGATAGTCTGACAAAAGAAGAAAAGGATACACTTTTCAAGGAAAGCTCAATGAAAAATTAACTCTTTTCTGATCACTTCTCTAACTGGGAGGTAAATTTTTTAACTTTTTGTACCTATTGATTTTGAAAAAGATATTAAATAAGATACTCCTAGTCATAAACATAATATTTGCAGTAGCGCTTCTGATATCCTATCTGGCTGTACATATTAGCCCGGATTTTTTTGCATTGCCTGCATTCTTCGGACTTGCATATCCTTACCTTCTTCTTGTAAATATCTTAATTGCAATAACCTGGGCAGTACTGTTAAGACTTGAAGCGCTTATTTCTGTTGTTGTCATTGCTATCGGATTCAACCACTTACTGAATTATATTAAGGTTGGAAGACATTCCGGCGACCTTGAAGGCACATTTAAAGTAATGAGTTACAACGTCAGGCTATTCAATTATTTCGAAAGTAAGAATAAAGTCATTTCGGAAAAAAGAGTGCTTGAATTAATAAAATCGCAACAGCCTGACATAATATGCCTCCAGGAGTTCTTCGGAATGGGAAATACCGGTCTGAAAGATCAGGCATTTAAAAAAGCTCTCGGGGGTAAATACTATTCTCATCTGAAGACAATTGGCAGCGGTAAGAACAGGTTTTATGGAATTGTGACCTACAGTAAATTTCCTATTATTAAACGCGGTGAGATTATCCACCCGGGATCCTCAAGTCTTTCAATTTATACCGATATCATAATTAAAAAGGATACTTTCCGAATTTTCAACAACCATCTGCAATCATTCCGGTTAAAAAATATGGAGCGTTCATTTTTTGATGAAATGACAGATTCCGATGAAAATGAAACTCTTGGCGAGATAAAAAGCATATCCGTCTCTCTCAGGAAAGGCTTTATCAGCAGATCAATCCAGGCAAAGCTTTTAAAAACCAGTATTGAGAAATCGCCCTACCCTGTAATAGTTACCGGTGACTTTAATGACACCCCTGTTTCATATTCTTACAGAAGAATCAGGAAAGGACTGAATGATTCTTTTGTAACATCCGGTTACGGAGCGGGATTCACATATAAGGGTAATTATCCCGCTAACAGGATTGATTATATTTTATATGATAATGTGCTGGAAAGCAGGAACTTTAATATCCTTAAGGTGAAATATTCTGATCACTATCCTGTTGTTGCCTGGTTAAAAAAGAGCAACTAGAACGGAAGCTTCCTGAAATCCACATTCCCTCCGGAAATAATCAATCCCACCTTTTTGCCCCTGAACAACTCAGGATTTTCCCTGATTATAGCCAGAACTGTTGCAGAAGACGGTTCAATAATTATTTTCATTCTTTCCCATACAAACAACATCGCCTCTATTATGGACTCTTCCCTGGCTGTTAAGATATCGTCGACATTGGCTGAAATTATTGAAAATGTGAGCTCACTCAGTGATGTAAGCAACCCATCGGCTACTGTTAAAGGATTAACAGAAGGTGTAAGTTTGCCGGTTTTAAAGGAGGTCCAGGCATCGTTTGCATTGAATGGTTCGGCACCAATTACCTTTATTTTTTTATTTATGCTTTTCACGGCAGTTGAAGTCCCGCTCATTAAACCACCTCCGCCAACAGGAGCTATTATCATATCAAGATCCTTCGCCTCCTCAAGAAGCTCAATTACTGCTGTTCCCTGTCCGCAAATGACATTGAAATTATCATAAGGATGTACAAGAGTGGCATTTTCTTTTTTCATAATCAGCCTGCAACTGTCTTCACGGGCCTGAAGTGTTGGCTTACAATATGTTATCTCTGCACCATATCCTGCTACAGCATTTTTTTTCACCACAGGAGCAGTCTCCGGCATAACGATATATGCCTTCACATTATTCATTGCGCCGGCAAGCGCCAGTGCTGCCGCATGATTTCCGGATGAATGTGTTACCACTCCTCTCTTTTTCTCCTCCTCAGTCAGCGACAGGACAGCGTTTGTGGCACCTCTGAATTTAAAAGCGCCCACCTTTTGAAAATTTTCGCACTTAAAATACAACTCGCATCCGAAAATTTTATTTAACAGATAGGAAGACAGCACAGGGGTACGATGAATGTAAGGTTTGATCCTTTTATGAGCATTCTGGATATCAGCAAGTTCCGGTAGTTTCATTTTTTAATGTTTCAGCAAAAATAATAATTTTAATGACTGTAGGGTCATGCCACGGCATGACCCTACAGTATAGTTACATACAAATAAGAAAGGCTGCCCTTTTGGGACAGCCTTTCTTAGTATTCTATTCTATCTGCTAAAATAAGCTGTATGCAACAGTTATACCTGCAAGAACAACAGATACCATTGACATAAGTTTAATCAGAATATTAAGAGCAGGACCGGAAGTATCTTTGAAAGGATCACCTACTGTATCACCAACAACGCTGGCTTTGTGCGGATCACTTTTCTTACCACCATAATTTCCTCTTTCAATATATTTTTTGGCGTTATCCCATGCACCACCTGAATTGTTAAGGAAACTTGCCAGAACAAATCCTGTTGACATACCTCCTGTTAAGAGACCAATAACACCAGGAACTCCGAATAATAGCCCAACAAGAAGTGGAACAGAGATAGCCATAATTGATGGAACCATCATTTCCTTCTGTGCACCGGCAGTTGAGATTTCAACGCATTTTGCATATTCAGGTTTTCCTGTACCTTCCATAATTCCCGGGATTTCGCGGAACTGGCGTCTTACTTCTTCTACCATCTTTCCAGCAGCACGACCAACAGCTTTCATACTCATTGCACTGAACACAAATGCCATCATAGCTCCGATAAAAATACCACCCAAAAGAATTGGATTTAATACTGATAGATCATAAGCTGTAACAAAATCCCTGATAGTTGAAGTAGAAAGCTGAACAGCAATCTGACCTTCCTGCAATTCAGGAACTTTACTGTTATAGAACAGAGTGTCGCCTATCTGTTTGAAACCTTCAGGAGTTTCATCTGCAAGTCTGCCAAGCCATAATTTGATCTCTTCCATATAAGCTGCAATAAGTGCAAGAGCTGTAAGAGCTGCGGAACCTATGGCAAAACCTTTTCCTGTTGCGGCAGTTGTATTGCCAAGACCGTCAAGAGCATCAGTTCTTTCACGAACTTCTTTAGGTAAGTCAGCCATTTCTGCATTACCACCAGCATTATCAGCGATAGGTCCAAATGCATCAGTAGCAAGAGTGATTCCAAGAGTTGATAACATCCCTACAGCAGCAAAACCAATACCGTAAACACCCAGAGCAAAATCATTGAATCCACCTGCAAATCCGAAAGCGGCTATAATACCGGCAACGATTGTAATTACCGGAATCCATGTCGAGTACATACCAACTGCCATACCTTCAATAATAACCGTTGCAGGTCCCTGGAGAGCCTGTTTTGCTATACCTTGGGTTGGCTTATATCCATCAGATGTGAAGTATTCTGTTGATTGTCCGATTATTACACCGGCAGCAAGTCCGGCAACAACTGCACCGAAAACACCCCATGTGATCCATCCTGCAAATGCAAGAGCAGCAATGGCAACAAGTATAAGAGCTGAAGCACCACCTGTTCCTAACAGAAGCGCGTTAAGAAGATTTTTTGGAGTAGCAGATTCTTTTGTTCTTACCATATAAACACCTGCAATAGAAAGAAGTATACCTATTGCTGAAACGATCATTGGCGCAAGCACAGCTTTTACCTGTAAATCAGGATTGCCCAATACAGCTGGAAGAGCAGCGCCAAGAGCTGCAGTTGCAAGAATTGAACCTGCATAAGATTCATAAAGGTCAGCGCCCATACCGGCAACATCACCTACGTTATCACCAACGTTATCTGCTATTGTAGCAGGGTTACGCGGATCATCTTCAGGAATGCCTGCTTCAACTTTACCAACCAGGTCAGCGCCAACGTCAGCTGCTTTTGTAAAGATACCTCCACCAACACGTGCAAATAAAGCTTGTGTTGAAGCACCCATACCAAATGTCAGCATGATTGCTGTAATCTCAATAAGCTTGGCATGGTCTGAAGTTCCGGCATGAACAAAGGTTAACCCGAGGAAATGAAGTCCGCTGGCCATGTTTTCAGGAGTGAAAACAACATAGTTAAGTAAAAGGAACCAAAGAGCGATGTCAAGAAGACCGAAACCAACAACTACAAGACCCATAACAGCACCACTTCTGAGAGCTACCTGTAATCCCTTATTAAGAGATTTTGAGGCTGCCCATGCAGTTCTGTTTGAAGCATAAGTTGCAGTTTTCATTCCGAGAAATCCGCAAAGTCCTGAGAAAAATCCTCCCGTAAGGAAAGCAATAGGCACAAAAGGATTCTGAACACCTAAATAGGCAAGTATTGTCAGCAATACAACAAGTACGACAAACACTTTACCAACAACAGAATACTGCCGTCTGAGGTAGGCCATAGCACCTTCCCTTACATAGGCAGCAATCTCTTTCATCCTGTCTGTCCCTTCCTCCTGTATAATCATACCCTTGTAGAAGATCCAGGCAAATAACAGGGCAAGCAGCGCTGAAACCGGCACAATCCAAAAAATACTACTAATCATGATATTTAAATTAAATTAATAAAAAGTTATTGTAAAAAATGAAAAAAATTCACCGGTACAAAACTATATGAGTTTTTCAATAATTCAACAAATTTTTCCCTAATAATATAAGAGTTTGTTGTTTAAAAAGAATCTAAACAAGGTTCATTTTAACCCTTCCCCCCAGCCCCTACCCTTAAACATTACTACCCTTTATACACAATTACAGATTTCAATTCGACATCAACTCCTCTTTCAAATACAGAGGAAGCGGCGGCGAGGGATCTCATACTTATTTACAGAAGCTTAGCCCTCCACTTATAGTTCAATGGCAGGATCGGGAGGGGTTATCTAATCATCAGAGCCCTGAAATCTATCTCTTGTTTTTCACGTAAGTATTCATCCAGTTCAACACTTCCCAGTGTTTATGAAGAATAGTTTCGCGTGCTGCATAACCATGGCTCTCGTTCGGAAGCAATACAAGTCTTGTCGTTGCGCCGAATCCTTTGAGGGCAGAATAAAACCTTTCGCTCTGAATTGGAAATGTCCCACTATTATTATCTGCTATTCCGTGTATAAGCATAATCGGGTCTTTAATCTTATTGGCATTCATAAACGGAGACATGCCATTATAAATATCCGGTGCATCCCAGTAGCTTCTGCGTTCATTCTGGAATCCAAATGGTGTAAGAGATCTGTTATATGCTCCGCTCTCTGCTATGCCTGCGGCAAACAATCTTGTGTGTGCCATCAGGTTAGCTGTCATGAAAGCCCCGTATGAATGGCCGCTTACGGCTACCCGTTTAGGATCGGCAACTCCCATTTCAACAGCTTTTTTTATGGCAGCATCAGCATCACCTGTAAGCTGTTCTATAAAACTATCATTTGGCTCTTTCCCTGTTACGCCAACAATAGGGAATGCTGCATCCATAAGTACTGCGTACCCTTGGGTTACATATACCAGAACCGATGCCGGACTGATCTTTGTAAATACGTAGGGCGATCCGCTTACCTGGCCCGCTGCCGCAGCATCATTAAATTCCCTTGGATAAGCCCATAAAAGTGATGGCAAAGGTCCATCTTTTTCCTTGTTATAACCAGCAGGGAGATAAAGTGTAAATGAAAGGTCGATCCCATCGTTTCTTTTGTACTTCACAAGCTCCTTTGTAACTCCGGCCATCTGAGGATAAGGATTCTCAAATTTCGTAACCTGTGCCAGCGAACCATTTTTCAGATTTCTGATAAAATAGTTAGGAACCTCTTTAACCGACTGTCTGTTAGTGATTAACAAACCTTTCGGCACATCAAGAAACCCTATAACAGATTCAAAATAAGGTGCTTCAGACCGCCACAATCTTGTAGTTTTTGAGGTGGATATTTCATATTTGTCAATATAAGGCCTGTCTCCTTCGTCAGAAGCTCCGTTACCTGTCAGATACAATGATTTTCCCTTATCAGTAAAGAGCAATGTATTCCTTCCAAACTGGTTTGGTTCTGTAATAAACCTGCCAGGATTGCCATATGCATCATCACTGTTTAATTCCTGAATTTTCTTAATGGAATTCTGTGGGTCCGTAGGATTGAAGGAGCTTACTCTTCTCATTCTGGTTTTGCTCAGACCTTCAGTTATGAGTGCAAAAGTGCCATTCCCCCAGGTTATTCCGGCAAACCTCATTTCAGTTGCAATGAATTTTGCAGGTTCGCTGCTAAACGGAGCCTGAAGAGTATAGATCTGATCGTGGAATTTCATTTCTTTTGAATAGTCCCCATTATCAAGTGCTTCTACCCAATATACTGTAGATGGCTGATCGCCTCTCCAGTTATAATTTCTCGGACCAGGCAATACCATATCATACCCGCGGGGACGGTTTTCAATAAGTGGTTCTTCAAGCAGTGTTTTTACAACATTCCCTTTAAGGTCCTGTATTTGCAAAACGGATGGAAAGCTTGAATATGGAACTATATAAGAGAATGGTCTTTTAACTGAAGTTATCATAAAATAGTTACCATCAGGTGATGGAGAAACGTCTGTTATCATCCCGGGATTCCCTACTTTAACAGAACCTGAACCATCCCATAGCATAAGCTGGGACTTTGCAAAATATTCGAATAATGCTTCATCAACAGGGTCCTTTAGAAGATCCTGATATGTTGCGGACTGCCCTGCTTTTCCAAGATTCTCCTGCACAACAGGACCTATTGGAACCAGGCTGCGTACAGGAATAGTGCCTCTAGCAGGATCAGCTATAAGATAAAGTATTCTTGAATTATCAGGCAGCCAGCTGATTAAATTGCCAAATACTGAATTAATCCCATCTGCTATTTTAACAGCTTTAAGAGTAGTTATATCACATACCCATAATTCTATGGATGACTTCACAGTATTGGTAAAGGCAAACTTCATTCCGTTATCCGACCACAAAGGAAATCCCAGTCTTGCATTTGCGGGCATTCCCGAAATTTCACGCATGTTTGTACCATCAATGTTCATTAACCGGTATCCCTTATTAAAGGTCTGTCTGCTTGGACCTGTTATTGCAGGATCAATTCTTAATCCTGCAATCCTTAATTCTTCAGAAGACAGTTCGTTAATAGTTATGTTTCCCGGTCTTTCAATTACCAGAATATTCTTTCTTCCGGGGCTTATCGAAATTGATGGGGTCGAAGGTGCATCAACAATGCTTACAATTTCTGCCGGAGGCAATTGATATTTTAATACTTCTTGTGCACGACTGGTGAAGTTGAAGGCTAATAAAGCCATCAATAGTGGAAATACTCTTCTGATCATGATTTCTATAATGATTATTAGTATTAATATATACCCAAAGATATTTATTTGAAAATACGATCATATATTAATTAACGGTTTTTAATACTTTTGTGACTGATTAATGTTAAATCAATTCAAAAAATATATCTGATGCATTCAATAAATAAGAGCCTGATTGAAAAGGCCTGGGAAGACAGATCCTTGTTAAATGATCCCTCTGTGCAGGCGGAGATCAATCTGGTAATAGAGCTTCTTGACAAGGGAGAGATCAGAGTTGCAGAGCCCGTTGAGTCAGGATGGCTGGTAAACGAGTGGATTAAAAAAGCTGTAATACTCTATTTCCCCATTCGCAAAATGGAGACTCTCGAGGCAGGAGTTCTTGAATTTCATGATAAAATACCTTTGAAAAGAAATTATATGTCACTGGGTGTCAGAGTTGTACCTCATGCCGTCGCCCGTTACGGATCCTATATTGCCAGAGGTGTTATCCTCATGCCATCTTTTGTAAATATAGGAGCCCGTGTTGATGAAGGGACCATGGTCGATACCTGGGTCACTGTCGGCTCTTGTGCTCAAATAGGCAAGAACGTCCATTTGAGCGGGGGTGTGGGTATTGGCGGGGTATTGGAACCTGTGCAGGCAGCACCTGTAATCATAGAGGACAATTGTTTCGTCGGATCGCGATGTATAGTAGTTGAAGGAGCGCATGTTGGGAAAGAAGCTGTGCTTGGAGCAAATGTTGTAATTACCAATAGCACAAAAATAATTGATGTTACTTCTGAAGAAAAAATTGAATACAAAGGTTACGTACCTCCAAGATCTGTTGTAATCCCCGGATCATATCTGAAAAAATTTCCTGCGGGCGATTTTAATGTACCATGCGCTCTAATCATCGGCACAAGAAAAGAGTCGACAAATTTGAAGACTTCCCTGAATGATGCATTAAGGGAATACGATATACCTGTTTGATTTTCAAAATAATAGACAGAGCAATGGCATTTGAGGAAGATTTAAATAATTCGGTCAAAACGCTGAGAGAAGGCGGGGTAATTCTCTATCCTACTGACACAGTATGGGGTCTTGGTTGTGATGCAACAAATCAGTCAGCAGTTGAGAAAATTATCGGTATAAAATCAAGAAGCAGCAAAAACCTGATCATTCTTGTCGACGGGGTAGCAATGCTTGAAAGGTATGTCATGAATGTTCCGGAGGTGGTGTATGAACTTATTGAGGTTTCTGATACCCCTCTTACCATTGTATATTCTGAAGGTAAAAATCTTGCCCCTGGTGTATGCAGTGAAGATGGATCGGTTGGAATAAGGATCTGCAAAGATGACTTTTGCAGGAATATGATTCAGAGATTAAAAAAACCGGTCGTATCCACATCAGCGAATACAACCGGCCATACTACTCCTTCAAATTTCGGTGAGATTGATAATCTGATTATCAGCTCAGCTGATTATGTTGTAAAATACCGCCAGACTGACAATAATAAATATGCTGCTTCTCCAATTATCAAGGTTGAAGACAACGGAGTTATAAAAATAATAAGGAAATGAGGTTATCTGGATCTTACATGACCCGAACCTGATACTCTTGCATTTACTCTTGGTCTTCCTGAATAGGAAACATCACCACTTCCTGAAATACTGGCACTAAGTGTTTCAGTAACATTGCAGATGCATTTTCCGCTCCCTGATACACCTACGGTAAGAGATTCTATTTCAACTTCCTCGCCATAGTAATCGCCTGATCCACTGATTGATATATCAGCCTTACCGACAATTCCATTACCATTAAGATTGATGGTACCCGATCCCGAAATACCACAATCAAGATTTGCTAGGTCCATACCTCTGATCACTATCCTTCCGCTTCCGCTGACACTGAGATTCAGGTCATCACCCTTTACAACATCTTCAATTTCTGCTTTTCCTGAACCGGAAACACCCAATCCCTCAATTTCAGGCATAGTGATGTATACGGTTACTCTTTCATTCATCCTAATTCTAAAGTTATTTTCATGCTTTATGGTGAGTTTTCCACCGGAAACTTCTGTTATAACCTCATCCACATAGTTTCTGCTGCCTTCGACTGATACTTCAAACTTTGGACCTATTTGAATAAACAGGTCGCCGGCAAGTCCAAAGTTAATCCGGGTGAATTCGCTGACTTTTCTATTTTCTTTAACATCCTGTCCATAAGAAAAACCGGATGAAAGAACTAAAGCAGCTAATAATAGTGTCAAAAAGATTGGCCTTTTCATATTGATATAGTTTTTAATTATAAATATTTTTAACCAAAAGACTGGCAAAAAGTTGATTAGCTGCATGTGAAATGCAATAAAGATGCCTAATTGATTTCGATGAGGCCTTCCGGAAGGCTCATAATAAGGATTTTTTTACCGGGTTCGATGCTTGCAATGAAATCTTCATGAAAGGGTATCAGAATCTCTTTGCCGTTTGCTGATAGTACGCTTAACAGCGACTGACCGGGGTTATGGATAATATCTTTTATTGTTCCCAGCAATGTTTTATCCTGAAGGAAGATCTTGTATCCTGATACATCAGTATTATCGGGAGAAAGGCTTTTAATATTACCGGTGGTTGTTAAAAATACTCTTACTCCCTGGAACTCTCTCATCTTTTCAGAACTGCCATAATCGTCAAATGTCAGTTTGATGATTTCTGCACCGGAATAATCGGAGCGTGATATAAAAAAAGGAACCAGTCTCCCTTCTATTTCGAGGAAGACTGATTCCATTTCTGGTATATTTTCAATAAATGCTTTATCGAGCCTGACCGTTACAGAGCCATCGTAGCTATGGATTTTTGTTATCCGTCCTAATAATATCTCTCTGTTATAAGCCATTGGATCTCAGATCCGCCCGGGCATTTACTTTACTATTCCTGTGGTTTTTCCTCTGCAGGCTGTTCAGTTGATGCCTCATCAGCTGATGTCTCGTCTGAAACCGGAGCATTGCTTTCTTCAGCCTCTTCTTCTTCAGGAGCCACGATGGCTCTTGCAGCAGCGTTTTCTTTCGCAAGAATTTCAGCCTTTTTCTTTGCTAATTTAGCAATTCTGGCTTCATTTATGCGTTTTTCGTTATCAAGTTTGCTTCCTGCCTCATCATCCAGGGATTTCTCAAGACCTGATTTTTTTGCTTCAATTTTGGCTTCCGCCTGCTTCATCCACTCCTCAAAACGTTTTGTGGCTTCAGCATCGTCAAAAGCACCTTTTTTCACACCTTCAAGAAGGTGTTTCTTTATCAGGACACCTTTAAAAGAAAGGATTGCCCTGCATGTATCTGTAGGAAGTGCGCCATTTTGCAGCCAACCAAGCGCTTTATCGAAGTCGAGTTCGATTGTAGCGGGGTTAGTAATCGGATTATACGATCCGATCTTTTCAATGTATCTGCCATCACGTGGCGACCTGCTATCAGCTACCACGATGTGGTAGAAAGCCTTTTTCTTACGGCCTTTTCTAGCTAATCTGATTTTAACTGCCATTAATTCTTACGCTTAATTTATTTAACTGTTTAAAAAATTGTGGCTGCAAAGATAACAGGAAATATTTATTTGAACAAGTGAATACAAGTAATAAGGTCAAATTATATCGAATCCCACCAGACGCGACTGGTTATAGTAAGGCCTGTCGGCATATTTTCACCATTATAAATTCTTTCTTCATCCGGGTAAGGTAGTCTTCTGGGTATTTCAGATGTAACTGCCCCAGTTGCCCTGACCAATGCCGGAAAACCAGTACGTCTCCAGTCTGTCCATGATTCGATCTGAAGGAAAGAACTTAAGTATTTCTGAACCATAATTAACGGAAAATCCTTCGAACAATTCCTTTGAATAATTAATTGTCAGATCCGAGTTAATACTATTATTATAGTGAAAATCCTCTTCCTGCTGTCCGTCGGGAAGATTTGCCGACATTAATGCGTTTGTCCCTTTCGCCTGTCAGAGTATAGATCATTCCCAATCCTGTAGGTAAGGACAAAGTTGGCAATTGGTTTATACTCTGGAAGTCCATAACTGTCTTGCCGAGGGGTCGTTTACACTATTTTCCCCAATTTAATTCAGCTTCTTATGATAAAATTGACTCAATTAACATACAGCAGGTTTGAATTTGCAATTTACTATCCTGATGCAACGGATAAATTTTATACTTTCTGAAATCTTATAAACACTATTTTGAGTATTTTTGTGACTAACCACACTATATATTATAGTTCCTATTCATGGCAGCATTTTCACATTTACATGTTCATACACAGTACTCTATTCTTGATGGAGCCTCAAGTATTCCATCATTAATAGATAAGGCGAAATCCCTTGGGATGGAAGCCATAGCAATAACTGACCACGGAAACATGTTTGGCGTGAAGGAGTTCCATAATGCTGCAATAAAAAAGGGTATAAAGCCAATAATCGGTTGCGAGGTTTATGTAGCAAAAAAACCAATTGGCGAGGTAAATGTTAAAGAGGATCGCTCGGGTTACCACCTTATTCTGCTTGCAAAGAACCTTAAAGGTTACAAAAATCTTATAAAGCTTATTTCAACTGCCTGGATAAAAGGCTTTTACTATAAGCCACGTATTGATAAAGAACTTTTAGCGCAGTACCATGAAGGATTAATAGCCTCATCGGCCTGTCTGGCAGGAGAGGTTCAGGATGAGATACTTAACGGAACCATGGCCGGCGCCGAGGCTGCACTTAAGAGTTATACCGAAATATTCGGTGATGACTTTTATCTTGAAATCCAGAGACACGAAACTTACGATCCGTATGCCGACCGGTCTGCATTTCCCCTTCAGCAAAAAGTTGTGGAGGCTTTTAAAAAATTATCAGCTAAGCATGGTGTAAAAATTATTGCCACAAACGATGTTCATTTCATCAACGCTGAAGATGCGGAAGCCCATGACAGACTGATTTGCATCAATACGGCGAAAGACATAGATGACCCCAACAGGCTAAGATATTCAAAACAGGAATATCTTAAAAGCGAGGAAGAAATGCTGAAGATCTTCAGCGACATTCCTGAAGCTGTAACCAATGTGGAAGCCCTGGTTGCAAAGATCGAAAAATATAAGCTTGACCACGACCCTATTATGCCGGAATTCGAGCTGCCTGATGGACATACTGACAAGGATGAGTATCTCAGGTTTCTGACTTACGAGGGGGCAAAAAAGAAATGGGCAACACTGACCAAAGAACATACCGATCGTATCGACTTTGAACTTGAAACCATCGCCAAGATGGGATTCCCCGGTTACTTCCTTATTGTGCAGGATTTCCTGAGAGCAGCTAGGGAAATGGGAGTCTCAGTAGGTCCGGGCCGCGGATCTGCAGCCGGATCGGTTGTTGCTTTCTGCCTGAGGATCACTGATATAGACCCAATAAAGTACAACCTCCTGTTTGAGCGTTTCCTGAATCCCGATCGTATTTCAATGCCAGATATAGACATTGATTTCGATGAAGACGGCCGTGACTCAGTTCTCAAATATGTTGTTAATAAATATGGCCACGATAAAGTGGCGCATATTATCACCTTTGGCTCAATGGCCGCTAAAATGGCGATCAGGGATGTTGCAAGAGTACAGAAGCTTCCTCTTCCCGATGCTGACCGATTAGCAAAACTCGTTCCCGACAGGCCGGGAATAACTCTGGCACAAGCTTATACCGAGGTACCGGAACTTGCGAAAGAAAGAGAATCTTCAAATAAATTAATTGCCCAGACGCTCAAATATGCTTCAGTTCTGGAAGGTTCGGTAAGACAGACAGGAGTTCATGCATGTGGCATAATTATCGGGAAAGATTCGCTTGATAATTACATTCCGCTTTGCACAGCAAAAGATACAGACCTTTATGCAACCCAGTACGATGGAAACCATGTGGAATCAGTGGGTTTGCTGAAGATGGACTTCCTTGGCTTAAAGACATTGTCGATAATCAAGGATGCTGTTGATAATATTAAAGCCACAAGAGGTATTACAATTGACCTTGAAAACCTTCCCCTTGACGATAAAAAGACTTTCGAGCTGTTCAGTAACGGTGAAACCACCGGGATATTCCAGTTTGAATCGACGGGAATGAAAAGATATCTCAAGGAACTTGTTCCCAACCGGTTTGAGGATCTGATAGCAATGAATGCCCTTTACCGGCCCGGTCCGATGGAGTATATCCCCAAATTCATACGGAGGAAACATGGTTCTGAGGCTATTGACTATCCTCTCCCTGCTATGGAAAAGATCCTGAGCGATACTTACGGCATCACGGTTTACCAGGAGCAGGTGATGCTTCTTTCGCAGGAATTGGGCGGGTTCACAAAAGGTGAAGCCGATTCCCTTAGAAAAGCGATGGGGAAAAAGAAGCGTTCTCTGATGGACGAAATGAAATTAAAGTTTCAGGAAGGATGCGGCAAAAAAGGGTATGATGTAACCATAGTAAACAAGATCTGGTCAGACTGGGAAGCATTTGCCCAATATGCTTTTAACAAATCACACTCAACCTGTTACGCGCTTGTTGCGTTTCAGACCGGCTATCTTAAAGCCAATTTCCCGGCAGAATATATGGCCGCAGTTCTAAGCCGCAATATCAGTGATATTAAGAAGATCACAACTTTTATGGATGAAACCCGCAGGATGGGAATGGAAGTCCTGGGTCCTGATATCAATGAAAGTAATCTTAAGTTCACAGTAAATAAGGATGGAAACGTAAGATTCGGACTCGGCGCAATAAAGGGAGTTGGCGAAAGTGCAGTATTACAGGTAATTGATGAACGGGGGAAAAATGGCTTATATAAAGATATATACGACCTGGTTGAGAGGGTTAATCTTACAGCTTTAAACAAAAAAAATCTTGAGGCAATGGCTGTTGCCGGTACATTTGATTGTTTTCCTGAAACTATTAGAGCCCAGTATTTTTCACTCGATACAAAAGGATCAAGCTTTATTGAAAGTCTAATCAGGTATGGGAATAATGCCAAGAATGTAAAGAATTCCAGCCAGCAGTCATTATTCGGAGAGACAGGTGGCTTTGACATGATAAAACCCGAACCTTCAAGGTGCCCTGACTGGCCAAAGCTTGAGAAGCTGAACAGGGAAAAGGAAGTAATCGGTATTTATCTATCATCACATCCGCTCGATGATTTTAAGCTTGAAATAAATACTTTTGCAACCGCAAATCTGGCTGATCTTCAGAATCTTCGCGAATATCTCGACAGGGAAGTTGTTGTGGCCGGTATGATAATAGAAACCAGAAACGGGATAGGTAAAAACGGTAAGCCTTACGGGTCATTTACTCTTCAGGACTATTCTGATTCTTTCAGGTTCATGCTGTTTGACAAGGATTATCTTGAGAACAGCAAATTCTTTACAATGGGATATTATCTTCTTGTAAAGGGAAGAGTTCAGAAACGCCGATTTAAGGAAGATGAGTTGGAGTTCAGCATAAAGAAAATAACTCTCCTTTCAAGCGTTAAGGATGAACTTATTAAATCAGTTACTCTGAAAATAAATATTGAGAATATCAGTCCTGAAATGATAACCGAGTTGAGGGAACTTATTAATGAACATAAGGGTGATACGGAAATTAAGTTTCTTTTCATGGATAATGATGATAAGATCTCGCTTCCTATGTTTTCCAGGACCTGCAGGGTAAGACTTAATAACGAATTAATCTCATATCTCGAAGATCATCCCGGCATTGAATTCAAAGTTAATTAGCTATCTTTGGGACAGTTGATTTCAGACAAACACTTATAAATTTTTATCATGGCATTAGAGGTAAATGATGGTAATTTCGAAGATGTAGTAATCAAATCCGACAAACCGGTTATTGTTGATTTCTGGGCAGAATGGTGTGGCCCATGCAGAATGGTTGCTCCAATCATTGATGAGATCTCAAAAGAATTTGAAGGGAAAGCCCTGGTTACAAAATGTGATGTTGACAGCAATCCCGGAGTCGCATCAAAATACAATATCAGGAATATTCCCACTGTACTTTTCTTCAAGGATGGCAAAATAGCCGACAAGCAGGTTGGTGCTGTTCCGAAAGCCAATTTTGTTACTAAACTGAATGCGCTCCTCTAGTTAAAAAATTTTATGCATTACAATTTCTGTAAAGGCTTTAACCTTTCTTATGAGAGTATGTGTATTTGCTTCTTCCAGCAATAGAATAGATAATCAATATTTTGCAGCCGCTTCTAAGCTTGGCTCATTGCTGGCTGAATCCGGGGTACAGGTTGTATATGGAGGAGGTGGTATAGGTCTTATGGGAAGTCTTGCCGATGCAGTTCTCGAAAATGGAGGTAAGATAACAGGTGTTTTGCCATCCTTTATGAAGGATGAAGGCTGGGGACATCACAGTGTGCAGGAAATGATCCTTACTCCAGATATGGGAGAACGAAAAAGGAGAATGTTTGCAATGTCCGATGCTGTAATAGCATTACCCGGAGGAGTAGGCACCCTGGAGGAGCTTACAGAAGCCATCACTCTTAAACAGCTTAGTCTTTTTAATGGCCCGGTCATAATTCTTAATACCCTCGGATTTTATAAAAGTCTGCTTGATTTCCTTGAAAATATGGTCGATAACAATTTCCTCAGGTTCGAACATAAGGAGATCTGGGAGATAGTAAATACTCCAGAGGAAGTTATCATAGCACTCAACAGAACCGACAGGATAGCTGAAGACTGGCGTAAAATTGCCAAGATCTAGTTCACGGCATTCTGGTTCCTATAAAAAGAATATCATCGACCTGTTGTAATTCACCTTTCCAGTCCAGGATCTCATTATGAAGCCTTGAGCGCTGTTCTTCCACTGTAAGATCCCATATCTTAGCAAGTAATTTCTTCACATTTCCCGATTTATATTTTTTGACTTCTTCCGATCCGAACTGGTCAGCATATCCGTCTGAGCACATATACACCATGTCACCCGACTTTATTTCAACACTCTGGTTCGAGAAATTCTTTTTACTGCCTATTGCTGCCATCCCTATCGGGAACCTGTCGCCTTTATAAACCATAACTTCTCCATTTCTGACAAGGTACATGGAATTATATGCCCCCGAAAAATCGAGAGTATAATTCTTCTTGTCAAATGCTATAAGAGTCATATCCATTCCATCATTTATGGTCTCCTCATTTCTTTGGGCAAGAGCCTTAAGAACCTCTGTATTAAGCATATCCATGATTGCGGAAGGACGTGTTATACCGTACTCCCTTACAATCTTATTCAAAGAGTTGTGTCCAATAATAGACATAAACGCCCCCGGTACCCCGTGACCTGTACAGTCGCATACGGCAATAAACTGATGGTCGCCATTATCATACATCCAGTAGAAATCGCCTGAAACTATATCTTTTGGCATAAAAAGAACGAATGTATCCTGAAAAGTATCCTCCCTCGGAAGCATGGCTCTCTGAATACGCTCCGCATACCTTATACTGGCAGTTATATCCCTGTTCTTTTCCTCAATCTCCATACTCTTTAAAACTACCTCAGCAGTTCTTTCCTCCACTTTTTCTTCAAGGATCAGTTTTTCCTTTATAAGGTTTTGCTCTCTGAGCTTAATATATGCTATGATAAGTACTGTTACAAGAATAACAATGAAAAGAACAAACCACCATGTGAAATAAAAAGGAGGCTTAATTGTAAAATCAAATTTTACAGGTTCTGTATTCCAGATCCCTTCACTGTTACTCGCTATAACATTAAAAGTATATTTGCCGGGGCGAAGTGCCGGGTAGTTTGCCCTGGTCTGGTTCGTAACCGGCTGCCAGTCGGGGTCGGCTCCCTCAAGCTTAACTTTGTATTTTACAACATCGGGATTAGTAAGACATATACTGTAGTAATCAAACAGGATGGAACGCTCTTTATAATTGAGCTTCATTCCCGATTTCATAGTTCGAGGTTCATAGTTTACCTGTAAATCGTTGATGTGTGTCAAAGGCCCAAGACCCTTTGAAAACATCTTTGATTGTCTGAGCCTCGTTGCACCGTTAGCAGTTCCAAACCACAAATCTCCTGTAACTGTTTTATAAACAGCATTCTGACGCGTCTCAATACCTATAAACCCATTTCTTTCGGTATATGAAAAGATTCTTTTACTCTGTGGGAAATATCTGTTCAATCCGTTGTTGGTACCAATGTATATACTCCCGTCGCCACCATCCGCCAGCAGGTTGATGTTATTCGAAAGAAGTCCATCGTCCTGGGTAACTCTTGAGATGATTGAATCATTCCTGAAAGCTATCAGTCCGGCACCTGATCCGATCCATAAAACTCCGTCATTGTCCATGACCATCGTTTTAGGAATAATTCCTGACAAAGCCTTCATAGGGATAAATTTTTCACCTTTCTGTTCAAACCTGTAAAGTCCGGGATTTTCTCCGTTTGGTTCAATCCCTATCCACATATTGCCGGTGGGATCACAATACAGGGCAGAGATAATTTTAATAGTAATACTATCCATCAGGGTGTACCGGTGAAAATTATTCTGGTTTATTGTTCCTACTGCAACTCCTTCGTTTGTACCTATCCACAGATTGTTATTACGGTCAATCTCCAGCGCTTTTACCTGTCCGTCACGATAAATTGTTGAATTGATATACGGCTGGGATTCAAACGCAGAGGTTTTCATATTATACATTATAACGCCTCCTGCAGATGCACCGATCCACAGGTTCCCGTCTCTGTCCTCTCTGAAAAATCTGATATCTTCAAATATTGAATTATGAGCCTCATCATAAATTAAAGGCTTTTTATCTGAACCCGGGTAATACCTTGATATACCTGTATTTGTGCCAAACCAGAGGGCGCCTGTATCATCCTGAAATATTGCATTAACATTCGGATTGGGCAATATTTCCTTCTCATTTATAGTGACAAATGCATCACCCTTAAAGATGGTTAATCCGGTATTCTGATCAGCAATTAAGATATTCCCTTCAACGTCTTCAATTATGTCGAATATTCTTGCTGCCGTTAATCCGACAGATTCATTAAAAATGCAGAGGCTGTCGTTTTCATACATGGCAATTCCACCGCCCCATGTTCCTACCCAGATCCTGTTCCGGCTGTCTTCAGTGATGCATGTGATCCAATTGCTTGACATACCGTCTTTTATGAGATCTTTGATTTCCATCCTGCTCTCCGACATGATATATTTATATACCCCTCCGTTGTATGTCCCGAACCAAATATTCCCATTTGAATCTTCAAGCATACAGGTAGGGTTGAAATAGGTTGTCATATGAGGCATCCTGTAATTTTCAAATCTGTCTTCAGACGGAACAAACCTTCGCATTCCGACATCTGCTATTGTAATGAAATCCCCGGCTTTTGTGGATGCTGAACCCGAGATCTGAAAGCTTGATCCATCCTTGCCGCCAAATTGTTTTGCTTTTATATGCCCGATATCTTTTACCGGAAATTCAACACGCAGAGCTCCATCATAAATTGATGTCATCCAGAGTGTTGTATCATTAACTTGTTTAATACTGGTCACATCGCCGGTTAATTTTATAGTGTCAAATGCCGCCTGCTCAAATGCTTGTCCATTGAACATGCTTACTCCTCCGTTAAGATGTCCGAACCATATATTACCGTTAGAATCTTCAAGTATACTCCTTACTCCTCCCAATGCCAGACCATCGCCTGATGAAAAGTTTTCGAACTTTTTCCCATCAAAACGTGAAGCACCATTAGCTGTACCAAGCCAGATATAATCTCTTGAATCCTGGATAAGCGTGTAAACCTTTTGTTCACTCAGTCCCTGCTTAATTCCATAATTATCAAAGAAATACTTCTGGGCTTCTGCCTTTATAGCCGGACCTGCAGATAATAGCAAGAGCCAGACAATTAATTTTGTCCGGCTTCCTGAAAACAGATTGTATGACATAAAAATCGTTATTTTGCTATGAAGAAGAATGTGCCATTCTCGTCCTGCAGCCCGGCTATCTTTCCGAATTGGGGTTTCTGCTGTTTAATATTGTCAACTGCAGCAGTAACACTCTTAACAACACTTTCTATTGGGATGCATGCATTTTTATTATTTATGAGAGTATTCGCGAATGTCTGTGTGAATTGCGAATTATCGACAGCCAGTTCATAACCTGCAGAAGAGAAAACCTGGGCTGATTTGAAAGATGTGGCCTTTACATCGTCGCACGTTGGCTCTTCATTAGCCGATCTCATTGCCTGGTAAAAACTTGGTCCTGATTCACATGCATCAGAGACAACCAGAGTGTGAGTAAGACTTGTATAACTCTGCATCCCGGCCTTTAATGCATTGATATTGAAATAAGTAAATTCATCATCCCTTTTTGCATCAACAGGAATCCAGTACCCGACTTCATTAATAAATTTACCATGACCTGCGTACCAGACCATTAATGATTTAACCTGATTTGTCTTTACAAGATCGCGAAGCTCGATATTAAAAAACCTCTCCAGCTCAGCCTTAGTCATGTCTTTTTTATGAATAAAGTTATTAACCTGGTAATTGGTAAGAGCTCTCTGAATGGTGTTTACGTCTTTGATCGGTCCGTCAAGACTTGCAAATGTTTCATAGCTTGAATTTTCGATAAATACCACCCATGTTTTTCCCATCGGATTACTTTGAGCGAGAAGGCCGTTATCACGGTTCAGCTGAAATTCGGTAACCTGCCGGTTACCATAAATATCTTCGGCAATCACTGAGAATTTATTGATATTAGCCACATCAATACTTGCAGTAAAACCGGGATTTAGCTGATCACGCCTGTAACTGGCTATTACACCATCAATTTCAATGGATTTTATCTGGCTCTCATCTTCAATTTTTCCTTCAATAAAGAGTGTAGGCTTTATTTCATCGAGAAATACAATGCTTTCATCAGAGGTATAAGGGGCTAAGATGGAGATCTTAGGAGCATTTATTTCAGTCCTCTTCAATTTAAGATTCATGACCTTCTCATTGTTATACTCATCACGGACAAGAATGACTATCTCATCTGTTCCGGTAGCATCTACATTTGCAATAAACTCATTTTCACCATTTTTTTTCTCACTGAAAAGAATCTTATGATTATTTACAAGAAGAGTGTCTATTTTACTCTTCTCCTTTATTTTGCCGGATATTGTAATAGTATTTAGGTTGCCTTTTAATTCAACCACATTGTCCGCGATGGCAGGGCTTAGTATAATAATTTCAGGAGCATCAGCCTCCCTGTTGAGTTCATAAAGCCTTGTCTGAGCATCTTTAAGCATCTTCCGGGCTTTCATATCAAACTCTGAAAGAACTGTGATCTTGTTATAATCAGCCATTGCTTTATCATAGTTCATTATCTCCTCGTATGAGCGCGCCCTTGAAAAGTAAACATCCGGATCATCCGGGTTTAGTGTTATGTATTTCGAAAAATCATTTATGGCATTTGTATGCTGATTAAATTCCTGGTAGCAGATGCCTCTTGAAAGATAAAAAACAGGATTTGAAGGGTCGATAAGGATATTTTTAGATATATCGTTAATAGCATTGGGATAGTCAAGATTTTTCTTGTATACCCTCGCCCTCATAAGATATGCGTCAGTGTTACGATCATTGTTCCTGATTACCTCATTGCATTGATTCATAGATTCCTGTGTATCAGAATTTAAAAGAAGCTCTGCAAGTGCGAGCCGGGGTTCAGCCAGCTTTTTGTCTTTAGATATTGCTTTCTCAAGTTCTTTTTTACCTAATGCTTCATTATTGAGTTTAGTGTAGCATATTCCGCGGTAGTAATAATTCATCGGAGTATCTTTTGTAAGTACTGCCGTATCTGACACCTTTAGCGCCTGATCGTATCTTTCAAGTCCGATAAGGGTAATAACTTTGGCGGGATAAATTGCTGAATTTCTTTTATCAGCTCCCGATGCTTTATTCAGAAGAACCAACGCTTCCGGGTATTTTCCGGTTTTATTTAAAACAGAACCCATGCTTACCATAGCATCACTGTTTTTTGGTTCAAACACGAGCGATTTTTCATAATCCTGGGTAGCTTCTTCATATTTGAGAAGCATTTCATAGGCTTTAGCCCTGGCAATGTAATACTCAGAGTTAGAGGGTTCCAGGCCGATTGCACTTGTAAACTGGGCAATAGCATCATCATATTTCAAATTTTCAACAAACTCATTTCCTGCTTTGAAATTCTTTTTCCCATTCTGACCTAGAACAGATACCGGAATGAATATCAGGATGATTACCAGAAAAAACAAGTTCTTTTTCATACTCAAAATTTAAAAGATTAACTAACCAACATCAAAAATATGAATAATTACTACATTAACAAATCTTAATCCTGCCTAAAGAGTCCTCTTTATGTATCATTTTCAGCCTGCTACAGCTGAAAATAGTCTCAGAAACTGTCTTCCCTGTAATGATTGGAGCCTTAATCCCCGATATGAATTTCTGGTTTCCGATGAAGATACTGGCTTCATCCCAGAGGCCTGCCGCAATAAAATGTTCAAGCACCATCGCTCCTCCCTCAATCATTAATGACTGTATACCAGCACTATACAGGTAGTTCAAAATCTGCTCCGATGAGGGATCCTGATGATTCAGAACAATCTTTTCCGCATGCTCGTAAGTCGCATTCATATCACGTGTGAAGATGATTGTTCTGCCGTCAATGAAATATACTGCAAGAGCTCCGAGTTTTCCCGAGCCGGTAAGTATCAACCTTACAGGATCATCACCTTTCCATTCACGAACATTCAAAAGCGGATTATCTTTTCTGAAAGTTTCTCCTCCTGCAAGAATAGACTGTTCGGATGCTCTCCAGCGATGCACAAGAATCCTTTCCGGCTTCCCGGTTATCCAGGTTGGGCCAATAGCTTGTCCCTCCTGTCTGTTTATATCAATAAAACCATCCGGGCTCTGTGCCCATTTGAGTGTAATATATGGTCTCTTTCTTTCATGAAATGTAAAGAATCTCCGGTTCAGATACCTGCAATCCTTTTCCAAAATGCCTGTAACTACCTCAATACCTGCCTCTTTCAATTTTTTAATTCCTCTTCCCGATACCTTGTCACTTGTATCTACAACACCAATAACAACCCTCGGTATTTTGTGAGATATGATAAGGTCGGCGCATGGTGGCGTCTTTCCCGTATGCGAACATGGCTCAAGATTTACATACAGAGTTGAATTACTGAGCAACTCCCTGCCGGACACACTATTTATTGTATTTACTTCAGCATGTGGTTCCCCGGCTTTCAGATGATACCCTTCTCCGATAATTACCCCATTATTAACAATAACCGACCCCACCATCGGGTTCGGGTAGGTATGTCCTTCAGCCCTGATCGCTAATTCTAGACACCTCTGCATGAATTTTATATCTACATTCTCCCGCATTGACCTGAAAGTACTAATTTTGACATATGGGTATGAATATACAAACAATAAAAGATATCAGACAATATTTATCATCTCAGCTTACAGGGATCTATCCGGATACAGAGATCAGTGCCCTGACAAGCATTATTATCAAGACTGTAACAGGAACCTCAAAGTTGCATCACCTGGCAATGCCCGAAAATAAGGTATCTGTTGATCAGTCTCATAGGATCATTGATATTTGTAAAGAACTGGTAAAGGGAAGACCCGTACAGTATATCCTGGGGGAGACAGATTTTTATAATTGCACCATAAAGGTCAATGACTCAACCCTTATCCCTAGACCTGAAACGGAGGAACTGGTTGATTTAGTGATAAATGAAAACAAAGGGTTCAGGGGAAAAATACTGGATGTGGGTACCGGTTCGGGTTGCATAGCAATTGCTTTAGCGGCCAATCTTAAAGAAGCTGAGATTACTGGCATCGATCTATCAGGAAAAGCAATTGAGATTGCCCGGGAGAATAATAAAAATAATAGTGTAAATGTTACACTTATAACTGCCGATCTTTTTTCGCTGGATCACAGTCTCTTTCTAAATACAGACATTATCGTCAGCAACCCACCTTATGTCAGGGAGGTTGAAAAGCAATTCATAAATGACAATGTCCTGAATTACGAACCGCATAAAGCACTTTTTGTCCCCGACTCTGATCCACTGAAATACTACAGGGCAATACTTGAGTTATCAAAAAAAATCCTTGCTCCGGGAGGAAAAGTTTATTTCGAGATAAATGAAGCTTTTGGAACGGAGATGCTCGAACTATTTCAATTATACAGATTCACAAATGCAGCAGTTATGCCCGATATAAATGGAAAGCCAAGAATCGCAAAAGGAATAAAAAATGCCTGAAAGCCAATTATATAAAACGGCTCTTTCAAAAGCAATGGCTCTTTGCTCGAGGATTGAATACTGTTCATCCGATATAAGGAAAAAATTGCAGGCGTGGGATGTCCCCTCCGAAGATGAAAATAAGATTATAAATGCCCTTGTAAAAGATAATTTTATAAACGAAGAAAGGTACTCCAAAGCTTTTGTAAGAGACAAATTCAGGCATAACAGGTGGGGCAGGATAAAGATTGCAGCACATCTTAAATCAAAGGGACTAGCCAGTGAAATCAGAAGGTCTGCTTTGGAAGAAATTGATAATGAAGAATACAGAAAGGTAATAAAGTCGCTGATTACCGCACACCGCAAGACAACCAGAGCGAAAAATCAATATGATCTTAAGGGTAAATTACTGAGGTTTGGCTTATCAAAAGGATTTGAAAGCAGCATCTTATATGAGTTGCTGAATGATCTGGATGATTAGGTACTTCTATGTACCAGGCAAATATTACAGGCTCTCAAAAGAGATAACATAATGACCCCTGGGCTTTAATGTTAACTACAAAAAGTAAAAAATACTCCTTAGAAATGGCCAGAATACTATCAGTAGCATCACTCCGCTTCCAAGACTATCCATAGTAATCAATTGCCTGCTGATTCCCGGATGCTTCGCATACAGAACAGAGAAAGTAATTCTCATAATAAATTGTAATGCAAAAAGCAGGAAGACCCTCATACTGTATAAATTCCATTGGTATGCTTCA
Source organism: Bacteroidales bacterium (assembly GCA_038247205.1). Taxonomy (GTDB): domain Bacteria; phylum Bacteroidota; class Bacteroidia; order Bacteroidales; family VadinHA17; genus LD21. Next base: position 27,263 of record JBBRVC010000031.1, read on the forward strand.
CTGATTCTACCTCTTAAGATCAGTGAAAATCCGTGAGACAAGCCGCAGGAAATGCACGGCTCTCCTGTAAGTTTTTCATGGATGCATACAACGGGGTAATTGTCTGTTTCAGGTGAAAAAATGCCGGAGTAAGCCATGATCAGCAATATTACCCCGGCAAGAATTAAATTGATAATAAGGTAAGGATGATGTCTGATGTCTACCTTAAATTGAAGCACTATATTATTTTTTCAGGGTTAGAGTGTCCTCTGATTCTGTATTCACACCCTCCAGCTCCTCCAGCTGTTCAACTTTTTCTTTCCTGTCTACGTTTATTTCAACCTTTTCTCCGTTGCTTTCGACTTTAATGGAAACATTGGCATCTTCCATATCTTTTATAACATTATCCTGAACATCATTTATTATGTTCTGAATGTCATTCGGCCATTTGTCTGCCTTCTGAGCGATTTTCCCGGCAACAAAAACCTGGGAAAAACCAATGAGTAATGCTATAATACCGATGATTAGACCGGCAATTAACAAGCCCCTTGGTTCATTTCTTCTTGCTGCCTGCGATAATCCTATCGAAGCCAGCACTATTGCTATTATACCCGGAACAATTGCAACGACGCCCAGACAAGGTATCACTGCAAGAATGAATGTTATTATTGCTGTAATCAGGGCAGCGATACCCAATGTTTGACCGCCCGGGTTATTTCTTACTTCTTCCATGATACACAAAGTATTTTGTTAATAA
>JBBRVC010000032.1:0-27968 GCA_038247205.1 Bacteroidales bacterium
GAAAACGGAAACCCGGAAATGCGGGAAATTTGTTTCAAGACCCTCACAGACTGGAAAGATTATTCTGCCTCTGCAGCCTTGTATGAAATCTGTATTTCGGGAAACAAATCTTATGAAGCACCGGCATTTGACGGCTATGTAAAACAAGTAAGGGAAACAGAAATGATAACCCTGAAGTGTCAGCAACAGCAGCAAAATCTGCAATGAACATAGCACTGCCATCAATTACCTCAAAAGAAGGGATGTATGGAATCAATGTCAGGGAGATACTTGAAAAATCGGTTTCTAAGTTAAATGGTCAGGAAATGGAGTATGATAAAGGAATGATTAACAAGTATTTAGCTACAATGCTTCAGGGTGAGTGCTTTATATCAATGTTTATCGGGAAAGATCTTACCGGTTGAACTTCAGGCTCATGGCACTGACCTTGCTTTCAGAGACATATATATAAAGGAGATTAATCACTGAGGTATTCCGACAGATTGCGAAAGTATAATCCGCTGGTTTGATCTTAAACCCATTTGAGGGGCAAGCTGATCACGGGCTACCAATCCTCTGATGACACAACCAAGGTTAGCTGAAGCACAGTAGAGGTATACATTCTGAGCGATAAATGAAGTATTGGCCCATGAAGAAAAGAGATCGGAGTCCTTAATTTCATCTCCTTCTTTTTTACCCATTTTTCCCATATCGGATACGTAAACAATATTTACAGGAGCATCTGCAACATAATCCTGTGTACCGCAGAAGGATCTGATATCCTTATTGTGAATCTGTTTAAGAGTGTTGCTTTCAGCTACATACAGGTATAGTCCACTCTGAAGGGATACATAAACGTCTATTTCCTGTACATTTCTTGAGGATGGTGCAGTTCTTTTATTGTCAGAAGGCCGGTTAATTCCCCACCCAGCCCATAGTACCTCAGATAATTGCTGCGGGGTCAGATTTTCTTTTTTAAAAGTTCTTATGGATTGTCTTTCATTCAGTGCCTGCATCAAAGGCATGCCACCGGTTTTGTCAGGTAATGGGAGTAAAATATCCTGAGCAAAGGCAATGGGACTTAAAAAATAGAAAAGAATTAGGCTCACGAAGCAGAAAAAAAATCTTTTTTTCATCAGATTAAATTTTAAAAGTTAGTTTTGAAAACTGATGCATTTAAGACAAATATAATTTAAAAATCAACGTATAAAAATAACCTTATAAAAGACCTATACAGGGATTAACATCGCAGGTGGAATATGAGTACAACAATCGTTTCAATTCTGGTGGGCATTAGCATACTTGCTATTATTGTCCTTACATCGAAATACAAACTTAAAGCTTTTATAGCCCTTTTTCTGGTTTCACTTTTTCTGGCAATTACCACCTTGCCTCCAAACCAGGTTATAAGTACTATTAAAGAAGGCTTTGGGAACACAATGGCGTCAATAGGATTTTTAATAATCCTTGGCGCAATTATCGGAATTACACTTGATAAAACAGGAGGAACATTAAGTATTGCAGGATATATTCTCTCAAAAACCGGAGAAAAAAGAAGTGCACAGGCATTGGGTATTACAGGATTTATAACAGGAATGCCAATATTTTGCGATTCAGGATTCATAATATTGAGCGGACTTGCAAAGTCATTCAGTGCCAAAGCGAAAATAGCCATGCCCTTTATGGCGACTGTGCTTGCATGTTCAATGCTTCCTGTTCATTGTCTGATTCCTACTCACCCCGGAGCTCTGGCAGGTGCAGTGATTTTAAATGTAAATATTGGTTACCTGATAATTACGGGTACTATTTTTTCAATACCTGGAGCAATTGCAGCATATTTCTGGAGCAAATGGATTACAAAAGGAAAGAACTATCCACCTGCAAATGAGATAGAAGTAGATGTTGAACTGATAAAGGATTCTCTGCCACCGGTTGGCCTTTCATTGCTTCCTATAGTAATCCCTTTACTTCTTATTACAATAAAATCTTTGCTTAATCTGGTTGATAAAGGAGGCAACAGTCTGATATCCAAGTTTTTTTATTTTCCGGGAGAACCCATAATTGCCCTTGCAATCGGTGTTGTGCTGGCATTATTCTTAATAAAGAAAAAATCAATTAATTCCATAAATTCAATTTTTACCGAAGCCATTGAAAAGGCAGGTCCGATTCTGATTGTAACCGCTGCCGGCGGTATGTTCGGAATGGTCATTAAGGCAACAGGGACAGGGGAAGTCCTTGGACGTGCTCTTACAGGTACCAGTCTTGGTCTGGTTATTCCTTTCTTGATTGCATCTGTCATGAAAACAGCTCAGGGATCGGCAACTGTTGCAATCATAACAACTGTATCATTTGTTGAACCCATGCTCCCTATCCTGGGCCTCGATTCGGAGATGGGAAGGTTATTTACAATGCTTGCTGTAGGTGCCGGTTCAATGCCTGTTTCTCATGCCAATGATTCATATTTCTGGGTGGTTTCAAATTTTTCAGATATCGATCCTGATATTACACTTAAGGTCTATTCTACAACTACTATCGTAACTGGATTTGTGGTCTTTGCATGTGTATGGGTTACTTCTCTGTTTGTTCTGTAAAGATTCAATCTGTAAACCAAATGAAACAAAAGATGCTTTGCGCCCTTTGCAGTTAAGTCTTGCTCTGCTGGACAATCCTTTTAATTTTCTTATTTCTCCCTTACCTTATATCTTTTTTAATAATTATCTTCGTCATCATAAACTGCTCCCATGGTTTTAAACTATATCTGGATTGCATTCTTTTTTATCGGTTTTATTGTTGCCATTGGGCAATTGATATTTGCCGGTAATACCCAGATATTCAATGACATGGTTAACTCAATCTTTTCAAATGCCAAAACAGGATTTGAGCTTTCCCTTGGGTTGACAGGTGTTTTGACATTATGGCTTGGGTTTATGAAAGTAGGAGAGAAGGGTGGTGTCGTGAAAATCATGGGCAGTCTTTTCGGACCTCTGTTCCTCAGACTTTTTCCCGACCTTCCAAAGGGTCATCCTGCATATGGTTCAATAATTCTTAATATTTCGGCCAATATGCTGGGATTAGATAATGCAGCCACACCGATGGGCCTGAAAGCAATGAAAGAGATGCAAGACGTCAATCCAAATAAGGAGTCAGCTTCGAACCCTCAGATAATGTTTCTGGTTCTTAATGCATCAGGTCTGACAATTATCCCGATCAGTATCATTGTGTACAGGACTCAGCTTGGTGCAGCCAATCCTGCTGATATTTTCATCCCTATATTAATTGCAACTTTTTTTGCAACTCTTGTCGGACTTATAAGCGTTGCCATAATTCAGAAAATTAATTTATTTGACAAAGTAGTTCTGGCATATCTTGGCGGCTTTACAGCAATTGTGGCAGGCATTATTTTATATTTCAGCACATTACCAAAGGAACAGATTACAACCCTTTCAACTTTTGCTGCCAATTTTATTCTGCTGTCCGTGATATTGATATTCATATCGTTGGCGCTAATAAAAAAAGTAAATGTTTACGATGCCTTTATTGAGGGAGCCAAAGAAGGATTTAATATAGCTATCAAGATAATTCCATTTCTGGTTGCTATACTAGTAGCTATAGGGATTTTCAGAGCTTCAGGTGCAATGGGTTTTATGATTAAAGGGATAGCCTTTTTCTTTAACTGGCTGGGTTTTGATACAGAGTTTGTCGGCGCTCTGCCCGTTGCATTGATGAAACCTCTCAGCGGAAGTGGCGCACGCGGATTAATGATTGATGCCATGACAACTCATGGAGCTGATTCCTTTGTTGGCCGCTTGTCATGTACTTTGCAAGGTGCTACAGATACAACTTTTTATATTGTTGCTGTATATTTTGGTTCAGTGGGAATTAAGAATACCAGGCACGCTATAGGTTGTGGTCTGCTAGCCGATCTTGCCGGTGTTATTGCCGCGATCCTTGTTGCGTACCTGTTTTTTACTTAATTCTTAACCGTAATCTTTTCTTTTATGTCCATCCTTCTGATTTCTGTCCTTGTAATAATTAGCATAATAGCAATTGTTGTTCTTACCTCTTCTCTGAAAATAAAAGCATTTTTAAGCGGAATTGTTATTCCATTATTGCTATAAAATCACCTATTTCTGGGTAGTTACCAATTTTTCTGAGCTGGATATCAATACATCATTGAAAGTATACTCCCCCGCAACTTTGATAATGGGTGTTGTCATCTTCAGTTGTGTCTGGGGTACATCATTCTTTGTTCTTTAATAACCGGTATCTGATTTAATGCAAAAATCTGATTAAATAGGTTGTGATTCATCGTAGAGACACGCCATGGCGTGTCCCTACGGTGTTTCCCCATGGCATAAACCTACATCAACATTATATTTTAACATTCGTTTGGTCGTTTTTGCTATATTTGTCATATACTGATAAAATTTATAAGCAAATCAATGAAAGCACTGGTTCTCGAAAAATATAACACACTGGTTTACAAAGATGTTCCTGATCCTGTTGTTCATGACAATGAGGTATTGGTTAAGGTTATGGCATGCGGGATCTGCGGATCTGATGTTCACGGACTAGATGGCAGCACAGGCAGACGGATCCCCCCAATGATCATGGGACATGAAGCGTCAGGGATCATAATTAAAACAGGTGTCAATGTAATTAACTGGAAATCAGGCGACAGGATAACTTTTGATTCGACTGTTTATCCATTAAACGATTGGTTCACTCTTGAAGGCAGATATAATTTGAGTGACAACCGCGAAGTGCTTGGTGTATCACCGGGAACCTATAAAAGAGATGGTGCTTTTGCAGAGTACATTACAATTCCTCAGCATATCCTTTATAAAATCCCTGATAATGTTAGTTTTGAACAGGCTGCCATGGTTGAAGCTGTTGCCGTGGCCCTTCACTCAATAAATATTGCAGGAATAAAAACAGGAGATAAATGCGTTGTAATTGGTGCCGGTATTATCGGGGTGTTCATAATAAAACTTTTGAAATTGTCGGGGGCATCATTAATTATTGCAATTGACATTAATTCTAAACGGCTTGAAGAAGCAAAAACCGCCGGTGCAGATTTTACTTTTCTGTCAATAATTGAAAATATTGAAAATGAAATATTTGCTCTGACGGGTAACCGCGGCGCGGATGTTTCATTCGAAGCGGTAGGTAAGAGCGAGTCCGTGAATATTGCGATCGATGTCTTGCGAAAAGGCGGAAAGGCAGTGTTGGTCGGCAATCTATCACCAAAGGTTGATTTTCCACTTCAGAAAGTTGTAACACGGGAACTAAGTGTACTGGGAAGCTGCGCTATCCGTGGTGAGTATGAAGTAGTTCTGAATCTGCTTGAGATAGGAATGATCAGCGTTGATGATCAGATCTCAAAAGTTGCACCATTGTCGGAAGGAGCTCTCTGGTTCGACAAGTTATATAGCAGAAAAGAGGATCTAAATAAAGTAATTCTTGTTCCATAAAATATCCTGATGAACGAAAAAATATACAATATATCCATTGCCGGATGCGGAAAAGTCGCTCACCTTCATGCCAAAGCCATTCTGAATATTCCCGGTGCCCGTCTTGTAGCCGTATGGAGCAGGACCCCGGAATCGGCGTTAAGCTTTGCACAGAAGTATAATGCAAAACCATATTCGGATATCACGGCTATGGTAACTGAAAATAATGTCGACCTGGTGATTGTCTGTACACCTCATAAATTTCACCGGCAGCCTGCCGTTGAGGCCGCACTGGCCGGTGCAAATGTACTCGTAGAAAAACCCCTCTCTTCATCTCTTGAAGATTGTGATGCAATAATAAAGGCCTGTAAAACAGGGAATGTCAAACTCGGAGTGATAAGCCAAAGGCGCTGGTATGCTCCTGTAAAAAGAGTCAAGGATGCTATCATGGATGGCAAGATCGGGAAACCTGTTCTGGCAACAGTTATTATGCTGGGATGGCGCGATAAAGCCTATTATGATTCTGATGCCTGGAGAGGTACCTGGGAAAACGAAGGGGGCGGCGTTCTTGTAAATCAATCACCTCATCAGCTTGATATTATGTTGTGGTATATGGGGGAGATTGATGAAGTTTACGGAGTATGGAGAAACCTTAATCATCCGTATATCGAGGTAGATGATACAGCCGTAGCAATTGTGAAATTTAAAAGTGGTGCTATCGGAAACATACTTGTGAGTAATTCACAGAAACCGGGCATTTATGGCAAAGTTCATATCCATGGTGAAAATGGGGCATCAACTGGGGTGCAGACAGATGGAGGAGCAATGTTCATTGCCGGAATGTCCGGTGTTGCTGAACCGCCGGTGAACGATCTGTGGACAGTGCCGGGAGAGGAAAATATGTTGAAGGAATGGAATGCTATTGATACTGAGATATTTAATAACTGCGATTCGACAGTTTATTATATGCAATGCCAGATTGAAGATTTTATAGATGCACTTAAAAATAACAGGGATCCTCTGGTAACAGGCGAAGATGGGAGAAGGACTGTGGAATTATTTACTTCAATTTACCGCTCATCACGAGATAATATGCCTGTTAAGTTTCCATTAACCGCTGAAAATGAAGATCTTAAAACACAATTATAGGATAAGTGGAGTATTAATCATAAATTAAAGTAATATGTCAGCAACATATATTGTTTTTATTGTATTGATAGGTGTCTCTATGTTGTTGCTAATGGTGCTGAAATTAAAGCTCAGTGCCTTTATTTCTCTTCTGATAACCTCCATTTTCGTCGGAATACTCGCCGGAATGCCTCTTTCAAAGATATCTTCAAGTATTCAGGAAGGCATGGGCGGAACCTTGGGTTTTGTTGCAACAGTTGTAGGGCTTGGTGCGATTTTCGGACAGATGCTTGAGAGCTCTGGAGGAGCAAAATCGCTGGCCCATTATCTTTTAAAGAAGTTCGGAACAAAAAGAGCATCATGGGCTTTGATGATAACCGGTTTCGTTGTCGGAATACCAATCTTCCTCGATGTAGGACTTATAATACTGATACCTATTGTTTATGCACTTACCCGGGATTCAAAACGTTCAATATTGTACTATGCAATTCCTCTTCTTGCAGGACTTGCGGTAACTCATACAATGGTGCCTCCTACGCCGGGCCCAATGGCAGTGGCTAATATTCTCAATGTTGAAATCGGGTGGGTCATCCTTTTTGGATTGACTGTTGCAATCCCCTGTGCAATCATAGCAGGCCCTTTTTTCGGAAGATATATTGCAAAAAAGATTATTATTCCTGCACCACCTGAGATTCTTGATATCTCTAATGAAAATGATATACCTCAGGGTTTGCCATCCTTCGGAATTATAGCGCTTATTATATGTGCACCATTGCTGCTTATTCTAATGAGTACGTTCATAAATGCCGGTATACAGAATGAACTTATTCAGCAAACGTTGATAACTGATATTTTGGTGTTTATAGGACATCCTTTTACTGCACTGATAATTGCTACATTATTATCGATCCTTCTTTGCCTGAAAAGGAATATGTCCAAACAGACTATCCTTGATCTAAGTACAAAAGCGCTTGGTCCGGCAGGAATTATAATCCTGGTGACAGGTGCCGGGGGAGTATTGAAACAGATTCTGGTCGACAGTGGAATAGGGATAGTACTTGCCGAAACAATTGCTGATTCATCATTTCCGGTTTTAATTCTTGCATGGATGCTTTCTGCAGTTGTCAGAATTACCCAGGGTTCTGCAACTGTAGCAATGATAACGGCAGCTGGTATAATGGCTCCAATTTTACCCGTTTTTAATTATAACCAGCCAAATATGGCTTTGATAGTTATAGCTATTGCATCAGGTGCAACAATTCTTTCTCATGTCAACGACAGTGGATTCTGGATTGTAAGTAAGTACTTGGGAATGAATGAAAAACAGACATTGCAGTCATGGACGGTTATGGAAACCATTATCGCTGTATCGGGATTATTTTTCACCCTTATATTAAGTTTGTTCTTTTAACAAAATTTATTTTTATTTAATTAATTTTCATTTTAACTGCAGAAATTCATTGTACAGAAATAATGCAAAAAGCTTTTTTACTGGTCTGTCTGGCATTTTTGGTCTCTGTTCTGTCTGCACAGGAAGGTGCACCGGTACTTACTCAATATCAGGAAAGCAGGGAGATTGAAGATCAAAGCTGGGCAATTTGCCAGGATAAAAGCAGGGTAATGCTGTTTGCAAACCGGAAGGGGATACTTGCTTTCGATGGACAGGAATGGTCGTCAGCCCGGATTCCGGTTATCCCATTTTCAATCCAGATGAATCCCCTTGATGAAAAGATCTATGTGGGAGGTGAAAATGATTATGGCTATATTGAGAAATCCGATAATGGAGCATATTGGTATGTTTCATTATCAGGCGATTCTGCTAGCCAGGGGTTAGTCACCAAAATTGTTTTTAACGGAATTGATGTCTGGTTTTACAGCGAAAAAAATATTAGTTGTTTCAATACAAACAGCAACGAGAGAGAGTTACTTCTCACTTCAGAATCCGGTAAGCCTTTCACGGGGTTGGTTATTACTTCTGAATACACATTTATAAATGTTAAGAACAAAGGATTATTCCGATTGGATAATGACTCACTATTATCAATACCCGGTGGAAAACGTACCCGTGAACTTGATATTCTTTTCTCTCTGCCTTATAACAAGGAGTTGATATTGATAGGATTAAGCAATGGGAAGCTCAATCTGTTTGATGGCATAAATTTCTTTGATTATCAGATAAATGATAATGGATACATTGCTGATAACACATTGTCAGAAGGATTAGTGATAGGAGACAGCCTGTATGCATTTTCAACTCTGGGGGGAGGAGCGGTTGTTGTTGATAAGCTATCACGCAATGTGCGATATACAATTAACAAACAAAACGGTTTGCCGGATGATGAGATATTTGCTATCGGGTATGATAAAAGCGGAGGTTTGTGGCTTTCACATCAGTATGGACTGACCAGGGCAGATTTAAATCTGCCTGTAACCAACTTCAGTTTTTATCCGGGCCTCAGCGGAAATCTTACTACCTCCATCACACATAATGACGAGCTTTATGTAGCGTCAAATGAAGGTGTCTTTTACCTTTCTGAAGTGAGGGATTATTCTGAAGTCGAAGTACTTATCAGAAAGGATGCACCAAAATCGGATCTTCCTGCAACTGATACCGCTGCTGATTCGGATAAGGATGCATTCGAACCGCTTATGCCTTCATTACAGAAATCAAAAGTTCAGGAGCCCCCAAATACCAGAAAAAATATTTTCAACAGAATCTTTGGAAAAAAGAATGCCACGGTAACAAATGATTTCGAAATCGTAAAAGAAATCCCTGTTAAACAGAATTCTTCAGAGGTATATCAGCCCGAAACAGTGGCAGTCATAGCACCTTCCGGTGATCAGTTTTCATGGAAGAAAGTAAGCAGACTAAAATCTATTAACTACATATATAAAAGAGTATCAGGGTTCAATGAGAAATGCCGCCAGCTTGTCTCTACTCCCTTTGGCATACTTGCAGCGACAAACCGGGGTTTGTTTTTGATTAATAATCATAAATCAACATTGCTCGTAAAAAACAGGTATATAAATTTTATCAACTGGGAACCGTTCGGAGACAGATACTCAGTTGCAGCAAATGATGGCTATTTTTTTATAAGCCGCCGTAACAGTAGTTGGAATGTTGAAGTTCCTGATCCGGACTTTATCAACCCCTTGTATTCAATTATACTTACCGAAAATAATACCGTTTGGCTTGGGGGTGAGAATGTGGCATACAGGGCAAATCTCAATGAATGGAATGATACAGTGAATTATTTTCAATATAGTGTTAAAAATGATTTTCCCCAGCGTTACCTGCTTAATTTGCAAAATGATTCCCTATTTCTGTTTTCTGAAACCGGAGTTTATTTATTTGATGAAACAGGCGATCAGTTCATACCCTTTAACCCGGACTTTTTTCCGGCTTCACAAGAAGAAAATTATTCCTACCCTCTGTCTAATGTACCACTTATAAAATACGGAGCTGAATGGATTGATCCGCAAAAGGAAATCATGGAGAAAGATGTCTCTCTGCTAAAGCTGTTTGACAATATTCTGTCGATAAATACTGAAAAGGATAATATCTGGATCATTGACGGAGGAAATAATCTTTTCCGTATCAACATGAAGAGGTCATCGAGGGTAACACCTGATACAGATCTGTTTGTTAAAGGTATAAAGAATGAAAGCGGTATTAGTTTTGATCTTTCTAACATCGTTTTTAACAGGGGTGACAATGTGATATATTTTGATATTGTTGCACCTACATATCTGAAGAAGAATCTTACCGAGTATCAATATTATATCAGCAAAATCATGGATGACTGGTCGCCATGGTCGGCCCAGACCAGCTATAGCAAGCTGATCCCGAAATCAGGAGATTATGTTTTGCAGATTCGTGCAAAAGATCTCTGGGGACAGGTAGGGACACCTGTCTCTCTGATGTTTACCATTAAAGCGCCATTTACAAAAACAACATTATTCTACTTCCTTTTAGTCTCTGTTTTTTTAGTACTAATCTTTCTTTTTGTAAGATTCAGGGAGAGACAACTTCAGGAGGAAAACAGGATCCTTGAAAAAAAGGTATCTGAAAGAACCGCAAGAATTGCAGCTCAGAAAGAAGAGATCACATCAAGTATTGAATATGCCAGCAGGATACAGATGGCTATGCTGCCTATGACTGATCTGTTTCAGGAAGCTTTTGCTGATTATTTTATAATTTTTAAGCCACGCGACATTGTAAGCGGTGATTTTTACTGGATAGGAGAGGATGAGGAGAACATTTTCCTTACTGTAGCTGATTGTACTGGTCATGGTGTGCCTGGCGCCTTCATGAGTACACTGGGGATCTCAATATTGAATGAAATTACAACGCATAATCGTGATTTGCAGGCTAATACAATTTTAAATCTGCTTCGCGACAAGATTAAGACTTCACTTCATCAGACCGGTAAAGAAGGAGAGGCTGCAGATGGTATGGATATCTCACTTTGTGTAATAAAGAAAAATAATAAAAGCATTCAGTTCTCCGGAGCCTATAATCCTTTGATTATTTATACAAAGGGAGAGTTAAGAGAGTATAAGGCTGACAGAATGCCAATCGGGATTCATTATGGCAACGAAGCATCATTTACCAATTATGAGATCAGTGTAAAAAAGGGTGATGCATTTTATATCTTTTCCGATGGCCTTAATGATCAGTTTGGGGGGCCGGACGGAAGTAAATACAAGAAATCAAACTTCAAATCGCTGCTTTCAGAGATCTGTGAAAAACCCATGGCAGAACAGAAACGAATTATTGAAAATGAGTTCAAACAGTGGAAAGGAAAAGCTGAACAGGTTGATGATATTACAATTATCGGAGTAAGGATTTGATACCTTTTCAGGTTGCTCGCCTGAATGCTGCTATGGAACACCCTCCGGGGTTCAAATATCTACCGCGGAGCGGTTCCACCAATGTTAGTCCAGGTACCGATTTTTTTGAAATCGAACCACGGAGCGGTTCCTCAAAAACTTCTTAACTCCCTTATTCCTCATGCGATGAACATTATTACTCAAATTTCTTACTATCTTTAAAATCCTTATAACCAATTTTAATTAAACAATTTAAGATAATGAGGATAAAATTTATAGGCGCCGCCAGAGAAGTAACAGGTAGTAAACATTTGATTATCACTGATTCAGGAAAAAAACTTCTTCTCGATTGCGGGATGTTTCAGGGAAAAGGCCTCGAAACAGACAGCCTGAACAGGGACCTGATGTTTGACCCTTCAGAGATAGATCACATAATTCTGACCCATGCTCATATTGATCATTCCGGACTTATTCCATATATGTATAAACTTGGTTTCAGGGGATCAATTATTTGTACTCACGCAACACGTGATTTATGTGCAATAATGCTCCTGGACTCTGCCTTTATACAGGAACATGATACAATGACATTCAATAAGAGAAGATTAAAGAAAGGGCTTCCCCTCGTAACTCCTATCTATACATCGGCAGATGCAGCAGCCAGTATAAATCTTTTCATTGGTGTGCCATATAATATGAAATTCCGGATAGACGATTCTATCAAGGTTAAATTTACCAATACCGGCCACATGCTTGGAAGTGCGGTAGCAAATATTCAGATAAAAGAAAACGGTCAGATAAAAAGGATAGCTTATACGGGAGATATTGGCAGGCCTGTTGACCCGATGCTTGCATCACCGGTGGCATTCCCTCAGGCTGACTTTTTAATCACCGAATCCACTTACGGCGACAGATTGCATAAAGATGTTGAGCACGCAAAAGACGAGCTTTTGGATGTTGTCAGGCGCACATGCATTGAAAAAGGCGGTAAGCTTATCATTCCTGCTTTCAGCGTTGGCCGTACGCAGGAGATAGTTTTTTCACTCAATAACTTTTTTAATCAGGGCCGGTTACCCAAAATTGACATATTTGTTGATAGCCCGCTTGCAGTAAATGCAACAGCAGTTTTTAGGGTTCATCCAGAGTGTTATAACAACTCATTTCTTCAGGTAATGAAAACTGATCCGGAACCTTTTGGATTTGAAAACCTCTTTTATATTACAAAGGTCGAAGACTCAAAAAGACTTAACGATCATAAAAAACCGTGCATTATAATTTCTGCTTCTGGTATGATGGAAGCAGGCCGGGTAAAACATCACCTTGCAAATAACATTTCGGATCCCAAAAATACAATCCTTGTTGTAGGCTACTGCGCACCTTCCACTCTTGGTGCAAGAATTGTACGAGGAGATAAAGAGGTGTCTATTCATGGCATTATTCACCAGGTAAAAGCAGATATTGAAAAAATCGAATCATTCAGTGGTCACGGTGATTACGAGGAAATGATAGGGTTCCTTAATTGTCAGGATAAATCAGCCATATCAAAAACCTTCATAGTGCATGGTGAGTATGAAACTCAGAAAAAGTATGTTTCAAAACTGGAAGAGGATGGCTTTAAAAATATAGAGGTTCCGGCAAGAGGACAGGAGTATGTAATTTAATTTTTTTTCATAAATCCTGAAAAACTATCGATATGCTTATTATTTTTGTCCTTCAAAAATATTTTACTGATGGGAAGAGCATATGAATACCGGAAGGCAACAAAGGAGAAAAGATGGGATAAAATGTCCAAGCTTTTTCCCAAGCTGGCAAAAAATATTACGATAGCTGCTAAAGAAGGAGGCGCTGATCCCGATCTTAATGCCAAACTGAGGACGGCAATACTTAATGCCAAGTCGCAGAACATGCCGAAGGATAACATTGAGGCTGCAATCAAAAGGGCAGCAGGAAAGGATTCCGAGAATTTTACAGAGATCTGCTATGAAGGGAAGGGTCCTCATGGCGTTCTTGTTTTTGTTGAGTGTGCTACCGATAATAATACCAGAACTGTAGCCAACGTCAAGTCTTATTTTGGCAAGTCAGGCGGTGGCATTGTGCCCACTGGCTCGCTTGAATTTATGTTCACCAGGAAAGCTGTATTTGAATTTGACGTGCCGGAGAAATTGCGCATTGAAGATATTGAATTCCAGTTAATTGAGGCTGGTCTTGAAGAAGTTGAGAAGGTAGATGACACAGTATATGTTTATGGAGATTACTCGAACTTCGGATCATTGTCAGGAGCCCTTGAAGAAATGGGAGTGGAGGTAAAAAAAGCCTCTTTGCAAAGATTCGCATTAAACCAGGTTGAATTTACAGAAGAGCAGCTTACGGATATTGAAAAGCTAATCGACAGAATCGAAGATGATGAAGACGTACAGGCTGTTTATACCAATATAGCATAGAGGGTTCTTTCGCTAGTGCCTAGAGTGTCTAGAGTGTCTGGAGTGCCTGGAGTAAGTGTTAACTCTAAGTACTCTAGTCACTCTAAGTACTTCTTTAAGTACTTTTTCCAGTGCCTAAGTCACATATTTCCTCAGATCTTTCCGTACTTGTTTCCAGTCGGGAAAGAGTTCTGATAACAGGTTATAATATTTTGTACTATGATTATGGTGCCTGAGATGGCACAACTCATGAACTGCAACGTATTCTATAAACAGATCGGGAAGTTTAATCAGTTCAGTACTAAGTGTAATTATTCCTTTATTTGAGCAGCTGCCCCAACGCCTTTTCATTGTACGTACAACGAGGCCTGCAGGTTTGAACATGTAACAAGAATGCTTTATAATTGCATCCTCAAGGATTCCGGGAAAAACACTATTTGCTTCAGTCTTATAACCTTTATACAACAGGTTCTTCACTGCTTTAGGATCATCTGGATTATTAAGACCTATTTCGATAACAGCACAATTAAATCTGACGTAAGGTTTATTGGATTTTTCTATGGACATGGCATATTCCTGGCCACGAAACAACTGATTTTCTCCGTTTGCATATTTCCGGTTGAGCTTATTATTATTTTGCCCTCCCATACCAGCCCGGTGTTTTATTATCCACGAAGCTTTTTCCTGCACTATTCTGTTTATGGTTTTGTCAGAAGTGCTGTATGGGACCCTTACAATCACAGATGAGTCAGGTAAAATGCTGATACCAAGAGTCCTTCTTGAAGAATAAATTACTTTGAATTCTATTTCCTGAATAGTCTTTTTATCCTGTGTTTTTGGCATCAAATTGAAAATTAAGCTTGCGGCAATTTACTAATTATTAAGTATCACTTACATTTCAGATTAATGAATGTATTAAATACCTGGTACACTTATTAAATATTTGATTTGTAAACCTAACGAGCCCTAAAAAGGGCAATTTGTTAAAAAAATATAAATTTTGATTTATTTGAATAGTTTGTTTAGCTCATTTGTTTAATAATTGTAAATTTGCCGGTGTTAAAAAGGGTTATTCATAATATAGTAACAATTAATCCATTTTTTGCTTACTTTCAGGTTAGCGGGTTAGGTTAGTTTGAAAAACAGGTTGGATTAAGTAAGGGTAGCAAGTCATACTGCTACCCTTTTTAATTTTGTCTTTCTTTTGAATATGTATTATTGTGATTTTAAGGTTATTACAGTTATTTCCGGCGGCATCCAGATTCTGAAAGGAATGACAAGCAATCCAAGGCCTTTATTTACATATTGATACTGGTTTCCCGATCTGTATAGTCCGCTCCAGTGAGGATAATAATATTTTGAAGGACTCCATTTGAATTTTTCTGTATAAATGCCCATCTGCATTCCATGTGTATGTCCCGATAGTGTTATATCAATATCTGTATCTTCTTTCACCTCTATTTCCCATTGATTGGGATCGTGGGCAAGAAGAATTTTCAAATCAACACTGCCGATGGTGGCCATTGCTTCAAGGAGATTTCCATATATCATTTCAGGATGGCGACCGGAAGTCCTGATACCCAGGATTGCGATCTTTCTCCCTTCAACATCAATAGTAACATTCTCATCATCAAGCACTATATAGCCGGATGCAGCTATTAACCGGAACATCTGGGAAATGTTATCAGCAATTTCCTCATCGCTGAATGAAGGGTGATATGTTCCAATATCATGGTTTCCCAATACTGCAAAATTTCCGTATTTTCCTTTTGCTTTGCTTAAAATGGTATCTGTTCTGCCGAATTCGCCCCAGCCATAATTTATGAAATCTCCTGTATTCATAACAAGATCAGGGTTATGAGAGTTAACATCAATCATGACTTTTTCAAGAAGGTTGCTTTTATTATGAAAAGCGGGTAGATGAAGGTCAGATATCTGAACAATCTTAAACCCGTCAAGCTTTTTGTCCAGTCCTTTTATATTAATTGTAACCTCTTCTGTTTTGAAATTAAATCGGCCGATAAAAGTACCCCATGCTATTATACACATTATTAATACGGAGAATCCCATCCCGATGTTGGTTAACGGTCTTATATGCCCTCTGCTTTTGAACTTTAGGATTGTTCCTGTAAAATGGAATAGCGAGAAAATCAACCTTGGAACAACGATTCCGCAAATTAATCCGGCAAAATTCATTCTCAGCCAGATATTTTGAGAAGTGTCAAAATCACCCTTATAAAATGCCAGTCTGATAAAAAGGTACCAGATACTTAAGCTGAAAAGGATATTCAATCCTGCAAATAAGTAGTATGTCGGTCTTGAAGAGCCGTAAAAATGCTGGTATAATGCCGCAAACGTAAGTACTTCAGTTATAAGGAGGAATAGAAATATTACCATTTATAATATTTATTTGGCGAATTCAGTTAAAAGAACAGGGTTTCTTTTATGGTACCATGAGTCGGATAAAGTTCGGAAGATTTTCCCTAACTGCATAACGATTTAGACAATGTATTATTTTTTTGTTTCGTTTTCAAAAAGTAATTTGGCAAAACACATTCGGGTATAATTTATTATTATGACAGAAGTAAAATTTTACGATCCTCTATTTACACCGGATTCAGTATTGACCTATTCTGTAATTCCGGCAAGGTTTGAGAATAAATGGATTTTCGTACGCCATCATAAACGTACAACATTCGAAATAGCAGGAGGTCACATTGAGCCTGGCGAAAACTCCATGGAAGCAGCCTGCAGGGAACTGATGGAAGAGACAGGAGCGTTGAAATTTGACATTGAATGTATTGCAACATATTCAGTATTCAAGGAAGGAGAAACCGGCTGGGGACGACTATATCTTGCTGATGTAAAGGAACTTGGTCCGATACCCGATATTTCTGAAATTGCTGAATCAATCTTACTGGACCATCTTCCTGAAAACCTAACTCATCCTGACATACAGCCGCATCTGTTTGAGAGGACACTTCGTTATATGGCCGAGAAGGGAGTGACTAAGTGACTAAGTGACGTGTATCAAGTTCCTCCCGCTTCGGCGGGAGGCTAGGGGTTGGTTTTTGGAAAGCAAAGAGACTAAGGGAATAAAGACGAACAAGATATGAAGAATTGAGGATTTTCGATTGCGATTGAAAAAAATGCGAAATCGGAAATCCGAAATCAAGCTTTAAATATATTCAAAGCTGACCTTCTTCAGCCACTTATCTTCAAGTAACCTGGCAATTCGTTTTACAACGGTTCTTCTGATCTCGAGATCAACAGGCAGGTTAGGATCCTGATGGGCAATATTGATCCGGGTTCCGATGATGAAGTGTATTTCATCACTCTCCATCACAAGTCTTACAATTTTATCGGCTGGTCCTTTTCCAAGACGAACACTGTTGTTATATGTTTTCAGGATCTCATTAACTTTTTGAAGGGTAAGAATCCCCTCTGTTACAAGATCAATTCCTTCAAGAAAACTTTCAGGAGGAAGCTCCGGGTCCTCGAAGATGAGCTCATCCACAATGGCTCTGCCAAGCTCCCTAGCGACAATATCAGCTGTGGTTCCACCGCAAAGAATTACTTTACCCTTATATGAATTAACTCTATCCGCAAGCTCCTTGTCTTTATCCTTTTCATATGGAGGGCCTGTACATAAAAGCAATTTCCTTGGATCGCGGAAATAAATCGTTGCACAACTTATATCATCTTTTGCTTTATAGTTGTCGTTCTTATGTGCCATTGTAACGATTTTCCCGGCAAGCATAATTGCTGAAATTGAAGACTCACTTGTAACCAGACGTTCAGCGTATGAAGCTATATTATCCCTTTCCCACCCAAACGGAAAAGCCTCGCTGCCCATGCCACTCTGTGAAACACCATCAGAACAGATGATTATCCGGTCTTCTTTTACAGGGATGAAAGTACAACTTCTGAGTACCTTTCCTGAATTCTTTCCTTTTTTAAGAATTACATTACTCCATGAAGGATCGAATATCTTATTTCCTCGTAATACTACCGCCGAAGGATTATCATATTCCAGAATATTGACACGTCCGGAACTCTCAATATCAACTATTGTAAATGTGGAATAACTGATCTTCCGTTCGCTGCATACAGGTAATGTGTTCATTATGATTTCAGCAATCCGGTCGACTTCCTTATGTTCCTTGGTGAAATTAAGAGCCATAGTGGAGGTAAGAGTAGCCAGTATGTTGGCCTTTACTCCATGACCCATACCATCAGATAATACAGCGATAACCCTCTCTTCTTCTTTTATATACCTGTAAAGGAAGACATCACCGCATATCCTCTCCCCGTCATAGTTCTTTTGCTGGCTGTTAACCTCAATATAGAAGTCTGATCTCACGAACTATAACTTTTAAATTTTTTTCAGATTACTCTTTTTTGTTTTGTAGGATTCAATAATTGAATTCAGCATCTGTTCAGTCTCAGAGGCACCCTCACCAAGAAGGAATCCAATCTTTTGTACCATATCCAGATTCTTTTCAATTACCTCACTCACTCTGTTTGTAACCTCTTCACCCTGAACTTCAGGTGAGTAAAGATCGCGGATTATAGCTCCGCACATTTTATTTTTCTTAATAGGAAAAATCGAAATATTCAGCATCTTTTCTTCGACATGAATATCCTTGCTGACAACAGGCTGGTTCTCCTTGATAACGAACGAAAACATGTTGTAAATGTTAAACGGGACCAGGGTTTTCATGTCAGCTCCTGCCAGTCCGGGTATAACATCTGATATCGCTTTGGCATCCTCACCGATAATTGTAATGAAGCTTTGGTTTGAGTGAAGGATTTTAAGGTTATTATCAACTATCACAACACCTGTGGGAAGTTTCTCGAGCATATTATTCATCATGTCAGAAGCGCTTTGCGCAATCTCTTTTTCTCTTCTTGCAAGCTCCTCTGATTCTTTTAACGCCTCCTTTGTTTCGGCAAGCTTTCTGTTTGTCTGCCGGAGTGTCTCAATATATTCCTGTTTATTCCGGAGGTTGAATGTATGGCACATCTCCGGGATTGCCAACCCTTTTGCAACTGTTGAAGCAAAGGCACGGCATGAGAGATAACCGCATGCGCCGCAGTTTATCTCTTCATCGGGGTCGTGTTTTCCGATAATCTTCAGAACTTCATTAATTGCCTCCTGGGGAGGATCAGGTATTCGCTGATCATTTGGCGAAAAAGTTCTGGAAAAATTAAGTTTCGACCATTTGTCCATGTTCTTCTGCCATAGTGCATTATCGAGCTTTGCAACTCTTTTTTCAGCATAATGCCTAACGAGTGATCTTCTGCGGAACCGTTCCTTGTGTTGTTCCATGCCCGGTCCCAGCAGACAGCCGTGACAAAAGAAAAGGTTAAAATGGTGGCGTATGGTATCTATATATTTGTCAAAGTCACTTATGGCTTCCATGATATCCTCTTTTCCGGAAGCAGTTATCACGCTGCTCGAAACCATATCTCTCTTTATTCCTCCGGCCTGAATTATACCTGCGGGTAAAGGATAGAGTGCCCCCCAGTTTCCGTGTGGCGGGTCAAAATCAGACCTCTTTACCAGTCTCTCCTGTATTTTATACTCATCAAAAAGCTGTCGGAGTTCGATAAAAGTTAACACACCATCAACAAGATTCCCGTTCTGGTAAATATGCGATTCATCTTTTGCATCAATACATGGTCCGATCTGAACAGTAGCTACATTCTTACCGTAAAGCTCCTTTACAACCATTGCCGTTGCAATCATTGGCGATACCAGCGGGGCCAGGTTCGGAATAAGCTCAGGATTATATTTTTCTATAAGCTTAACAATTGATGGACAATTAGTTGTGATAAAATACTTTCCTTCCGCTTTGCTGAAAAGAGTAGCATATTGTGCTGCTATAAGATCAACTCCGAATGACACTTCATGAACATAGTCAAAACCGAGTTTCCGGATCATTGCAACAAACTTCCTGTAATCAGTGATATCATCAAATTCAGAGGCTATACTGGGTTCAATCAGAGCCGCTGTTTTCCTTGTAGAAGATAACAACATTTTTACCTCTTCCTTTGAATCGCGAAATTCAATGGCATGAGGAGTGCATGAAACATAACATAAACCGCAGCCGATACACCTGTCCGCTATTATTACAGGATGAGCCCTTTGTGGCTTGACTTCAATAGCATTAACCGGACAGACCCGAACGCAGGAATATGAATTTCTGCACTTTTCTTCATTTATATACAGAACTGGATTTAAGCTATACATCCCGATCCATTTTATAAAATTTATTTAATACCAGCAAGTTCTCTTTCCAGTATACTTTCAATTGTAGCCAAACTCAAACCTTCTATAACTTCATCATTGATTTTAAGATTAGGTCCGTTGCTGCAGTGATTCATGCAGCGTGAACCCTTAAAAATGAACTTATCCTCAAGATGGTTTTTTCGAATGTAATCCTTTATGAACATTACAACTTCTTTATTTCCCCTTGAAAAACAGGAACTTCCAAGACAAATATGCATTTCAATTTTCTGAGCCATTTCTCATTGTTCCAAAATAAACAATAACATCAAAAGTAACTATTATTTATTTAGCGCAACCCATCTGAATATCATTAAAATAGATGGCTTTGCAGTAAAGGAACCAATAAACTGCCAGAAAATAAAACATAATAATAATTCAGATATTTTGATTCTTTTGAATAAAAAGACAGGTAATCAATAAGATACAGACAGCAATTGTGTTGGAAAATTTATATTTTTTATTGTTAATTAAATAACAATGTTTATTTATTAACAATAAATTAAATTATATTTGTGTATTAAAATCTATTTCAGCTATGATATCAGGGCTCGATGCAATTATAAAAAAATACAAGTCCGGAAGAAGAGAGGAGCTGATTCCGATGCTTCAGGAGATAGAGGAGGAATCCGGATTTCTCTCTGAGGAAGCAATTGTGAAGGCAGGTAACTACCTGGGACTTAGTACGACCAAAATTTATGGATTGGCAACCTTCTATGATCAGTTCAGATTTATCCCCTCAGGAAAGATAAACATCAGGATCTGCAACGGAACATCGTGCTTTTTAAACGGGTCACAGTCCATAATCAGCAAGCTTAAAGAAGTCACAGGCATCAACCCTCAGCAGACAACTAGGGATGGCAGCATAAGCATAGAAAAGGTTACATGCATGGGCGGATGCACCAACGGGCCTGTGATTCAAATCAATGGTGAATACCGGACACGTGTTAAAGCCGACCAGTTGCCCGAACTGATCAGTAAGCTGAAGTATATCATTGAAAATGATTAAATGGAAGATATCAGAGAATTTCTTATTGATAAGGTTCTGTTGCACGAGTCAGACAGCCTTCCTCCGGAAACAGAAAAAGTTCTTCAAAAAATACGAAGGGAGAAGACCAGTGTTCCCGTACTTTTCTTATCGACCGGAACAAGCAGCATAATTGCCGGAGCAGAAAAAACACGCACGGCAATAAAATCATTCATCTCAGATGGAGATTCAGGAGCTTGTCTCGTAAATGTTGGTTGCAGTGGTCCTTCGAACTACGAACCCATGGTTTGTATTCAACTGCCAGGTAAAAATAAGCTCTACTTCAGAAATATTACAGAGGAAAAAGTTGAACCGCTTCTTAACGGGGTGTTTCACAATGACATAAATCAGGATGACATTATTGGACAGATGGGTGAAAAGGGTTTTGGATTATGGCCCGGAATTCAATTCATTGACGAACTGCCTTTTTTTTCCAGCCAGAAACGAATAATACTTGGCAATTGCGGATGCTACGATCCTGAAAACATTGAAGAATACATTGCCAGAGGTGGTTACAGGGCTTTTATTAAAGCTATCAGAAATTATACTTACGAGGAGGTTTGTGATATTATTGAGCGAAGCGGTTTAAGAGGTCGCAGCGGTGGCGGATATTTAACAGGGCTTAAATGGAAACATGCTCTCAATACTGTCTCTAATTCCAGATATCTGATTTGTAATGCCAAGGAAAGTGATCCGGGCGCATTTACCGACAGGACTATTCTGGAAAGCGATCCTCACCGGTTGATTGAAGGTATTGCCATTGCTTCATATGCAATAGGTGCCTCAAATGCAATAATTTTTATAAGATCAGGTTCTGATTACGCAAGGAAAAGACTGCAGAAAGCTCTTGATTTCACAAGGGAATACGGGATCGTCGGCCACAACATATTCTCCAGTGGATATAACCTCGATATAGTAATCAGAAAAGAACCCGGAGCCTTCGTGTGTGGAGAGGAGACCGCCCTCATAAACAGTCTTGAAGGTAAGCGGGGAATGCCACAGCTTAAGCCTCCCTATCCAACCACTGCAGGTCTCTTTGGTAAACCCACTGTTATAAATAACGTTGAAACTCTTATGAATGTGCCACTTATAATGCAAAACGGACCGGAATGGTTCCGTGGCATAGGCACTGAGAACAGTCCGGGAACAAAAGTTTTTGCTCTTGCCGGAAAGGGTAGGATGGCCGGAGTTGTGGAAGTTGAGATGGGTACGACATTAAGAACCATTCTGGAAGTTATATCAAACGGTGTCCGGGACGGTAAGGAGTTTAAGGCAATACAGCTTGGTGGTGCATCGGGTACATTTATAACAGGTGAAAATCTGGACGTTCCTGTCGATTTTGACGTCATGAGAGAGCATGGCATTGGGATGGGAGCAGGAGGTTTTGTTATTATTGATGATACAACGTGTATGGTTGACCTTGTACGATATTATATGGAATTTATTCGCAACGAAAGCTGTGGTAAATGCATTCCATGTCGGGAGGGAACAAGCAGGATGCTCGAGATTCTTGAAAATGTGATCAGAAAACCAATGAACGAAGATTCAGGAACAACACTCGAGAGGTTTAAAGGTGTGATGCAACTTGAAACAATAGCTACAGTCATGAAGGATACTTCCCTTTGCGGCCTTGGGCAGACTGCTCCAAATCCATTTACGAGCGCTCTCAAAAATTTCAGGGACGAGTTTGAAGAGCATATATTTGACAGAAAATGCCGGGCAAATTTTTGCAGGGGCTTGCGCACGCTCTCTATTGATGTCGACAAATGTAATGGATGTACAGCCTGTGCTGCCAAATGCCCTGTAAATGCCATCTATGGAACAAGACTTCAGCCATTTTTTATCGTTGAAGAAAAATGTACGGGATGCGGAATATGTTTCGATATTTGTAAATTCAGTGCAATAACAATCAAATAGCTTATGCTTTTTACAATACAGGTAAATAATAAAAAGATCAAAGCTGAGAAGGGCGAAACTATTCTCTCTACCCTGAACCGTAACGGAATTATTATTCCTACACTGTGCAGGATGAAAGATTTTACCCCTACCGGTGCTTGCAGGATGTGTGTTGTTGAGGTTGAAGGACGTGACAGACTGGTCACAGCCTGCTCTCAGCCGGTGGAGGAGTGGATGAAGATAAAAACACATTCGCCCAGAGTGATCACAGCCAGGAAAACTATTGTTGAGCTTCTTCTTTCGAATCATCCGGATGATTGCCTCTATTGCGACAGGAATCTGAACTGCGAACTGCAGCGTCTGTCAGAAGAGCTGAATATCAGAGAACGCCGTATCCGGGGGAAAAAAATAAAGACGAGGCTCGACCAGTCAAGTCCTGCTATCATACGTGAACTTTCAAAATGTATTCTTTGCGGCAGGTGTGTAAGGGTATGCGAAGAGGTGATAACTGCAAATTCACTCGATTTTATCAATAAGGGAAAGAAAACTCATGTCGGTGCCGCAATGGACAGGGATTTCAACTTCTCGAGCTGCATACATTGCGGACAATGTGTTCTTGTTTGCCCAACCGGTGCACTTCATGAAAAACATGCAATAAATGAAGTTCAGGAATACCTTAATAAACAGGATATTGTGAAGGTTATACAGTATTCGCCGCTTGTAACTTCGGGTATTGCCGAAGAACTTGGAATGAAGTACACCAGGGAGTTTGATAAAAAACTAAATGCAATTTTAAGAAAAATAGGCTTCGACAGAGTATATTCAACAGGAACAGGAACAGACATACTGATTTCTGAGCTAACAAGCCAGTTATCAGAAAGAATTGAAAAAAATGAGACCGGTCCTCTGTATACTTCTGCTTGTCCTTCATGGGTTAAGTATGTTGAACAGTTTATCCCATCTGATATTCCACATTTGTCGACAGTTAAATCTCCACAACAGATAACAGGCGCTCTGATCAAAACAGTCGTTGCCAATCAGCATGGTGTTGCGCCCGAAAAGGTTTTTTCTGTGTCAGCGACACCTTGCATAGCCGGAAAATTTGAAGCCCGTCGCGATGGCATGATGAGAAAGGGTATAAGTGATGTGGATGCTGTTCTGACAGTCAGAGAACTTGCCAGATTAATAAGATTATATGGTATTGACACAACCAATATTGATAATGAACCTGCCGATGAACCACTATCAGGAAGAAGTTCCGCAGCAGTGCTTGCAGAAGTATCAGGCGGCCTTGCAGAAGGTGTTATCAGGTCATATCATTATCATAAATTGAAAAATGATATTGACAGGCAGCTTCTGAAAAAGCTGAGAGCAACGGGTACCTTCAGGGAAGTATCAGTACCGGTAGATGGATATGATCTGAAAGTGGCAGTTGTAGACGGACTTACAGGTTTGGAAAAGCTCCGTACAGCAATGGCATCTGGCAATAAATATGATCTTATTGAAGTCGTTGCTTGTCCGGGTGGCTGTGTACATGGTGCCGGATTGTCCTTCAGCATGTCGAAAGAGGAAATAAGGAATCGTGCCAAATTGATCTATCAGACTGATGAAAGTGAGGCTATTACATTACCCTGTAAATCACCATCTTTTATAAATATTTATGAGAAGTATTTGAAAGAAAATAAGGATATTGCAGATAAAAAGATTTTTTATACGCATTTTGAAAAGAGGAATGTTTTACTTTGATGTAACATTATTCTGCCATGCTGGTTTACACAATAAAAGAACTTTGCCGTACATGTTATACCTGTGTCAGGGAATGCCCTGCAAAAGCAATACGTATTGTTGGAGGGCAAGCTGAGGTTATTGATGAAAGATGTATAGCCTGCGGCAATTGCACAAAGGTATGCAGCCAGGGGGCAAAGGTATTTCTTAATACAACAGAAAGAGTACTGAAGCTTATTCAGGGTGAAAAAAAAGTAGCTGCCATATTAGCGCCAAGCTTCCCTGCTGAATTTTCTGACTTTCAGGATCACCGCCTGCTTGTTGGCATGATAAGATCAATCGGCTTTGACTATGTAGCCGAAGTCTCTTTCGGTGCCGACCTGGTAGCCGACCGTTATAAAAATCTGCTATCCGAAAATAAGGAATACTATATTTCATCTGACTGTCCTTCCATCGTAAAGTACATTCAATACTTTCATCCGGCCCTGGTAGGCAGGCTGGTTCCGGTAGTATCACCAATGGTTGCGATGAGCAGGGTTATGCGTGAGAAATACGGGAAAGATACATCGATCGTTTTCATAGGACCCTGTGTAGCAAAGAAAGCAGAGAGTAAAGAAGTAGACGAAGCAATAACATTTACCGAGCTCAGGGAACTGTTTCAACAGTATGGCATTTCAGAAAGCATTATAATTCCCGCAGATTTTGATCCGCCGGTTGGGGGAAGAGGTGCAATTTTCCCGGTTACCCGTGGATTGCTCCAGACAGCTAATATTAACGATGATGCTATAACCGGAAATATCATTGCTGCAGAAGGAAGAATAGATTTTCAGGGCGCTTTAAAGGAATTCGAAGCGGGATTGATACAAAATCAGCATATGGAACTTCTCTGCTGTGAGGGTTGTATTATGGGTCCGGGGTTGTCAAAAAATGGTAAGCAATACAACAGAAGAGCACTTGTAAGCACATACGCCAACACCAAAATGAAAGAACTTGATCTTGACGGTTGGGCGCGGGCATGTGAGGAATATTCAGATCTTGATCTATCTTACCATCATAAACCTGAGGAGCCCCGTATTGATGTTCCTGATGAGAAAGGGGTAAATGAGATACTGATCTCAATGGGAAAAATAACAAAAAAAGATCAGCTGGATTGCGGTGCCTGCGGATATGAAAGCTGCATCGAACATGCTATTGCAATAAGGAAAGGCCTGGCCGAGGTTGAGATGTGCCTGCCATATACAATCGAGAAGTTGCATAAGTCAGTAAAAGATCTGGCATTGTCGAACGAGAAACTAAGTTCAATGAAACAAGCTCTGAAGCAATCCGAGAAACTCGCCCATATGGGGCAGCTTTCTGCAGGTATTGCTCATGAACTTAATAATCCGCTTGGTGTCGTCATAATGTACAGCAATATTCTTTTTGAAGAGTGTGAAGCCGGTGATCCGGTAAAAGACGATCTTAAACTAATTGTCGAACAGGCAGGACGGTGCAAGAAAATCGTATCAGGTCTTTTAAATTTTGCCAGGAAAAATCAGGTAAATCATCAGCTTGTAAGCATAAATGAGCTGATCAAACATAGTATGGAAAGCCTGATTGTACCTGCTATTGTCAACATAAAGATTGTTGACAATATGACCAATCATGAAGCTATGCTGGATGCGGAGCAGATGATGCAGGTGATTACCAATCTTATCAAAAATGCAATTGATGCCATGCCTGTTGGAGGTACAGTAACAATCAGACTTGAAGATACCATGAGCGATGTTATTATTATTATAAGCGACACAGGAACAGGTATTAAGGAGTCTGACCGTGCCAAGATTTTCGAGCCATTCTTCACAACTAAGGGTATTGGTGTCGGAACAGGTCTCGGGCTTGCTACTGCTTACGGAATTGTAAAAATGCATAAAGGCCAGATTACTGCAGAATCCAATACAGATCCGGCAAAGGGATCAACCGGATCAAGCTTTAAAATTGTATTACCCAGAAGATAGACATGTTGATCCCGTTTGAACATAATACTTATGAAGGTGTTAATAATTTAACAATAAATCATATATATCATATTAATCTGTTGATTGTTAGTTTTTTTAGAAATTTGTGAAGAATGAAGAAGAGTGATTACACAATTTTAATAGCAGATGATGATCCTGATTATCTTTTTCAGACTCATTTCAGCCTTGAAAAAGCCGGTTATAAAACAATTACTGTTGAAAGTCAGGCTGAGGCAGAATCTGTTATTTCACGGTTCAGACCCGATCTGGCAATTTTCGACCTTATGATGGAAAGCGACGACAGTGGATTTATTTTATGTTATAAACTTAAGAAGAAATATCCCGAAGTTCCTGTCATCCTTGCCACTGCAGTATCGCACGAAACGGGTTTATCTTTCAGTCTCGATTCTGAACAGGAGAAATCCTGGATCCGGGCCGACAGGTATCTCGAAAAAGGTATAAGGCCGGAGCAGCTCGATCAGGAAATAATGAAATTGTTAAAACTCTGAAATGGCCGTATTAAAAGTACTTGTTGTTGATGATGAGCCGGGCATAAGATCCGGTGTTTCAAGGATTCTTAATAATTTCCATGTTACATATCCCTTTATGGATGAGGATTATACATTCGAAGTTATTGAGGCTGCAACGGGAGAGGAGGGAGTTGAGATACTTGACCGGGAGAGGCCTGATATTTTGCTTCTTGATAATAAACTTCCGGGAATCCAGGGTGTTGAAGTTCTTGAATATGTAAGAAAGAAAAATTATGATGTAGTTGTTGCTATGATCACCTCATATGCATCGATTGATGTTGCCGTCAGGGCAACCCGGGACGGAGCAACCGATTTTATTCCAAAACCATTTACACCGCAGGAACTAAAATCGAGTATTGAAAACATTACAAAACAGCAGTACCTCAGAAGGATTACACATAAACTCAGGCAGGAAGGAAAAAAGATAAGATACCAGTTCCTTTCAGTTCTTTCTCATGAATTAAAAGCCCCGCTTAATGCGATCGAAGGATATCTAAGGATGATGCAGGAAAAACAGTCGGGTGATCGTATTGAAGATTATGGTGAACCTATCGATCGGTCACTGCAGAGAATCCAGGGGATGAGAAATCTTATAATGGATCTGCTCGATTTTACCAAAATACGCCTTGAAAGAAAAGAGGAAAAAATTCAGGAAGTGGATCTGGCTGAGATAGCCTCCGGTGCAATTATA
>JBBRVC010000033.1:0-27627 GCA_038247205.1 Bacteroidales bacterium
ACGCGCGCCCACTCCGGGTGCAATTCCACCGCGCGGGTATCCCACACGCCGGAATAGTGCATGACCAGCGGAATGCCTAAGTCCTGCGTCACATCACGATGGATGCGCAGGGAATCTTTCACTACGCCGGGCGAAGTGCGCCCCGATTGGGTGCAGTGCGACTGCAAAGGGCACCCCGGCTATACCAGTTGGCCTTCCGAACCAAACCCCTTCCTTACTTTTATCTTTTTCCTTTTGTCTTTTGTCTTTCTTTTAGTCTCTTGCTCCCAAAAAGATCATAACATAGTAAAGCAGTGTAGCAAGTGAACCCAGTGCAGCAACTACATAAGTGTAAGCAGCCCATTTAAGAGCATCCTGTGCCTTGTCATGGTTCTGGTAGGATGTTATCCCGGCATTTGAAAGCCAGGCCAGAGCTCTCCGGCTTGCATCAATCTCAACAGGCAGTGTTATAAAGCTGAAAAGTGTGGTAAGTGCAAAAAGCACAATACCTGCAAGCAAAAGAACCGGAAACGTATTGATCATCAGTATTCCACCAAGGATCAGCCAGGTAACCCATTTGGAAGAGAAGCTTACTGCCGGCACCATTTTCGACCTGAAGTTAAGCCATGCATAAGCTTCAGCGTGCTGAACAGCATGTCCGCATTCATGGGCTGCCACAGCAGCAGATGAAATACTTTTTCCGCTATAAACTTCTTTACTGAGATTAATTAATTTTTTGTCGGGGTTATAATGATCGGAAAGGTGTCCTTCAACACTTTCAACCCTCACATCAAAAATACCAAAGTCGCGCAGCATTCTTTCAGCAACCTCGCGTCCGGTCATGCCATTATCAACAGGTATCTTTGAGTATTTTTTAAATTTCGATTTAAGTATCAGGCTTACAATCCAACTGAGGATCATAATGCCTATAAAAAGTATCCACATATTCATAGTCTGTTTCCTCCTGATTTTTTTATTTATCTACAAATTTGCTGCCAAAATTATCAGGTTTATTATTCTGGTCATTTTGTCAGATCGGGACAAAAATAAGCATTTTGTAATTTCCTCCGCCGCTGAGATGCTAATTATTATCTTTGCAGGATGAGGCTTTTTAAAACAATACTCTCTTTCCTGATTTCTCTGCCGGTATATTTTTACAGGTATTCTATTTCACCTTTTCTGAGGCCGGCATGCCGGCACGTACCTTCCTGTTCACTATTCATGCTGGAAGCTCTTAAAAGGCACGGACCCTTTTCGGGTCTGCTCATGGGTATAAACAGAATTTTGAGATGCCGCCCCGGTGGCACGCACGGGTACGATCCGGTGCCTCTTTTTCATTTCCGTCAATACAGGCAGGGAACATTCTTTAACTTATGGAAAAGTGAAAACCGTTTGAAAAGGTAGTTGTCAGAAATTCAGTTCTTCCTTAAGATGTTTATAGCCTGCCTTGCTTACAGGCAATTTGTCACCCGACTGCAGAATCGCTACATGATTTTCTTTCCCGTATGGTTCAATACGTTTTATCTCTTCAATTTTAACAATATACGACCGGTGGATTCTTACAAAATCAGATTTTGGGAGATAATCCTCGTAAAACTTCATGGTTTGCTGCTTCAGGGCTTTTCCCGTTGTAAAGTAGATCATTACATAGTCATCCTGAGCTTCAACATATTTTACCTGCTCAACCGGGATGATACTTATCGAATGGCCCTTTCTCACAACAATCCTGCTTAAATGTCCGGGCTGAACCGGTTTTTTTAGAAGAAGTTCTTCCGGCCGGGCACTCCCGGCCTTTTCTGTTAATATTTTAACAGAAGCCTTTTTCAATGCTTCCTCCAGCCGTTCTTTTGGAAAAGGTTTAAGCAGATAATCTGCAGCATTTAATTCAAACGCTTTAATTGCGTACTGGTCGTATGCTGTGGTAAATATTATGGCGGGTTTTTCTTCAAGCACCTCAAGCATCTCAAAACCGGTAAGTTTTGGCATTTGAATATCAAGAAAAACCAGGTCGGGTTTCAATTCAGAAATTGATTTCAGTCCTGCAAATCCATCCGAGCATTCAGCGATAATCTCAACTTCATCATGTTCTTTCAGATAAAATTTAAGTATCTCTCTCGCAGGAGTTTCGTCTTCAATAATGATTGTTCTAAGTTTTTTCATATAGCGAATTGTTTGCGGGAATAAAAAGTGAAACCGTAAAAACTCCATCTTTCCTGATTGTCCTTAGGGACGCCATTTTTCCATATATTAGTTCCAGCCGGCGCGACACGTTCAGAAGTCCGGTTCCTGTTCCTTTGGCGGATGTCTTCTCCGTTTCATAATTGTTGGTAATTGTTATCTCCAGGTTGTTGTCATTTAGCCTTGCTGTTGAGCTAAGTTTTACCTGACCGGTACTCTCGTAAACACCATGTTTAACTGCATTTTCGTACAAAGGTTGTAACAGCATCACCGGAATTTTTTCCTGAAGACACCTTTCTTCAATATCCTCTTCAGTTATTAGTCTTTCTCCAAATCTCACTTTTTCTATATCAAGATAAAGTTGGATGTTTTCAAGTTCACTGCTTAGAGAAACGGGTTGTTCATCTTTCCTCGAAAGTGCATATCTCATAAAATCCGAGAGTTTAATAACCATAGTTCTTGCTTTTTCGGGGTTGGTTACGGTAAGTGAGCTTATCGAGTTAAGGCTGTTGAAAAGAAAATGGGGATTTATCTGTGAGCGAAGCATTTTTAATTCAGTCTCTTTGATAAGTGTCTCCAGTCTTGCCTCTTTTGCGTTCTTTTCTGATAAATTAGACAGGCTTATAAAGAGAAAGTATGTCATTATTATAAGTCCGTAAATAAATACGCCTGTGCCAATTCGATATGGAAATGTCGATTCCCAGAATGAGACATATTCATTCTGTTCGGGAAGGATCAACTGGATCGTATATCTTGTGATAAGCGCCCATAGCGTTATCGTTATTACACCACTGGCAACCAGGTTTGTTATAAGGGAAAGATAGCTTGTTTTGCTTGTATAAAAATAATTAAACGGGTACCAAAGCGATAGCGCTATTCCGGAATATATAAGAAGGGAAAAAATACTGTCAATAAGGCTTAAGCTGACAAAGCTGCCGTATGCGAAATAGAATAAGAGTGATTGGCCCAGCCCAAGGAAGAGCCAGCCCAGCCACCATACAATAAGCCGTACCCTGTTATTAAGTACAGGATGTTTCATTAATAGCTTTTTACTTCACCACCACCAAATACGACAGCACCTTTTAAAACAAGCTGACTTGTCTGATCTATTGTTCTGCCCGGTGACATTCTTCTTGAATCAGTAAAACCACCCAGAACCGGGGTAACTTCGATTGTAACATACCAGCTCTCAGGCACTATTATTGTTGCGCCCCCGAATACGCAAGCTATTTCAATTTCATGTCTTCCGGGTGCAAGTTTGGCTTTGGTAAGATCAAGTTCCATACCACCAAAAATACAGGTTATTTTTCCTCCCCTGAAACTATCTGACACTATCTGACGGTCACCACCGCTGAATATATTGACATAATCAATATATTCATCTCCTACCACTCCTTTGGATATAACAGAGTTCCATCCTTTTTTCTTTGAAACGATAAATATTACCCCGATTATAATAAATATTGAAGGCCAGAACATG
The DNA here is from genome assembly GCA_038247205.1 of Bacteroidales bacterium. Lineage (GTDB taxonomy): Bacteria > Bacteroidota > Bacteroidia > Bacteroidales > VadinHA17 > LD21. The sequence continues at coordinate 3,638 of JBBRVC010000033.1, forward strand.
TTATACATATGAAATGATTCGCGGAATATCATTGGGATAAGAAAAAACCCTCCAACAGCCATAACAATTACCCCTGCGGTTTTTTCTGAGCCCCCGAGCGTCATTACGAGACCGATTGCAACAAGCAGCATTGGCCAGCTGAATACTACATGGTCTATAAAATCAGGAAAAAACCCCGTATTTCTTATCACGAGAAATATACCTGCTATAACAAGTACTATACCAATAAGCACCCTATTGCTTCCGTTATCCATGTGTCTTTGTCTGTGAGGACGATTTTCGCCCCTGTAATCTGAATTTGTTTCCATAGCTGAAGAGTTATAAATTTTTGTTTCGTTTAAATAAGGATGATAAAATAAAGATTAAACCAATCGTAATTATTACTGATGGCCAGTAAGAGACTTCAATAATTCTGGGTATTTCGGGGTAAATATCATCCAGCATGAACCAAACCCCGCCGGCTATCAGTAGAATTCCCCCGGTAAAACGCAGATTAAGCAGCAGAAGCACTCCTATAAAGATCATAACAGACTGCCATGTAAAGTATTCGCTAATGCTTCCCAGGTTGAGAAGGTCATTTGTGGCCACAAGCAATGCCAGGCCAAGAAGTATAAAGAACAATCCCACACCTACCTGCGGATGATGTTCTTTGTGTTTCATTTGAAAATGATCTCTGTGTCTCATTTTTTTATTGGATTTTTATTCTCAGACAAAAATACTATATTGATAATGCGCATGTTATATAAAATCGGTAAATGGCACATTTATATCGGTAAATCGCTTTTTATGCATTTATTGTTACTTTTTTGTTGATAATTTTTTTAATTGAAGAAGGATTCCTATTTTTGCAAACCAAAATTTTAAAAAATATGTCCGGATATTATACAATACCAATAAGCGGATTGAAACCAGGACGCCATATTTATGATTTTGAGATAAATAAAAAGTTTTTTGATAACTTTGAAGAGTCGGAAGTGAAAGAAGGAGATCTTAAAGCAGTTGTTGAAGCTGAAAAAAGATCAACCCATCTTGAACTGATTATTAAGATCTCAGGCAAAGTCAGACTATGTTGTGACAGATGCCTTGAGATGTTTGATTTTCCGTTGGAGAGTGAGAACAACCTTCTGGTTAAGTTTGGCAAGATCAGGGATGAAAGCGACACTGATATCCTTACAATAGCCGTCGATGAAAATGTGCTGGAGGTGAATCAGTACTTATATGAATTCATACATCTGGCTCTTCCGATCAGGCGGGTACATCCTGATGACAAAGATGGAAAGAGCACTTGCGATCCGGATATGCTGAAGAAAATTGAAGAGCATATTGTGGATGAAAAAGGGAGCAATAAGGACCCACGTTGGGAAGAATTGAAAAAACTAATGAACGATAATTAAAAAATACTAAGATGGCACATCCCAAACACAAACATTCGAAAACCAGAAGAGATAAGCGCAGAACCCATTATAAAGCTACAGCTCCTACAGTTGCATCTTGTTCAAATTGCGGTTCCTCAGTTAAGTACCACAGGGTTTGTCCTGAGTGCGGGTATTATAGAGGTAAGCTGGCAATTGAGAAGAAAGTAACAGCCTGACGACTCTTTTAACTTAACTTATTTATCATGAGAATTGGCCTTGATGTCATGGGTGGTGATTTTGCACCTGATGCAATCATTGAAGGTGCTGTAGATTCCCTGAAGTTCTTTACCGAAGATGACAGATTAGTCCTTATCGGAGATAAAGTAGCTATTCTCAGGAAACTGGAAGAAATGATGGTCAATCCATCAATGTTTGATATTGTTCATGCCTCCCAGGTCATTGAAATGGCCGATCATCCGGCAAAGATATTCCCTCAGAAACCTGATTCGAGCATTGCTGTAGGATATGGAATGCTTAAGGCAGGCGAACTTGATGGATTTGCAAGCGCGGGCAATACAGGAGCAATGCTGGTTGGTGCAAGTGTCACAGTTAAACTGATTCCAGGAGTATTAAGGCCTGCATTAGCAGCAATTCTTCCCTGTATTGATAACCGTAATTGTTTAATCCTCGATGTTGGAATAAATCCCGATTGCAAACCTGAGGTACTTCTTCAGTATGGTATTCTGGGCAGTATTTATGCAGAACATGTACTGGGGATCAAAAATCCATCGGTCGGGCTTTTAAACATTGGTGAAGAAGAATCAAAGGGAACGCCTGCAATAAAGGCAGCACATGAACTGATGAAAGATCAGGCCGGTTTGAATTTCGCAGGCAATATCGAGGGGAATAGTCTTTTTCGTGAAACAATGACTGATGTTGTTGTGTGTGATGGATTTGTAGGCAATGTGGTTCTCAAACAGGGAGAAGCATTTCATAAAATTTACAAGCTCCGCAATCTTAAAGATGACTATTTTGACCGGCTCGACTGGGAAAATATAGGCGGCACACCTATAATCGGAATCAACGCAAATGTGATCATAGGACATGGTATTTCAAAGCGTAGACCAATTATGAATATGCTAAGGCAGACCAGGGAATTCGCCTATGTCAATCTGGCTCAAAAGATCAAAGAAGTAATTTAACTATGGAAAAAATTCGGGCAGCAATAACAGGAATTAACGCCTGGGTTCCGGAATACAGACTGACAAATCAGGAGCTCTCAAAAATGGTTGACACTTCCGATGAGTGGATAATGCAGAGAGTTGGGATTAAAGAGAGAAGAATATTAAAAGGAGAGGGATTGGGAAGCTCGGATCTTGGAGCAAATGCTGTCATAGGTCTTTTAAAGAAAACAGGTACCCTACCTGAAGAAATAGACCTTGTTATTTGCGCTACGGTGACTCCCGATATGTTTTTCCCGGCAACAGCAAACATTATTTCCGATAAAGCAGGGATAAAAAATGCTTTCTCCTTCGATCTGAATGCTGCCTGTTCGGGTTTTCTTTTTGCACTTCAGACAGGCGCAGCTTATATAGAAACAGGACGATACAAAAAGGTTATTGTGGTCGGGGCCGATAAAATGTCGTCCATAACGGATTATACCGACCGTACAACTTGTCCGCTTTTTGGCGACGCTTCAGGAGCTGTATTGCTCGAGCCTACTACTGATGAACTGGGTATTATGGATTATATATTCCATACCGATGGCTCAGGAGCTAAATATCTTCATTTGAAAGCAGGAGGTTCTGTTAAACCTGCTTCACACGAAACAATAGAGGCCAAAGAACATTACATTTACCAGGAGGGCCAAAGCGTATTCAAATTTGCCGTTGTAAATATGGCAGACGTGGCCGCTGAGATAATGGAACGCAATAATCTCAAACCGGAAGATATTTCATGGCTGGTTCCACACCAGGCCAATTTAAGGATCATTGAAGCAACAGGAAGAAGAATGGGTCTTCCCGCTGAAAAAGTGATGATAAATATTGAGAACTACGGAAACACAACCGCAGCAACAATACCTCTGTGTATCTGGGAATACGAGCCAAAGCTGAAAAAAGGAGATATTCTCATCCTTGCAGCCTTCGGTGGCGGATTTACCTGGGGATCCATCTATCTGAAATGGGCCTACGACCCCAAGTAATCGTTCTATAACAACGTCTGTCCTCCCCTCGCAGGGCCTCGCAGGAGTAAAGTTAAGGGCTATTAAACCCAAGTAACAACCACATTTACTATTTATTTTTTCCTCTGCAATAGTTTTTATGTTTCATAGTTATTAAGTTTGTAATTATTAAACCCTAGAACTAAATGGCAAAGAACAACGAAACTGAAACTGCTGCGATTAACCTTATCAGCAATGGTACGGAAATTACGGGTGACATTAAATCAACAGGCGATATCCGGGTTGACGGAACACTTACCGGAAGTTTAAATACAAAAGGTAAGGTTGTTATTGGCCCAACAGGTAAAGTGAGTGGTGAGGTTATCTGCAAGAATTCGGAAGTATCAGGTCTTATTGAAGGTAAAATCATTGTAAGCCAGTTGCTTAATCTAAAAGCCTCTTCAATGATCCTTGGCGATATAATTACTTCAAAGCTTTCTATTGAACCAGGTGCAAAGTTCACAGGGAATTGCAAAATGGGAGATAATGACGTAAATGGAGAATCAACAACCAATAAAGGATTCGAACCCGAAAAAGGGAAATAACGCGATTAAGAACTTCGCCAGGTACTCGGGTATGGCATTCCAGATGATCGGAATAATACTTGCAACTACCTGGGGCGGGATAAAACTTGATACACTTACCGGGCTAAAAACACCGGTTTTTACAATCATTCTCTCTTTGTTTGGTGTTTTTGCCGCTATCTGGGTTGCTGTCAAGGATTTTATCAAATTTAAATAGTTTCTTCTTGAAAAATGTCTTCAGAAATATTACTGTTCTGCTGTTATTGATATTCATCTCCGGGATTGCACTCATCACTTCGGGTATAATTGACATTAGTTTTAATGATATTGCAATCAACTCTGTTGTTTTTGCCCTTATTTCAACAGTCACTCTCATTATTTTCTTCAAAGGACAAACCAAAGAGCCAATGAGCCAGATGTTTCACAGCCTGGCTGCTGTAAGCTCTAAACTCCTGTTAGAGATGGGGTTTGCATTAATGTGGTTTATTGTTATTAAAAAAACAGAGCTTAAATTAGTATTGTTATTTTTTGTTTTATATTTAGCCTTCACATTGTTTTCGGTATTTATTATATTGAAAACGCTGAGAAACAAATCTTTAGAAAACAAAATTTGAATTGAAAACGCGAATTATTTTTAGGCTTTTCTTATTTTTTCTGCTTGCAAGCCCGTTTTTACCCGCTTTTGGAACGGAAGAAATCGAAAAGGACAAATCGGAGGGAAAATTCGATGCCAGCACATTTATCCTTGAACACATAGCCGATTCACACGAATGGCATATACTGACAAAAAAGAATGGTGAATCTGTTGCAGTCTACCTTCCCGTAATTCTTTACAGTAAGGAAAAAGGACTGGATGCATTCTCTTCAAAGAAACTTGCACACGGTCATGTATATAAAGGTTATAAGCTTGAAGAGGAGGGAGACCTTCAGGGTAAAATTGTTTCTGTAAATGAAGCAGGTATAGTTGATGAAGAAAATCTGCCGCTTGATTTTTCAATGACAAAGGCTGTTATCGGAATGCTGGCTGCAGCTCTTATCGGACTTTGGCTCTTTCTTTCATTGTCGCGTTCATACAAAAAAACCGGGATCAGTCATCCGAAAGGAATGCAGCGCTTCCTTGAGCCAGTTATACTTTTTGTTCGTGACGATATTGCAATTCCAAATATAGGTGAGCATAAGTATGAAAAGTACATGCCTTACCTATTGTCCGTTTTCTTCTTTATACTTATCAATAACCTTATGGGCCTGGTACCGTTCCCCCCTCCTTTTGGTGCGAATGTTACAGGAAACATTGCCGTTACTTTTGTCCTGGCATTTTTTACCTTTATTATTACCCAGTTCAGCGGAAATAAACAGTATTGGAGGCATATTTTTGCAACACCGGGGGTGCCACTCTGGCTTCTGCCTGTCATGATCCCGGTGGAAATAATCGGAATTTTCTCAAAGCCCTTCGCTCTGATGATCCGTCTCTTTGCAAATATTACAGCCGGACATATAATTGTACTCAGCCTTATAGCCCTGATCTTTATATTCAATTCCATGGCTCTGGCGCCGGTTTCAATACTTTTTGTAATTTTTATGGATTTCCTCGAATTACTCGTGGCATTCCTTCAGGCATATATTTTTACTCTGCTCTCAGCGCTGTTCATTAGTCTTGCAGCACCGGAGCATCACTAATTACTTAACTATTAAAATTTCTATTATGGAACAAATTTCATTCGCAGCAATTGGAGCAGGTCTTGCAGTAATCGGAGCCGGCCTTGGTATTGGAAGAATTGGTGGATCAGCAATGGATGCTATTGCAAGGCAACCTGAGGCTTATTCAAAAATTCAGATTGCCATGATTATTGCTGCAGCTCTTATTGAAGGAGCAGCATTGTTCGCAATCGTTATTGCTCTTATCAAGTAACTTAAAACTATGAAGCCTGCAACGGTTGGTTGCAGCGCTTCATTTTAAATGAAATTGAATTAAACACATCGTATATGGTATTACTAGCAAATAGCCTTACATCGCCGGGAATAGGCACTATAGTGTGGGCAACTTTCATCTTTACACTTTTCCTGCTGCTTCTTTCAAAGTTTGCATGGAAACCTATCCTTGCGGCAGTAAAAGCACGTGACGAAATGATAAAGGGATCGCTTGCCTCTGCCGAGAAAGCACGGGAAGACATGCTTAAGCTGCAGAGCGATAATGAAACAATACTTCGTAAAGCACGGGAAGAGCGTGAACTTATTTTGAAAGAAGCCCGTGATATTCGCGATAAACTTATAGCAGAAGCAAAAGGCACGGCTACTCAGGAAGCTGAAAAGCTAATTGAAAAAGCAAGAGTGGGTATTGAAAGAGAAAAATCCAAAGCTCTTTCCGAGATTCAAGAACAGGTTGCGACCCTCTCAGTACAAATTGCTTCCAAGCTTCTTGGAGAAAATCTTAAACAATCAGAGCAGCAGGATAAGCTGATTGACTCTTATATGAAGGATATCAACTTCAATAAAAACTAGGGTACCAAAGATGAACGACAGCAAAATTTCTGTAAGGTACTCAAGAGCTCTGTTTCAGTCAGCCCTCGAAAACAATGTACTTGATAAGGTAGCAGAGGATATGGTATTCATTTCAGAGCTGTGCCTTATTCCGGAAGTGAAAGAAGTTCTGAAAAGCCCCATTATTGTTCCTTCAAAAAAGAATGAAATTCTTAATGCCTTGCTTGGAAACAGTGTGAATAAATTAACACTGTCGCTGATAGGAATTATTGTAAAAAACGGCCGCGAGAACTTTCTTCCTTCAATAGCAAGGGTCTTCATTCACGAGACTAAAAAATACAAGGGAATTACCGAATCGGAGCTTACCACTGCAGTAAAAGTCACAGATAAAGTCAGAGACCAGATCTCAAAAATGATTTCCGATATTTTCGGTACCAAAGTCGAGCTTAAGGAGACAATTGATCCCGGAATTATCGGAGGGTTTATCCTGAAAGTTGATGATAATTATATTGATGCAAGCGTGAAGAATAAGCTTCGGAAGATCGAATTAGAGCTTAAAAGCAGTATTGGAACTGTATAAAAGAATATAAATAATAAGGATAAAAAGATTTTAAAAAATGGCAAATATTAAACCGGCAGAGGTTTCAAAAATTCTCAAACAGCAATTAGAGGGTATACAAACCGGCGCTGAACTTGAAGAAGTAGGGACCGTACTCCAGGTTGGTGATGGCATCGCCCGTATTTACGGATTACTAAATGCACAATCGAACGAGCTTATCCAGTTTGAAAATGGCATTGAAGCAATTGTACTTAACCTTGAGGAAGACAATATTGGGGCAGTTTTGCTCGGACCCACTGAAGAGATCAGCGAGGGTGACATAGTTAAAAGAACCGGCAGAATAGCCTCAATCGGTGTTGGTGAAGGCCTACTCGGACGTGTTATCTCACCTACAGGTCAGCCTCTTGATGGTAAAGGCCCTATTGAAGGTGAGTTGTTTACACTTCCTCTCGAAAGAAAAGCTCCCGGGGTTATCTTCCGTCAGCCGGTAAAACAGCCACTTCAGACCGGTATCAAGGCTATCGATGCAATGATCCCTATCGGCCGTGGCCAGCGAGAATTGATCATCGGTGACAGGCAAACAGGAAAGACTGCAATTGCTATTGACACTATCATAAATCAGAAAAGCAATTTTGATAAAGGGAAACCTGTGTATTGCATCTATGTTGCTATAGGACAGAAAGGTTCAACGATTGCTAATATTGCTGCAATACTTGAAGAGCATGGCGCACTCAAGTATACAGTTATTGTACTGGCTACTGCATCGGACCCTGCTGCTTCACAGTTTTACGCGCCATTCGCAGGTGCATCGATCGGTGAGTTTTTCCGCGATACCGGCCGTGATGCCCTTATTATTTACGATGACCTTTCCAAACAGGCGGTTTCATACCGTGAAGTCTCATTGCTTTTGAGACGCCCACCGGGCCGTGAAGCATACCCCGGTGATGTATTTTACTTACACTCCAGACTTCTCGAAAGAGCTGCAAAAATAATTGAGTCTGACGAGGTAGCCAGGCAAATGAATGATCTTCCTGAATCGATAAAACATCTTGTAAAAGGAGGCGGGTCACTTACTGCCCTGCCAATTATTGAAACACAGGCGGGTGACGTTTCAGCCTATATCCCGACAAACGTGATATCTATTACCGATGGCCAGATCTTCCTCGAATCAGCATTATTCAACTCAGGAGTAAGGCCTGCTATAAATGTAGGTATCTCAGTTTCAAGGGTAGGTGGTAATGCACAAATCAAATCGATGAAAAAGGTTGCCGGTACATTAAAAGTTGACCAGGCACAATACAGGGAGCTTGAAGCATTTTCAAAATTCGGATCTGATCTTGATGCATCAACGCTTGCAATCCTGAACAAGGGAGCGAAAAACGTTGAGATTCTTAAGCAGGGACAATATGCTCCGGTAGCGGTTGAGAAGCAGGTTGCAATAATTTATTGCGGAACAATGGGCCTGTTAAAAGACGTTCCGGTTAATAAAGTTAAAAGCTTTGAAAATGAGTTCATCGAGTATCTCCAGCTAAAGCACAGGGATGTTCTCGATAGCCTTCGCGACGGGGTTCTTAACAATGATATTACAAAAGTTCTGGAGACAGTTGCTGCCGAGCTTTCTTTGAAATATAAGGCTTAACAGTTGAAATAAAGCGTATTAAACAGATTTTTTAATGGCGAATTTAAAAGCAATAAGGATACGAATTGCTTCTGTAAAATCAACAAAGCAGATCACTTCGGCAATGAAGATGGTTTCTGCTGCCAAGTTGAGAAAAGCTCAGGATAAGATTGTGAGGTTGAGACCTTATGCTAATAAATTGTATGAAATCCTTGTTGGCTTGTCTCAGAGTCTTGCTGACTCAGAAGTAGAGAACATTTATGGAAGAGTGTCCCCTCCTGAAAAAGTATTGTTGATAGTGGTAACATCCAACAGAGGACTTTGCGGCGCGTTCAACTCAAACGTCATAAAAGAAGCCAGACGCATCATTTCAGAAAAGTATTATGACCAGTGGACCAAAGGGAATCTCAGGCTGCTCACCATAGGCAAAAAAGGATACGATTACTTCAGGAAACAGAATGTTAAGATGCTTGAAGAAAATAACGCTCTGTTGCTGGATCTTTCTTTTGAGAATGCTTCCGTTGTTGCTGAAGGTGTTATGAAGCGTTTTGCTGAAGGTGAATTTGACCGGGTCGAGCTGGTATATAACCAGTTCAAAAATGCTGCGGTTCAATATCTTACAAACGAAGCATTTCTTCCGGTAGGGAAGGTTGCAACGGAGAAGATCAAGGTAACCCCGGTGGATTATATCTATGAGCCTACGATGGAAGAGATTGTTCAGGAGCTGATACCGAAATCACTGAAAATCCAATTCTATAAAGCAGTTCTCGATTCATTTGTTGCCGAGCATGGCGCAAGGATGACATCCATGCATAAAGCAACCGATAATGCAACTTCCATGATACGCGATCTTACGCTCCAGTACAACAAGGCAAGGCAATCGACTATTACCAACCAGATTCTGGAAGTTGTAAGCGGAGCCGAAGCTTTAAAAGGATAAACAGGAAAACCGATCCTTCGTGTCTATAAAACGCTATGTATAGTTACGGCCAGCTTAAAGAAATAGTTGAAAAGGCTATCGTCAGTCTTTCGTATAATACCGAAGCTGAAAAACTTATCGACCCTGTCAGATATATTCTGTCACTGGGAGGAAAACGTTTGAGACCGGTGTTTTCAATTATGGCATGTAACCTGTTCTCTGACAAAATTGAAGATTCAATTATGCCTGCTACGGGGCTTGAGGTATTTCATAACTTCACCCTTGTGCATGATGATATCATGGACAGTTCTCCTTTAAGGAGAAATTATCCGACTGTTCATACGAAATGGAACTTAAATCAGGCTATTCTCTCAGGTGATGTAATGGCATTCGTTGCAAATGAATGTTTCCTGCAAACCCCTGCGGCGAGCCTTGAAAATGTATTTCGAATTTTTAATAAGGCTGCAATTGAGGTTTGCGCAGGCCAGCAGCTTGATATCGATTTTGAAAAGGAATTAAGTGTTTCACAGGCTCAGTACATTAGAATGATTGAGCTGAAAACGGCCGTTCTTATCGCTGCATCATTAAAGATTGGCGCTGTGATAGGTGGCGCCGGGGAAAAAGATGCAGATATTCTTTATGAGTGCGGACGGAACCTTGGCCTTGCTTTCCAGATCCAGGATGATCTGCTTGATACTTACGGCGATATGAAGCTCTTTGGAAAGACTGTGGGAGGAGATATCGTTTCTAACAAAAAGACTTTTTTGCTTGTAAAGGCTTTTGAGCTTGCATCGGCAGATCAGCGTCAACAGCTCAATGAGATGTTTGCCACCACAGATGAGGTTCCGGAAGTGAAAGTCAGAAAAGTTGTTGAAATGTACGACAGTTTAAATATTAAAGCCATAACCGAAGAACTGGCGAATGAATACATCTCAACAGCATTCGGTTTACTTGAAAAAGTGGGAGTTGACGGGAATAGAAAAATAGAACTGCATACTCTTGCCAGTTCACTTATTGGGAGAACCAGCTAGATGCCATGAGAAAAACAATCTTATTTTATCTCGACGGTTATCCGTATAAAACACAAAAATTATTAGATTTGTATCTTCTGAAAAATAAATAAATATTTGATTATGCCACAAAATACCGGGAAAATCAGCCAGATCATTGGACCCGTGGTTGATGTAAGCTTTGAAAGACAGGGAATGGATATGCCTGACATCTATGATGCTCTTGAGATAAAGAGAGATGATGGGACAATGCTTGTTGTAGAATGTCAGCAGCATATAGGCGAAAACACTATTCGTACCATTGCAATGGACTCGACCGACGGTCTCCGCAGGGGCATGGATGTTATAGCAACAGGTTTGCCCATAACAATGCCTATCGGAGAACAGATCAAGGGTCGTCTCATGAATGTTACCGGTGAAGCAATTGACGGTATTGGCAAGCTGGACAAAAAAGGAGGTTATCCTATTCACCGTAAACCTCCGAAGTATGAAGATCTTTCTACAGAAAAAGAAGTTCTTTTTACCGGTATCAAGGTTATTGACCTCATCGAACCCTATTCAAAAGGCGGAAAAATTGGTCTCTTCGGCGGTGCCGGTGTAGGTAAAACAGTGGTTATCCTTGAACTCATCAACAATATCGCAAAAGCATATTCCGGATTGTCAGTTTTTGCCGGTGTAGGAGAAAGAACAAGGGAGGGTAACGACCTCCTTCGCGAAATGCTCGAGGCAGGTGTTATAAACTATGGCAAGGATTTTCTTGAAAATATGGAATCAGGAGGCTGGGATCTTTCAAAAGTAGATCATGAAGCTTTGAAAGAATCCAAACTGGCGCTTGTTTTCGGACAGATGAACGAACCACCCGGAGCAAGGGCAAGAGTAGCCCTCTCAGGACTTTCAGTTGCTGAACATTTCAGAGATGGTGATGGTAAAAGCGGCGGACGCGATATATTATTCTTTATGGATAACGTATTCCGTTTTACCCAGGCAGGTTCGGAAGTTTCTGCTCTTCTTGGTAGGATGCCATCTGCAGTTGGATATCAGCCAACTCTGGCAACAGAGATGGGTGTTATGCAGGAGCGTATCACTTCAACCAGACATGGATCAATCACATCTGTTCAGGCCGTTTATGTGCCTGCTGATGACCTGACTGACCCTGCTCCCGCAACAACATTTGCACACCTTGATGCTACCACAGTTTTAAGCCGTAAGATTTCTGAACTAGGAATTTATCCTGCCGTTGACCCGTTGGATTCAACATCACGTATCCTTACAGCTGATATAGTGGGTGAGGCTCATTACAACTGCGCACAAAGAGTTAAAGAATTACTCCAGAGATATAATGAACTTCAGGATATCATTGCCATCCTCGGTATGGACGAATTATCTGAAGAGGATAAGCTGGTGGTTCACCGCGCAAGACGCGTGCAGAGATTCCTGTCACAACCTTTCCATGTTGCGGAACAGTTTACCGGAATAAAGGGAGCACTTGTATCAATAGAAGACACAATCAAAGGATTCAATATGATCATGGATGGTAAAGTTGATCAATATCCTGAGTCTTCATTCATGCTTGTCGGTACTATTGAAGATGCTATTGAAAAAGGAGAAAAAATTCTGGCACAGTCAAAATAAAGTAACCTGATGAAGATAGAGATCATTACTCCTGACAGAAAAGTTTATTCAGGTGATATTAAATCCATAAGAGTACCTGGAAAGAAAGGTTCTTTCCAGATACTTAAAGACCATGCTCCAATAGTTTCAACTCTTGAGAATGGGCCTGTAATAATGGTCGACCTGGCAGGTAATGAAACAATATATGATATTAGCGGCGGAGTGATTGAAGCTAAAATGAATAAAATTATTCTTTTAGCCGAGTCGGTTAAATAACTAATCAATGACAGTCGATGATTTCCGTAAACATGCCCATGAACTGGTCGAATGGATGGCCGGTTACATGGAGAATGTTGAGAAATATCCTGTAAAATCAGCCGTTAAGCCGGGGGAAATATTTAGCAAAATTCCCGAAACTCCTCCATTCGATCCGGAGCCTTTCGGATCGCTGATGAAGGATTTTGATGAAATTATAATGCCGGGTATTACCCACTGGCAGAACCCGAACTTCTTCGCATATTTTCCTGCAAATACAAGTCCGCCCTCAATTCTTGCAGAGATGATCACAGCTACACTGGGAACCCAGTGCATGATCTGGGAAACATCGCCTGCCGCTGCCGAGCTTGAAGAAAAAATGATGAACTGGCTTCGTGAGCTGACAGGGTTACCTGCTGAATTAGAAGGAGTTATACAGGACAGCGCATCAACTGCCACACTGTCGGCGATACTAACTGCAAGGGAAAGAGCATCCAACTTCAAAATAAACAATGAAGGTTCAGAACATGCCGGGACTCTGAGAGTATATTGTTCCGGTCAGACACATTCTTCAGTTGATAAAGCAGTTAAGATTAGTGGAATAGGGAAGAGGAACCTGGTTAAGATTCCTGTCAGGGAAGATTTTACTCTCGATCCTGTTATGCTGAAGGAAGCTATTGAAAATGACAGAAGGCATGGATTTATTCCTTGTTGTGTTATTGCCACAATAGGAACAACCGGCACAACAGCTATTGACCCTTTAAGGGCCATAGGAGAGATCTGTCGTGAAAACGGGATATGGCTTCATGTTGATGCAGCTATGGCCGGTACGGCTCTTATTCTGCCCGAATTTCAATGGATGATCGACGGGAAGGAATATATAGACAGCCTTGTGTTTAATCCTCATAAATGGATGTTTACCAATTTCGACTGTTCTGCCTTTTTTGTAAGGGATCCTGAATCGTTGATAAAGACTTTTGAAATACTGCCCGAATATCTAAAAACCCGCACCAGAGGGCTGGTTAACGATTACAGGGACTGGGGAGTTCCTCTCGGAAGACGTTTCAGGGCGCTGAAACTGTGGAGTGTTATAAGATCATATGGTGCAGAAGGGTTGCGAACAAAAATCCGGTATCATATCGAAATAGCAGCAAAGCTTGCCGGAATGATAAGATCAGAGAAGGATTTTGAAGTGCTGGCTCCTGTGGTTCTGAATGTAATCTGTTTCCGGTTTAAACCTGACGGGTACAATGAAACCCGCCTGAATGAGATAAACGAAAAGCTGAATCATCATCTGAATGATTCAGGAAAAATGTACCTGACACATACTGTTCTTAATGGCCGTTACACCCTCCGCATCGTTACAGGACAGACCAATGTCACCCTCGAACACGTTGAAAAAGCCTGGGAGCTCATAAAGTCTGAGGCACGGGGTTTATGAGTTTCAACAAGTTCAATTATTCCTTCTGATTTTCGAATATTTTTATCATTAGGTCGAACTTTCAAATATCTACCCCTAATCATCCTGAGTCAATATATTTACCCCGGGTTGATGTCGAATTGAATTCTGTAATTGTGTATAAAGGGTAGTTCCTTCAAAAGGAGGGGAAACTATTATTATCCGACCTAGCGCTAAATTAAAATATTTTATGCCCAATTAATCAATTTTACGGGTGGTTTGCCATTAGAAACCCAATTAAGGATCATAAAGATACTACCTTCCGATAGTCATTCCGAAAATGTCGATGTTCAGCAGAAACTCAAAAACCGGTGGTGTGTTGGTGTCTTTCCATGCACTTTGAACTCCTGCCGAGATGAGAAAAGGACTCCTGAAAACATGGAAATCTGACATAAGCTCAAAGCCAAAAGATTTAAATGATTCTCCAGTGTTGCTGGAATAATCGAAAACGATACCGGCATTTGTTTCTTTAAAATATGCATTGCCTTTGCCGTGTGCATAATCATAAAAAACCGATCCTCTTATCCGTTTCAGGTAAATTACACCAGCGAGGTTAAGATCAGGGTAGAGCAGGGGCATTGCATAATCAGCCGAAAGGAAAGTCAGGTTCTGTGAAAAGATATTCTTGTAGCTTCGCGGCCAATGTATCCTGTTACCTATGTAATACTTTACAAGTTTCTGTTTCTCACCTTCTGCCCTTAATTTGAGACTGCTATTGGGAAGTATACCTGGGAAATAGTATGCGGTTTTAATTGACTTGGATGTTCCGTTTATTTCATTATCAAAAGGTGAGAAGGTAAAATTGACATCCATAATCTGACCCCAGCGGGGATAGATATCCCTGTGAGCCGACCTTGAAATATTCGAGAGGTATAGTCTTGTTGTCAGCTGTGTCTGACCGTAATCATACCGTTGTCTCTGTTTGAGATATACATAACTATTTCTGTAATCAGCCGCAACTGACGTATAGACATTCTGACTGAAGTTGCCTGTGCTGAAAACAAGCGGTAAGGATATTGTATTAATAAACCTTACTCCGTTACGGATGTTTCCCGGATTTGGAACAGGCTCTCTCAGCTTGTCAATAACCGGTTCGTTCCCATAATCAAGCTGTGATTCTATGACAGGATACCAGCTTTTCCATGTTACTTTCGAGTGAATTTTATGCCTTTTATCCTCGGAATACTCATAGCCTACAGTTGAGGTCAGAGTGCTCAGATGGTTTTGTGACAAAATTGTTACTCCGGGTCGTATTGATGCCGGATCTGTCTGAACCTGTTCCAGATCGGCATAAAATGGCATCCAGCTGTGAATGTTGAACAGGTGCTGCCATTTCCGGTATGAGACAGGATTATAATTCGTATCAATCTCAATCGCGGCAGGTTCCCGGACAGGGTCTATATTTTCTAACAGATAAGAAGAAGCGCGGGCAGCTGTTTTTGTATCATATGACTTTCTGTCCGGGCTCAGAGTGCTTATATTATTTCCCGACACTGAATAATCGGTGAATAAAACATTTTTACCCGAAACAGTAAAATCCCCTGTTCCGAATTCCGAATCGGTTACAGTTGAAACAACACCTTCAGGGGTTAAAAAGTATAAATTGTCAGTGCCTGAAGCAGAGCTGATATAAAACAGAGTGTCATTTCTTAGAAATGAGGACTGAATATCATCAGTGCCAGGCTCAATTAGTACCTGCCATTTCTCCGGCTCAGAGGAAAACGACATTACTCCCTCTCCTGAACCGTTCAGGAAGATCATTGAGAGTTTGGAGCCATCGGATGACCATTGAGGTCTTTGAAGATAGACATTCCCGGGAGCAGGAACAGAATGAATGACAGTACCCTTCCCCGGTTCAATAAAGACAATGTGGTTTTTATTTTCAGGAGTGTTTTCTATTGCAGCGATCATTGCCCCGTTTGGTGATATTGCTGCAGAAAGGTACCTGGTTCCCGATGTTAGCTGATTGGTTGTCCTGGTTTTTAGATCCATGATTTTTATTACGGAGAAGTTTCTGTTCTCCCAGCGTGGATCGGGGCGATTCTCAACCCATACTATTTTCCCTTTGGCATATGAAAGATACCATGGATTCATGTATCCGGGAGTATGGATCCTCTCTTCGGTTTTTGTCGACGGTTTTAAAAGGACGAACGAGGAAGGATCTGACAAAGAGGTTTTTATGGCGATCACGGAGTCTTTTCCTGCAATCAGAGGAGAGTGGTAATTTATATACCTGCCTTTTTTCGGGGGCGATAACGTTTCATATGAACGGGCATCTTTTTGTGAAAGATCATTTTTCCATATTGTTTCCAAACCGGTAAAAGTCTCAATGAAAAGCCTTTTTTTGGTAAGATTCGCCTGGTTATAAAGGCTGATATTGACAGGGTTTATTGTAAAAGGTTGATTTGCAGTGAATTTAAGCGTGTTATTCCACAATTGACGGTCATATTTTGAATATGACCAGGCAACCATCTGGTATCCTGTCTGGTAGTGATCAGGTATGAAATCGCGAAATGAACCGTTGAGCATTTTATCATATTTATATGCTCCATTGCCGGCAACAATTGCTTTCAGGTGCTTTTGAAATGAAGGACTTCTTCCTCTTCCGGATCCAGTCAGAATGGTCTCGGCAAAAACAGCATCACCTTCAAGAAACCAAAGCGGAAGAAGGGAAGCTACTACTCCCGTGAATTGTTCTCCAACGGCATAAGACATAAATTTTGTAAACCCGCTGTTTAAGGACTGCATCTGCAGAACATGTGTAAGCTCATGTATGGCAAGCTGATCTTTTGTGTCAAGTGGTATCGAGTTCTGTTCCGGTGTCGGATATAGCTCCATTCTTCTGGGCGCCCAGGAAACATAACCGTTTGAATGAGTTGTATGGCTGTGTATTATGACAGGTATTTTAAATTTCTTTTGCGGAAACAAAGCTATGAGCTTTAAATATGCACTGTCGAGAGCGCGGGCATAATCAATTCCTTCCCGGCCGTAATCTTCAGGATAAATGATCCTGAATCTTTCGGTTTTGATCTGCTTCCATTTTAAGGATGCCGGATCCTGACCGGTTTCGTAATATTGTCCGAAAGCAGCTGCTGAAAGAGAAAAGAGTATTGAAAAAATAAGAAAAGCCCTGAGATTCATTCTAAAAAATATTGCCAAAATTAGTAAATTATCACAGTAAATTCCTGCTGAGCATAGTATTAAAAAATTAAGTATTTTCGTCGTCTGATCAACTGAGGATAATTCCCTTTTAACAAAAGCATAAGGATGAAGAACTACAGGTTAATAAATAATATATCAGGATGGGCAGTATTCGGCGTTGCCGCCATCACCTACCTGATGACCATTGAACCAACCGCAAGTCTTTGGGATTGTGGTGAATTTATTGCATCAGCCTTTAAACTTGAAGTAGGCCATCCTCCGGGCAACCCTGTTTTTATGGTAATGGCGCGTTTTTTTACCCTTTTTGCGGGAAGTGATGTCTCAAGGGTCTCTGCAATGGTAAATTCAATGTCGGCACTGGCAAGCGCATTTACAATCCTTTTCCTGTTCTGGACAATAACTCATCTCGCACGCAAAATTCTTGTAAAAACTGAAGATCAATTCACTCAGGGACGTACAATTGCAATTATAGCAGCCGGAGCAGTAGGAGCCCTGGCTTACACCTTTTCTGATTCATTCTGGTTTTCTGCTGTTGAGGGAGAAGTCTATGCAACTTCATCACTTTTTACAGCACTTGTTTTCTGGGCTATCCTGAAATGGGAAGACGTTGCGGATGAGAAGTACGCCGACAGATGGATAATCCTTATAGCATATCTCATGGGACTCTCAATTGGAGTCCACCTGCTGAATTTACTTGCAATACCGGCTATTGTACTGGTTTATTATTTCAGAAAATTTGAGTTTACCAGAAAAGGATTTATTATTTCTCTGGCAACGTCTGTTGTACTTCTGGCACTGATAATGTACGGGATTATGCCCGGGTTTGTGACAATTTCATCAAAATACGATCTGATCTTCGTAAATACTCTTGGCCTGCCATCAAATTCAGGGATGATTTTCCATTTTATATTATTAGTGGCTCTGTTCGCATTTTCAATAAGATCGTTATTAGTTTCTGCGGGAAGAGTGAGAGTGGCGGTTCTGGCAATTGCAACCCTGTTTTTTACCGGCATCTGGGTAGTATCGGATTCAATAATTTTGAATATTCTTCTACTCATCCTTATTGGTGGAGCGGTATGGTATGTTTCGGGAAGAAACAGAACTATTCTTGCTACAGTATTAACCGGTATAATGGTGATCCTTATAGGATATTCATCGAATGCAATAATTGTAATAAGATCTTCCGCCAATACACCTCTGAACGAAAATAATCCAAGCCATCCATTCAACCTTTTGTACTTTCTGAACAGAGAGCAATATGGTGAGCGACCATTGTTCCATGGAGCGTATTATAACGCTCCCGTTCTTGATTATAAAGACGGTAAACCAAAGTACTCACTTGAAAACAATAAGTATATTATTACCAGTCGTAACCTTGAACGTATTTATGATGAACGGTTTATGACTTTTTTCCCAAGAATGTGGAGCGATCAGGCCGATCATAAAGAAATATATCAGGAATGGGGACGTGTTAAAGGAACCCCGATACAGGTTACAGATCAGTCGGGTGAAAAATCTGTTATAAGAAAACCAAAGTTCAGTGAGAACCTGCGATATATGTTCACCTATCAGTTCGGATATATGTATTTCAGGTACTTTATGTGGAACTTTTCAGGTAAGCAAAACGACACCCAGGGATCGGGAGGAGCAGTAAATGGTAACTGGATGACCGGTATAAAAGTTCTTGATGAATCAAGGCTGGGAACTATGTCAGATCTTCCCCCGGACATGAAAAACGATACGTCACGAAACAAATACTACCTTTTGCCATTCCTGCTGGGAATCATCGGTCTTGTTTACCAGCTGAACCGTGATAACAAGAACTGGTGGGTGGTTATGCTGTTGTTTGTTATGACAGGACTTGCAATTGTCATATATCTGAACCAGTATCCAAATCAGCCAAGGGAGAGAGACTATGCTTATGCCGGGTCGTTCTATTTCTTTAGTGTTTGGATCGGATTAGGAGTGCTTATGTTATTTGAGGCATTTTCTAAAATATTCTCAGAAAAGCTGGCAGCACCGGTTGCCGGACTGTTATGTCTTTTAGCCGTTCCCGTGGTTATGGGAGCAGAAAACTGGGACGATCACGACAGGTCGGGAAGATACCTTGCCAGAGATGTTGCCTTTAATTATCTAAATTCCTGTGCACCGGATGCAATACTATTCACCAATGGTGATAATGATACTTTCCCATTATGGTACGCACAGGAGGTAGAAGGAAAAAGAACAGATATCAGAGTGGCCAATCTTATGCTTCTTAATACCGACTGGTATATTAATCAGATGAAGGACAAAGCCTATGAGTCAGATCCTCTTCCTATTACACTACCGGTAAAAAAATATTATGATGGTGTAAATAATCAGGTATTTATCATCGAGAAAACAAAGGATCCGGTTGAGGTCTCGACCGTTATCGATTGGGTGAACAGCGAAAATAAAGCCACCAAGGTTCAGATATCCCCCACAGAGGTGCTGGATATTATACCTTCCCGGACGATAAGGATCCCGATAGATAAAGCTCAGGTCCTTGCAACCGGTACGGTTAAACCTGAGGACGCTGATAAGATTGTGCCATTTATAGATATCCGGTTAAAGGGAAATTCAATCTTAAAAAGCCAGCTGATAGTTCTCGATATCCTTGCTCATAATAACTGGGAGCGTCCAATTTATTTTGTAACAGGATATCATAACGATGCATTTGGACTTGAAGAGTATTTCCAGCTTGAAGGACTTGCCTACAGGTTTATACCGATAAAGTCGGAAAACAAAAGCTGGCTTGAGTACGGAAGAGTTGATACAGATATATTATACGAAAATATAATGAAAAAGTTCGTTTGGGGTGGTGCGAATGATCCTGAAGTGAACATCGATTATAATCATAAACGTACAATTACTGTGATAAAAGCAAGGCTTAACTATGCAAGGCTGGCTCAAGGTCTTGCAGGTGAGGGTAAGAATGAGAAAGCACTTGAAGTACTTGAAACATGTATTGAAACATTCCCGCTTGACAAATTTCCATATGATCCGTTTATGGCGGATGTGATTGAATCATACTTTATGGCAGGATCTGTTGACAAAGGGGTGGGGCATGGATTGGCTTTATGCGAGTATTATTATGAGAAGCTTGATTATTATCTCAGACAGGCTCCATCAATCATCAATTCCGCAGGGTATGAGATACAGACAGCAATTCAGTATACTTCCAGGGTGGCAAATGCCTGTACTAAGTATGGTAAACCGGAGATTGCAGAAGAGATAAACAAGAAACTGGAGGGATATTACTCACAGTATATTATGATGCAGAATCCTCAGGCAAAGTAGACTGACTATTTATTTATAAAGACTGACTTTTCTACATTAAGATATTTTTCAAGGAGGAAGAATATCATTTCAGGATAGATGGGCTTTAAAATATATTCATTACAACCTGCTATATATGCTTCCGTCTTGGTTTGCTCCGATGAATAAGCTGTGAGAATCAGAACAGGGACCTTTTTTCTTTCCTTGCGGAATATTCTTAAACAATCGATACCATTGATTAAAGGGATCAGGTAATCCATAAATATCAGATCGATAGTGACATCACCGCTTATATAATCAATAAACTCCTTTCCAGTATTAAAAATTTTAACATCAGCTCCGGTATTGTGAAGAAGTGTCTGGTAATATCTAATTGACGCATTATCATCTTCAACAATTACTATGTTTTTACCGCTGAGCTGTAAGTTGTTGGTTATAAGACTCATATAAATCAGTGTAATTTCTTTCTAAAAGTACAACAAGTAAAAGATCAGGTACCGCCATATCGGCGCAGTTATTAACAATTTATCAACAAACCGGATATTGTTGTTTGTGGATTATTTGGTTTCTAAAAGAAAATTGTGCAAATTCGTGATACCTAATTACCAGAACAATGTTAAAGCCCACCCGTTTTATCAAGGCATCAGTCTTTTCATTAGGATTGATATTTATCCTCAATAATGGATTCTGCCAATCCGGATTTGATAATCCAACCCGGGCACTTTATGTATTTGATCTGGCAAAATATATTGACTATGGACCGGGTTTTGCCGATTCCTCAACTTTCAGGATTGGTGTATTGCTTGGTGATTATGATCTGCTTTCCGAAATGGGAAATCTTGCAAAAACAAGATCAAAAATACAGGATAAAACGGTTGTGTTAGTCGGATTCAGGCGAATTGAAAGTATTACCCACACTCAGTTATTATATCTTAATAAAGATGCCGGCTTCGACCTGAAAAAAGTAAAGGCACAATTAGCCGGACGTCAAACCATGCTCATAACTGAGGGATTTGAATTCAGGGAATCGATGATGAATTTTATTGTGGTTGATGGCAAGCCCCGTTATGATATAAATGAGGATCTGATAAAAAGCGAAGAAATGTCCGTGCCCCAGGAACTTCTTTTCATGGCAATAAAAACAAAGGAAGACTGGCAGAACCTTTTTGATATAGCGAGTCAGGAAATAGAAATTCAAAAAGTTACAATTAAACAACAGCTCGAAACTATTGATGTCCAGAAACAAGAAATTCTAAAACAAAAAGCATTGCTCGACAGTCTCGATCTGGCTATTACTGAAAAAGAAGTGGCGTTGAACCAGAAACAGGCAATCCTGGATCGTCAGTCTTCGCAAATTTCAAAGCAGCAGGGGGAGATGTCTGTACAGAATAAGACAATCCGCATTCAGCAAAATGAAGTTCAGATTCAAAAAGATACTCTTCTAAGGCAGAAGGAAAAGATTGCTGTTCAGATAACAAAGATGGATGAACAGCTGGCCAGAATTTCTGAACAGGAAGACAGAATCAAGATTCAGATCGCAACACTTGAAAAGCAGAAGCTGATACTGTATTTTGTACTTTTTGCGTTGCTGCTGGTCAGTTTTCTGGGCTATTATATCTATCGTGGTTATATAATCAAGAAGGAAGCAAATATCAAGCTTGAAGAAAAAAACAGGACCATTTCACTTCAGAAAGATGAAATTGAGAAGCAAAGAGATCTCGCAGCAGCACAAAGGGATCAGATCGCTTACCAGAAAAAGCATATCACCGATAGTATTATGTATGCCAAGCGTATACAGACTGCCCTGATTCCATCTCTGGAATTATTCAGTGATAAGCTGGAGCATTTCGTTCTCTATAAACCACTTGCGATAGTAAGCGGTGACTTTTACTGGGTTAGTGCCAATGGGAGTAAGCAGGTGATAATTTCTGCAGATTGCACCGGACATGGTGTTCCCGGTGCATTTATGAGCATGCTGGGTGTTACTATGCTTAACGAAATAGTGAATGGAAAACATGTTATAATGCCCGATCAGATTATTGAGCAGCTCAGATCAGGGGTTATTAAAGCATTAAACCAGGTGGTAGATGAAGATACTGTAAAGGATGGGATGGATATAGCCGTTTGTCTGGTTGATTTTGATGAAAATGTATTATGGTACGCAGGGGCAAACAATCCGTTATATCTAATCAGAGATGGCGAATTGATCCATTACCGTGCCGACAAGATGCCCGTTGCGGTACATTATAAAATGCAGCCTTTCGTACTGAATAAAATAGAGCTTAAGAAGGGCGATACCTTCTATATTTTCTCTGATGGGTATGCCGATCAGTTCGGAGGACCAAAAGAGAAAAAATTTATGTCAATGCAACTTAAGGAAACCCTGATAGCTATGTCAGGAAGCCCGATGCTTCAGCAGGGTGAAAAATTAAATGAAATATTCGAACAGTGGATGGGTGATAATCCGCAGGTTGATGATGTAACGTTAATAGGAGTAAGATTTTAACGGCACTCGTAGACAGTAGTACGTGAACCTGTTGTAACGGGGGCTTTAGCCTCAATAGCAATTAATGTTGCACCACAGTATTCTGTTTCAAATCCTTCGGTCACTTCCCCGTTTGAAGAATCGGTGGTAACGAGTTTGCACACTTTACAATCACTCAGAGCTTCACAGGATGTAGCAGCCCATGCTACAAAGACAAATGATGCTGCAAATAAGAGTTTTCTTTTCATTTTTAACGTATTTCAATTCAAAGATAGCAAATCTCTTTCTTCTATGGAAGATTTTAAGCGTAAAAAGGTTATTTTTGAAAAAAATGATCCGGTTGATGCATCATATCGCCAGATTTAAAGTCATTTAATCAGAAATTGAAAAGATACCTTAAATATTTATAGCCATGGAAGATTCAAAAATGAAAAAACACGTCACTATAGTGGGAGCCCTCCACATAGGATTTGGAATACTGGGTCTTATTGGAGCTGCAGTAGTATTCTTCGCTCTTACATTCGCAAAGGGTTTTGTTCAGAATGAAGAAGTACCGACAATGGTGCTTGGGATTCTTTCTGCAAGCTTGCCGCTTCTGATTGGTTTCATGTCAACACTGGGTCTTGTAGGCGGGATCGGATTATTTTCCTATCAGCCGTGGGCAAGATATCTGGTAATCGTTGTTGCGGCTCTTGGGTGCCTGAATATTCCTATTGGTACTTTAAAGGGAGTATATTCTTTATGGGTTCTTCTTCAGGATGAAACTGTAAAGCTCTTTGAAAGAAAACCTGCTGTGATTTTATAAGATATTCTTGCCCTCCCAACCCACATAATGGGGGGACTAACTCACAGTATATAAGAATATTAGGTGTAAACTAAACAGCTTTGTGCCCCTCTGTGTCTTCTCTGTGTCCCTCTATGTAAGTTCTTCAAATGCCTTCAATTTTGCAATTTGCAATTTGCACTTTGAATTTTGAATTCTTTTTGAAATCCATTAACCGCAGAGGTTGCAAAACATAAGTCGTATATCTTCA
>JBBRVC010000034.1:0-27476 GCA_038247205.1 Bacteroidales bacterium
ATCGTTTGGTTACGAAAAAGAACACTTTGATCTTTCAAATAAAATAGGAGAACTTGTTTTATTTCCTGAAATAAGAAATAGTGAGGGCAATACATTAATCGCAGCTCCTGGAACAAGTTGCAGACATCATATAATGGATGGCACCGGAAGGTTGGCCCTTCACCCTGTTGAGATACTATTCCATGCTCTTAAGTAATGAGATTTATGCGTTGACATTTAATTGAAAAAAAAGAGGCAGTCATATTAGTATCAGACTGCCTCTTTTTTATAAATCGTATCAGTTCGCTTAAATTGTTCTAGCTTGCTTATTCTGGTGCAATGAGTTGTAATAATCTGTAAAGATTCCGTTTATCAGAGGTTTGTAATAAAGCCAGAAAAATCTTCTTGTGTCATCAGGTTTATCTGAATATAGTATTCCTTTCAATTTATCCACGCCTGCAAAACGTGAGGTCCAGAAGGGGACATTAGTATTGGCAAAATCACCTGAAAAATAATATGTTCTCTGGTTCCCGTTTTCCTGTACAACTGCAGGAAATTCATTTGAGAGAAGGTATTCACTTAGTAATGTGTCACCTGCCGCGGTAGTTTCCAGTTTGAATTTAGAAATTACACTACTGGCAATAGGATCGACAATATCAAACCATTTGTCAAAAGCAACTGACGAAGGTAACCCCCATTTAGTGGTATAACTTGAATCAGTAAGTATATAGGGTATCGCATTAGTAAGATGGGTGCCTTCTTCAAGAACAATAATTTCTTTTTCTTTTAGAAGAACGACACCGGGTTTGAAGAATTTCCAGGGCTGTCTGTATTGTTTCCTATACATTGCTGTCATCCAGATTGGAAACTCCGGACCTATTGTATCCAGAGTAGAGTAGTATTTGCCTGTCCACCCTGTGAAAGATACACCTAATTTTTCCTGTGCTCTTACAGATTCGAATTGGGCAGTTGGATAATCGAAAGTATTATATTCCATGATTACCAGCTTATTTCTATCCTTCATCTCCTTAATAAGAAGGTTGTCATTATTATTAAGACCTCCGTAAATTTTTCTGGATTTTCTGCTTTTGTTTATACCCATATACCAATCGTTGAAAGAGATTCCATATGTGTCGGTGAAGTAAATAGCATCACTATTCTCAGCAATGTTGATAATGTCTGTCAGACGGTATTCATTTTTCTTGCTCCCATGATCTCTGAGTGGACGGGTTGGAGAGAATCCGTAATAATCTTTAATATACGAATAACTACTCTTATTACCTTTTTTTACAAATCGGTTATTGGTAAGAATCCACGTAAACGATTTGTGTTTTTCCCGGTCAAGGGTGGGAACTGTCTTGTCAACTGTAGTAATATCCAATGGCATTTTAGTCTGAAATGTCCAGCGGAGAAAATTAACTACCGGCAGTGCTAGTAATACTGCCACAATGATAATTACAATTAGAAGAGGTTTTTTCATAACTGAATATATATCTGAATGTCTTCAAATACAAGTATAGCAATCAATTTTAACACTAGAAACAAAAACAATAATTAAAAGTATTAATTTATTCTTTTTTAAGAAAATAAAATCACAGCAATTTAGCAAAAATATTTAAACCTCAAAGAATTTCAGTATCCGCATGCTGAATTATCTCCTCTTTTATCAGCCCCAGCTGCCATTTTCATTTCCGGTAAAATAAGAATTGCGTTAACTCTGCCAATAGCTGATATCATATTTACTGTGTGTCCTATTTCTCTTAATTTCATCAGAGTAATTGAGTCAATAGTGTTTTTTTCGAATACTATATGGTCTGGAAGCCACTGATGGTGGAATCTACCTGTATCCACAGCAGTCTGGACATTCATCCCATGATCAATAACATTCACAATTACCTGAAATACCGTTGTAGGAATTGTTGATCCGCCAGGGGAACCAAGTACCATGAAAAGATTTCCGTTTTTTTCAATTATTACGGGTGTCATTGAACTTAACATCCTTTTTCCGGGTTGAATTGCATTAGCCTCCCCTCCAATAAGTCCGTATATATTCGGGAACCCTGGTTTAAGAGAAAAATCGTCCATCTGATTATTTAACAGGAAGCCTGATCCTTCCACAACCACCCCATTACCAAAAGAACCATTTAGTGTTGTGGTTGCAGAAACTGCATTTCCTTCAGCATCCACAACCGAATAGTGTGTTGTCTCCTCACTTTCATAAACAGACGCCATTCCATATTCAATATCTGATGACAAAGAAGCCTTCATTTCGTTAAAATCTTTCATCCTCCCGAGCAGATATTGTTTATGTAAAAGTCCTTCGATTGGAATCTCAACATATTCAGGATCGCCCAGATACTTAGCCCTGTCGGCAAATGCCCTTCTTTCAGCTTCTGCCATCAAGTGAATCAGCTGATGTGAATGAAAATCCTGTTTACTAATTGTTTGTGATTCGATCATTCCAAGAAGCTGAAACAGAATAATACCGCCTGAAGATGGAGGAGGGACTGACAGTATTGTATAGCCACGGTAAGTTGTTTGCAAAGGATCCCGCGATTCTGCGGAGTATTCGGTCAGATCTTTTTTGGAGATAATTCCATTTCCTCTGTCCATCTCCCTTATTATATTATCCGCTGTTGTTCCCGAATAAAAACCCTCTCTTCCAAAATCTCTTATGAGTTCAAGCGTAGCTGCAAGATCTGGCTGGCGTAGTGTATCACCTTCTTGCCAGAGCGAGTCTTTAACAAAAGCGGGCCTATAAGTATTCCTTGCCATGAAATTGCTTTTGTTTGAATTGAAAGAGGCAGCCTGCATTTTTGTAACGGGAAACCCTTTTTTTGCAAGGTCGATAGCAGGTTGAATAACATCTTTGAAAGAAAGATGCCCGTATTGTGAGTGAGCTTTTATCATGCCGGCGACAGTTCCGGGAACTCCGCTTGCAAGTTGTGTAGAGGTGCTTAATCCTTCACTTACTCTTCCCTGTTCATCAAGAAACATATCTTGGTAAGCTTTCAGGGGGGCTTTCTCCCTGTAATCAATGATTCCGGTTTGCCCATTGCTGGTTCTGATTACCATGAAACCTCCTCCTCCGATGTTTCCGGCCTCCGGATAACAAACTGACAAGGCAAATTCTGTGGCAACTGCTGCATCAATAGCATTGCCTCCCTTTTGTAAGAGCTTTACCCCGATCCTTGAGCTTTGCGGATGTGCAGAAACAACCATTCCATTTTTTGCAATAATGCCTCTGCCCTCAAAAGTATCTGATAATCTGATATTTGTGTTTTCTGAACATGCAATAAAGCAAATTATAAAGGGAGTAATCAAAAAGTACTTTTTTCTCATAGATATGTTTTTTGAACCGGATGTTTACCTGATTATATTAATAATCTGTGCCTAACTGATTTTAAAGTAAACCAAATTAGTCATAAAAATTGTTTTTACTACTTTTGTATAAAATTAAAGTCATGTTTGCAAACCAACCGCTGGCAGAAAGATTGAGGCCGAAGGGGCTGGAAGATTTCAGTGGACAAAAACACTTAGTTGGCACTAACGGGGTACTCAGGAAGGTTATTGAATCTGGCAATATACCCTCATTTATATTGTGGGGACCTCCCGGTGTTGGTAAAACAACCCTTGCAGGCATTATAGCTAATACATTAAAACGACCTTTCTTTCATCTGAGCGCTGTTCATTCGGGGGTCAAGGATGTCAGAGAGACAATTGAAAAGGCAAAAAAGCAGCAATTCTTTAATCAGCCTAATCCAGTACTATTTATTGATGAGATTCACCGTTTTAATAAATCACAACAGGACTCATTGCTTAGTGCAGTTGAACAGGGGGTAATAACTCTGATTGGAGCAACGACTGAAAATCCTTCTTTTGAGGTCATTTCTCCCCTGCTTTCGAGATGTCAGGTATATATTATGAACCCACTGGATGAAACAGTTCTGATTGACCTGTTGAATAAAGCCCTTCTCAAAGATACCTTCCTTTCTGCTTACAATATAGAAGTGGCAGAATATGAGGCTATTATCCGGATATCCGGAGGAGATGCCAGAAAATTATACAATGCTCTTGAACTGGTTGTCAGCTCGGAAGCAGAAGCAAATACCGGGAAAATTGTAATTAATAATGAAAAGGTTTTAAGTACTGTTCAGAAGAACCTTGCAATGTATGACAAAAATGGTGAGCAGCACTATGATATAATATCAGCCTTTATTAAGTCAATGAGGGGAAGTGATCCCAATGCAACAGTTTACTGGCTGGCAAGAATGGTTGAAGGAGGTGAAGATCCTAAATTTATAGCAAGAAGGATGTTGATACTTGCTGCAGAAGACATTGGTCTTGCAAATCCTAATGCACTTCTGCTGGCTCAGGCTTGCTTTCAGGCTGTAAATGTAATAGGCTGGCCTGAATCACGGATAATTCTTTCTGAGGCTGCCATATATCTTGCCACTTCTCCAAAGAGTAACTCAATATATATGGCAATTGAATCAGCAATAGAAAACGTACGAGAAAAGGGTGATCTTTCTGTCCCGTTAAATATAAGGAACGCACCAACCAGACTAATGAAGAATCTGGGATATGGTAAGGATTATAAATATGCTCATAGTTATGAAGGTAACTTTGTAAGCGAAAATTTTCTTCCGGAAGATATAAAAGGTACTGTTTTTTATAACCCCGGGGTAAATCCAAAGGAAGAGGAGATCAGAAAAAAGTTGTCAGGTTTCTGGAAAGATGTATATAAATATGAAAAATAAACAAAAATCTTTAAATTTTTTTTAAATTTACTTAAATGAGAAATAGAGGAATAAATATTCCAGGCCTGAAATTCAGTAATTCAACCAATTTTCTGTTAATAGCAGGTCCATGTGTGGTTGAAAGCGAAGCAATCGTATTTGAAACGGCAGAAAAAATATTAAAACTGTCGGAGAAATATAATCTCCCTTTCATCTTCAAAGGATCATACCGGAAAGCCAATCGTTCAAAAGGTGACTCCTTTTCCGGAATCGGAGATTTAAAAGCGTTGGAAATTCTTTCAAAAGTCAGGAGTACTTATTCAATCCCTGTTATAACAGATATTCACAACCCTGAAGAAGCCGCAATGGCTGCAGAATATGTTGATGTACTTCAAATCCCAGCCTTTCTGTGCAGGCAGACAGATCTTTTAGCCGCGGCAGGGAAAACAGGAAAATGGGTTAATATTAAGAAAGGCCAGTTTCTGTCCGGAGCATCAATGAAGTTTGCTGTTGAAAAAGTTATTGAAACAGGAAATCATAATATTATGCTTACTGACCGTGGAAATATGTTTGGCTATCAGGATATTGTTGTTGATTTCAGGAACATTCCCGAAATGCAGAGAACAGGCGTTCCTGTTATTATGGATATAACTCACTCTCTGCAGCAGCCCAATCAGGTATTAGGTATATCCGGTGGGAAACCTGAAATGATAGAGACAATAGGAAAAGCCGCTATCAGTGTCGGGGCTGACGGAATTTTTATTGAAACGCATCCTGATCCTTCAAAAGCAAAGTCGGATGGGGAAAACATGCTAAAGCTTTCTGAATTAGATAGTTTACTACTAAAACTCGTTGCATTAAGAAATACCATTAATTCTTTTAGTAATTAAATTTTTAATAAATCTGTATGAAAAAACTAGTATTCCTGTTAACAGGACTTCTTTTAGTCGCTGTTACAAATGCACAGTCTCTCGATGAGATTGTAAAGAAGTATTCAACTGCTATCAAATCAGATCAGCTCGCCAATGTAAAAACCATTAAGATCAAAGGTAAAATGTCTGCAATGGGAATGGAGATGCCTATGGAGATGTTCATGAAAAACCCGAATAAAATAAAGGTAGTATATTCTTTGAACGGTCAGGAGATGATTTCCATATTCGACGGCGAAAAAGGTTATACGATCAACCCTATGATGGGTTCAAGCGACCCAATTGAACTTACCGGGGATCAGTTAAAGCAGATACAGAATAATAATATTTTCCGGAACGAAATATTGAATTATTTCAATAAAAGCCAACTCTCTCTGGAAGGGCAAGAGGACGTAAATGGTAAGCCTGCTCATAAACTTAAAGTATCAGTTGCCGGGAGCTCTCCTATCTATATGTTCATTGATAAGTCAACGAATCTCCTTGTAAAGACCAGCACAACAGTAGATCAGATGGGTACACAAATGAATGTTGACTCATACATGACTGATTATACTGATAGCAATGGTGTTGTAATGCCAAAGAAGACTACTGCTATGGCAAACGGTATGGAGGCTGCCGTAATCACATTCGACCAGGTAGAAGTTAATATACCAATGGATGATAGTGTTTTTAAAGTGAAATAGTTTGCAGTAACAGTGTTATTAAAATAACAGAAGGGACATTGTACGCAATGTCCCTTTATTATTTTAGTGCAGCTGGTCTGTAAGCCGGATTCTGTACGGTCCCGGTACCTGCAAGAGATAATGGAACCGTTTTCCATCATTTATCTTATCCGGCCATCACTGGCCGGCTCATACGACCTACCCCCCGGCATAGGACGAGCAGCCCTTATAACCGGTATACATGGTCTTTCAACCCATGAGGTGTACGGCTCACAATGTTGCCATTATGACCGGTGAGCTCTTACCTCACCTTTTCACCCTTTCCCCGGCAGTCGGTAAAGACTGATCGGGGTGGTTATTTTCTGTTACACTAACTATACCCTCACGGATATCTTCCCGTTAGGAAGCATGGTGCTCTAGGTTGCCCGGACTTTCCTTACTCCGCCTGGACGAAGCACGATGGAACGACCTGCTGCAGCACAAAGGTAATAATTTATAGTGGGTAACACAGGAGGTTCCATAATTAAGCTAATTTTGCAAATAATTAGAGTAGATATTTTTATGGTCTCCAAGTTGCAAATTAGAACGAGCATTAACTACAAGCAACTAGTAACAAGCAACAAGCAATGACAGACATTGATCTTAGAGAATATGATTATGACCTCCCTTATGACCGTATTGCCAAGTATCCGGCAGAGGAGCGCGACAGTTCAAAAGTGTTATATTATAAAGGAGGAATAATTACTCAGGACATTTTCCGGAATATTCATTCATTTGTGCCAAAGGATTCATTGCTTGTTTTCAACAACACAAGTGTGATCAAAGCTCGTCTTTTGTTTAAAAAGCCTTCCGGAGCCGCCATAGAAATTTTGTGCCTTGAACCTCTTAAGCCTGCAGAATACGAAATTGCATTAAGCTCAGAATCCCCGGTAGAATGGAAATGCATTATAGGAAATCTTAAGAAATGGAAGGATGGCATAATCAGTCATGATTTTGAATATAATGGAAATAAGATTGTCCTGAGTGCCGAAAAGATTCAACCTGAAGGAGAATCCTGGAGAATAAGATTCAGTTGGAATCATCCTGAGGTTAGTTTTTCAGAAGTACTTGATAATATCGGACATATACCTCTTCCGCCTTATCTTGACAGAGATGATGAGGTAGAAGATAACATTAGGTACCAGACCATATATTCCTCGATTAAGGGTTCTGTTGCGGCACCTACCGCAGGCTTACATTTTACATCAGATACAATAAAAACTTTTAAAGAAAAGGGAATACAACTGACAGAAATTACATTGCATGTCGGTGCAGGAACCTTTAAGCCTGTAAAAACTGACAATGTAATGAATCATCAAATGCATTGTGAACATTTTCAGGTTTCAGAAAGAACAATTGAAATGCTTATTGAAAATGAGGGCAATATCATTGCTATTGGAACAACTTCGGTCAGAACTCTCGAAAGCCTCTACTGGCTGGGGGTAAAAGCTATAAATGAACAGGAATCATTGGGCACAAATCTTTATATTGATCAATGGTGGCCATATGAGCATGATAGATATATCAGTTCAAAAGATGCTTTAAACGCATTGCTGGTAATGATGAAGCAAAAGAAAATGCAATATATAGAAGCCTCAACCAGTATAATGATAGTGCCGGGGTATAAGTTTCGTATAATTAATGGAATGATAACAAACTTTCACCAGCCAAAAAGCACTCTGCTCCTTCTTATTTCAGCCTGGGTAGGAGAAGAATGGCAGAAAATTTATAAATTTGCATTAGAACATGATTTCAGGTTCTTAAGTTATGGCGATTGCTCATTGTTATTGAGGTAACAGGCTAAGTATCATTTTGTAAGTAATTTGGTCATTTATTTTGATAATACTTTGATTTTTTGTTTATTTGGCATCTAATTATAATAAAATGAATGAAAACAGAATTATACAGCAAGTGACAGCTATTTTTTCAGTTTTCATGGTTGTTTTTTATTTAGGTGTTGGTTATTATCTCATTTTTCTGATTGATACAAATTACATTGATAAAGCTCTTCGTGTTATATTGGGGGCAACTTTCATTTTTTACGGCGTTTTTAGAGCCTACAGGGCATATGTAAAAATTGTTGAAGTATTTTTTACTAAAAGTAAGGACGAGAACTGAGCTTATTCCAGGGAAAATAAAATTTTATCTTTTTATTATGACTTGGCATATAGTTTGCAGTATTGTTTTAGTAAATGTTCGTAACTTTAACAAAACTTTGTGACTATGAAATTAGTTTTAAAAATTGATGATTTTCAAAAGTTTCTATGGGACATTCATATTTCTGGAATTCTTTCGGTTTTGGGGCTGTTATTACTGGTTTCATGCAAAGGAGGACAAAGTGAGTTACCTGAGACACCTACACGCGGTAATATTACCATAGCTGTGGACGAATCATTTCAACCTTTGATTGATACGGAGATCTATACTTTTACACACATATATAAAAATGCAAAAATTACGCCCGATTATAAGCCTGAATTCGATGTAATTAACGATTTTATGAATGATTCTATAAGTGTAATGGTAACAAGCAAAAACCTTACCGATTATCAGATACAGACTTTAAGAGATTCTTTAATTATCGCCAGAACAACCGCATTTGCCCATGATGCTCTTGCACTTATTTCGAATAAAGCCAATAAAGACACTTTGATAAGGTATAGTCATATTCAGGATATTTTTACAGGTAAGATCACTAAGTGGAAGGAGATTAATCCTGCATCGAAACTTGGAAATATTAATATTATATTTGATAACACAAAATCAGGTAATATAAGGTACTTCAAGGAATTATTCGAAGTATCGGAGAATCTTGGTGAAAACTTCTTTGCTGTAAAAAGCAACCAGGAAGTGGTAGAATATGTTTCCCGGAATCCTGATGCTCTTGGTATCATAAGTGTTAACTGGATAAGTGATAAAGATGATTCTCTTAGCATGAGTTTCACAAAAAATATCAATGTTATTGCAGTCTCGCAAAAATACATTAACGATGGCTCTTATTACAGGCCATATCAGGGATCAATCTATGACCGCTCCTATCCTTTTGTAAGGGAGATATATTTCGTAACCCGCGAAACATTTACCGGTTTAGGCTCCGGATTCATTCAATGGGCCACAGGGGAACAGGGTCAGCGTATTGTATTGAAATCAGGTCTTGTACCTGCGACAATGCCGATCAGATTAGTACAGATTAAGAATTAATAGAATTTAAAAATTACGAAGAATACAATTTATAAACCTTTATGATTTCAAATAAAAAAGCTATGAAACTTTCAATTTTAAAACAGGTAATTTTACTTGCAGGGTTGTTTACTTTAAGCATGGGTTTTGTGCAGGCACAGGATCTGAATACTGCTATTCAGCTAACAAGGAGTGAGCAATACGATAAATCCGAAGAGGTATTGCAGGCACTCATTCAGAAGGAACCTTCGAATGCTAAAAACTACTTCTACCTTGGAGAAAATTTCCTTTTGGACTACTTTGCCGATACAATTTCCAATTCCTTAGCAATTGCCACAAAATCAGCACATGATATCTTTCAGAAAGGTGTTGCAGCAAATGCAAATGAACCGCTTAACTATGTTGGTCTTGCTAAGGTTGCTTTCTTTCAGGGTGATATAGCTACAGCCGATCAGATGAGATCGAAAGCAAAAAGTTTCCTGCTGCCTTACAAAAACCTAAAGAAAATAATCCCACCAGCTGCAGATTATGCATTTACACTCGCAAAACTGGCAGAATCTTATATTAAAGAAGGGAAAGTAGATACTTCAAAAGCACTGCCTTTGATAAGAGAAGCAATAAAAATCAATAATAAAGACAAAGAAGTATTCCTTGTTGCAGGTGATATTTATATGCTTGTGAATGATGGTTCAAACGCAATCCGTAATTATAATCTGGCGCAATTTGCTGATCCCAAGTCACCTACAGCAAATATGAAAATAGGATATGTTTATGTTAAGGGACGTGCGCTACAGTCAGCAATTCCTTTCTTTGAAGAAGCTATTAATCTGAATGCTGAGTATGCTCCTGCATACAGGGAATTAGGAATACTTTATTCTCTGGCTCAGAGATTTGATCAGTCGAAAGATAATTTCAGAAAATATCTTGATCTGACAAAAGGAAATATCCCTGCCAAAACTCGTTATGTGAATGCTTTGTTTTATGCAAAAGAGTATGATGAGGTAATTAAGAATGTTGAGGAGATATTTGCAGTTGACAAGTCAAGAACCTACATGAATCGTATTGCCGGTTATTCGAGCTTTGAAAAAAAGAACGCTGACTACAATCAGGCTCAGAAATATATGGAAGAATTGTTCAGAACGGTATCTCCTGAAATGATTATCTGGAAAGACCATTATTATATGGCCAGGATTCTTCTAAGAAAGAACCAGGATTATTCAAAAAAGGTTAGCGAAGTTACAACCATTGAGACACAGCTGGATCGTGAAAAGACAAGGTTATCTACCTCAACCACCGTTGCTGATAAAACAAAATACAAGGCATCTGTCGATGATCTTACAGCGAAGGTTGAAAAATTAAATTCCGAAATTGAAACTGCGGATACTGAAATTGACAGGGCATTTGGTGAATTCAACAAGGTTCTTGAAGCACGTCCGGGAGACAGGACCCTTCTTAATGAAATAGCTAACAACTACTACACATTCAGAAGATACGAAGGTGCTGCAAAAACCTGGGCCAAGTTGATTGATCCTGCGAAAGAGAACGTTGAAGACTATATGCAGATTGGGAAAGCTTATTATAATGGAGAAAGCTATAAATCAGCCGACTCAGTTTTCAATATTGTTGTTCAGAAATCACCTGATTATTTGCCTGCTTATGTCTGGATAGCCAGAACATACTTCAAGATGGATCCTGATGCCAAGCTTGGATTGGCTAAACCAAA
Organism: Bacteroidales bacterium; assembly: GCA_038247205.1. GTDB lineage: Bacteria > Bacteroidota > Bacteroidia > Bacteroidales > VadinHA17 > LD21. Next base: position 11,252 of record JBBRVC010000034.1, read on the forward strand.
ATTTGAAAAGGAATTGCAGGTTGCACAAACAGACTCAATAAAAAATCAGGGTGAAATTATGGAAGCTTTACAATACCTGGGTTACTATCATATGTCAAATGATAATTTCAGTAAGGCAAAAGATTATTACAACAGGATGGTAAATCTTGATCCTAATGGAAAGGATAATAAATTAAAAGGTCTTAATGGTATTGGTCTTGTTGAACTCACATCACTTTCAGGAGAAAAGACCAACGAAGGAAGACTACCCTATCTGTCAAGAGCTGCTGAAGTCTACAACAAAATCCTTGCGATTGATCCTGCTAATGCATCCGCTAAAAATCAGTTGAACTATGTTCGTGAGTTTGAAGCATCTATTAAAAAAGGAATTAATCCAAATGAGATCAAGGGTGCCATAAAAGATTCCGCAGGACAGCCGATTCCATATGCTTCAATCCGAGTAAAAAACACAGCTGCTGAAAATATGTCAAATACAAAAGGTGAATATAAATTTGAAATTCCCCAGGGATCAGAGGTGTTAATTATCAGTGCTGATGGATATAAGGCAAAAGAAGTTGCTATAACCAAGTCAAGACTTTATAATGTTACACTTGAAAAATAATATTAACCGATTTGAATATTAATATAATATTGATGGAATATTCTCCTGACTGTCTTGATGTTAGGAGAATTATTCCAATTAATTCTAAATAGTATCAACTTTATTGGAAAAAAACAATTGAAAACATATATTTGCAAATCGTAAAATCTTAAACCTAAACAAATCGATAAAATGAGTAAACAAGGAAGTTCGTTCAAAGATGCGTTGCAGAATGTATTTGCAACAAGTGCTATTTTAATAGCTTTTATTATTGCCTATTTGTTGTTTGTCAATATTATGGGTAATCCGGTTAACTTTGAAGGTGGAAACCCAAAGGGGCATCCGCTGGATGGTAATTATCTGGGAATTATTTACAAAGGTGGTTTTATTGTTCCGATTTTAATGACTTGCGTTTTGGTTCTTCTTATCTTCACATTTGAGAGGATGATAACTCTTTCCAGAGCAAAAGGAAAAGGAAGGTTAAATACTTTCGTACGTCAGCTTCAGGTTCTTCTTGCTGAAGACAAAATTGAAGAAGCTCTTGTAGCTTGTGACAAACAAAGAGGTTCACTTGCAAATGTTATGAAAGCAGGTCTTGCCCGCTACCGTGACCTTCAGAATGACAAAGGTCTTGAAAAAGACCAGAAGATCCTTTCGATACAGAAATCGTTCGAAGAAGCTACAGCTCTCGAACTTCCTATGTTATCAAAGAATATGGTTATTTTCTCAACACTTGCTTCAATTTCCGTGTTAATCGGTCTTATTGGAACAGTACTTGGTATGATTCGTGCTTTCGGTGCTCTTGCCCAGGCTGGTGCTCCTGATGCTCTTGCTCTTTCAACTGGTATCTCTGAGGCTCTTGTAAATACAGCTTTAGGTATCACCGGTTCAACATTAGCTATCATAGCATTCAACTATTTTTCTTCAAACATTGACGATTACACTTACAAAATTGATGAAGCAGGTTTTAGTCTGACACAGAATTTTGCTGCATCATTGAAATCAAACTAATAGAATTTATCTTTTGGTTTATTAATTAATAAAAATCTAAAAAATGCCAAAGATTAAATTACCAACAAAGTCGCCCCATATCGACATGACGCCCATGGTTGACCTGTTCTCAGTGCTTTTAATATTCCTTATGTTAACAGCTACTATGAACCAGCCTGAGCCTGCTCCTGTTGATACGCCTTTTTCAATATCAGAAAAACCAACACCTGATTTTAATACGATGACATTTCTTTTGTCCATTGAGGGTAAAGTCTTTCTTAATATGGATAACGGTCCCGATACTTTATTAAAGTTCAGGCCTAAAATCCTTGACGAGATGGGTAAACACTACGAAATAGAGTTTACTCCTCAGGAATTAAGAGAGTTTGAAAAATACCCATCATCCATAGGTGTTCCAATGAAGGATATGAAGAAATTCTTAGGCACAAGGGACCAGAACATAAGAAAAGAACTTCAAACAGGTGTTCCTATTGATTCAACTGACAACCAGTTGGCAATGTGGATACTCTACACACGTAAGGTTAACCCTAATGTTCAGGCTTTAATCAAAGGAGATTCAAAAACTGAGTTTCCTGTTGTTAAGGAAGTTCTGGATATTTTACAGGAATACAATGTAAAAAAGTTTAACCTTATTACCAGTCTTGAAGCAGCTAAAATAAATCTTGCAGAAATACAACAGTGATATGGCAGAAATAATTCAAGAGGAAAAAGGAAACGGCAAGAAGAGGCCCAAGAAGCATGCCCCGCACATCGATATGACACCGATGGTGGATCTTATGTGTATTCTCATAACATTCTTTATGCTTACAACTGCTTTCAGCAAAGCAAAAGTAATGGAGATTACACTTCCCGATAAAATTAAAGATCCCGAAAAGCAGGAAGCTCCAAAGATTTCAGCTAGCCGTACCCTGAATATAATACTTGGTCCGGATAATAAAATTTACTGGTACCCGGGATTGGTGAAGGAAGAGGATTATAATAATCTCCCTCCTGTGAGATCAACAGATTTTAGCCCAACTGGCATACGTGAATTACTGCTCGAAAGAAACAAAGCTCTCTTTATGAAGATAGATGATTTCAATCAGCAGGTAGTTTCAGGGAAGCTTGTATTAACTCAGGATTCTGTTCGCGGTGCCATCAGTAGCCTTAAGTCTGATGATGATACCGGCCCTATTGTGCTTATAAAAGCATATAAGACCGCTAACTACGGAAATTTTGTAGATATCCTCGATGAGATGAATATCTGCGGAATAGCCCGATATACGTTTGTTGATATTGCATGGTACGAAGAAAAGATGGTAGAGTTTGCAGCAGGAATAGCTCCAGCTACCACAGCTTCAGCCAATTAACCGTAAACCTACAGAGAAATGGCAAAAGAAAAGATCAGTGCTCCTGCCTTTGATGAAATAGTCTTCGAGGAGAGGAACAAGGAATACGGAGCATACAGACTACGTAAAAAGTACAATAGAAATGTACTTATTGCAATGCTGATAGGGATAGTAATCCTCAGCACTGCCGTAATTACTCCCTATCTTAATGCAAAAGCATTGGAAAGCAGAACAAAACGTGCAGATAGAGAGGTTGAAATTAAACTAGAGAATCTTGATACACCTACTGAAATTGTAGCTCCACCTCCCCCACCTCCGCCTCCTCCGGCAGAGGTAATACAGCAGGCCAGATACGTGCCACCTGTAGTTGTTGACTCAGTAAGACCTGAAGATGAAGTCCAGCTAATGACAGCTGACCAGGCTCAGGTTGAAGTTCAGAACGAAGAGGTAGTTGAAGTTGTGGCTGAAGTAAGGGAAGAGATTCAAGAAGAAGCTGAACCGGAACCATTTGTTGTTGTAGAAGAGATGCCTATGTTCCCCGGAGGAGATATTGAACTCCTTAAGTACATCGGAGAACATACACAGTATCCTGAAGTAGCAAAGGAAAATAACATACAAGGTAGAGTTATTGTCAGATTCGCTGTGACAGCCAAAGGTACTGTAAACCAGGTAAGTATTCTGAAGGGTGTTGACCCGGAGCTTGATAAAGAAGCTATACGCGTTGTTTCTGCTCTACCTGCTTTCAAACCAGGAAAACAAGGTGGTAAACCGGTACCTGTCTGGTATATGGTTCCTATTACCTTTACTCTTAAATAACAAATTTGTTATTAATATAAAGAGGCTTTCCAATAAGGAAAGCCTCTTTTTTTACACTATATTCTTGCAACCCCAAACCTTCCCTCTTTTTTGCCCCCAACCTGAAGGCCCCGAAGGGGGCTTTAAGAATTATAGTTTCAAAGATGTCCTTTTTTAAACTTTTCTTTAAAAAGTGCAATGAGTTCATTTATATCTTCTTCGGTAGTATCCCAGCTGCACATAAATCGATATTCCGATGTACTTTCATTCCAGGGATAAAAGAAGGTATGCTTTCGTACTTCTTCAGCAACCATACCGGGAACTATAGCAAAAACACCATTCGACTGCACAGGCTGTGTAATTTTTATGCCATCAAGAGTCATTAGTTTTTCTGCAAGCATCGATGCCATAATATTGGAATGTGATGCGCATTTCTTCCAGAGATCATTATGAAAATATGCTATATACTGGGCTGAGATAAATCTCATCTTTGAAGCCAGCTGCATTGCCTGCTTTCTTATGTATTTGAAATCCTTTACTATCCCGGGCGTTAAGAAACATACCGCTTCACCAAACATCATCCCGTTTTTGGTCCCTCCAAAGGAAAGAATATCAATGCCTGCATCGGAGGTAAATGCCTTAAATGGCAGATTTAAGGAAATAGCAGCATTTGCAATCCTGGCGCCATCCATGTGAAGAAGAAGTCCATTGGAGTGTGCAAAATCTGCGATCTTCTTTATTTCAGTCACACTGTAAACTGTTCCCATTTCAGTTGATTGTGTGATCGAGATTACTTTAGGCTGTGAGTGATGCTCAAAATCAATTCCATGCATATGTTTTGCAATGGATACTACATCAATTTTACCATCCGGTGAATCAACAGTAAGTAATTTGGACCCTGTAAATTTCTCCGGAGCACCACATTCATCCTGTTCCATATGGGCCGTTGATGCTACAATCACTGAATTCCACGATCTGGTTACTCCTGATAAGCACAATACATTAGCGGCAGTGCCTGTAAAAACGAAATAAGTATCAGCATGTACTCCTAACTGTTCCCGAAACAACTGTTTTGCCTGTTCTGTATAAGTATCATTACCGTATCCTACTACATGTCCGGTATTAGCTGCCGAAATTTGTTTTAAAATATCAGGATGGACACCTGCATTATTGTCGCTTGCGAACCCTCTTTTATTTTCTTTAATTTCCATAATATAAATAAACTACTATTACAATTAAATAGTTAGAGCTGCCTGATTATCAATATATTAATTGACAGTTCAGACAGCTCATAAAAAGTCAGGAAGAATTACACAGCTTTCTTCTTTTTTCTTGAAAGGAAAAGCATAACTAATCCAAATACCAGCATCAGAATGCCCATAATTATATTGACATTGATACCAAGAGATTTTTCATACATCTGGCTATTTGACATTGTAAAGATGCCAAACCCTGTAATCAGGATACCCAGTATTGTAAACATTGTTCCTATTGGAATTCTTATATCTACCATTTTTATTTCCTTTTACCAGAATAATATACTTAAAACTACACAAACAACACCAACTATAATTGCAAGGCCAACCGGACGTTGATACCAGGGACCTTCTTCTGCCAGAGAACGTGGCGTCAGAGAATAAACGAGACCGTGAAGTTCTTTATCGGTTTTCTGTTGTTTTGTCATAAAAGTAAGGCCTACTGTTACGGATGTACTTACAGTAAAGGCAATAATTGCGGTCCAGAAATTCTGAGCCATCTCTACAGGATATGTATGCAACGAGGCTATCCAGCCACCTTTTACCAGTGTGGTAGCACCTTCAGGAACAGTCAGTCCATGATGAAGAAGGGCCATTAAGAATCCAAGAAGTAACCCTGTGAATGCTGCGTGCCCGGTAGTTCGTTTCCAGAACATACCGAGAAAGATTACAGCAAACAAGGGTGCATTTATCATTGAGAAGATTGTTTGCAGAAAGTCCATAATATTCCCGAACATGCTGGCAATATATGCTGCACCTATGCTGGCAAGAACTCCTGCAACAGTTGAAACGCGACCAACATTAAGATAGTGCTTTCCATCGGCTTCCTCATCATTTGTACGTTTACGGATGTAGCTCTGGTAAATGTCATATGTCCATACAGTATTAAAAGCAGATACATTGCCGGCCATCCCTGACATAAAAGAGGCGAGCAATGCTGTAACACCCAGTCCCAGTACGCCGGCAGGCAAATACTGTTTCAACAGCATAATTATTGTATAGTCGTATATTGGTTTTCCTCCTGCATCAAGTGGCAGGGTAAAGCCCTTTCCCGGATCATTAAGCAGGACCAGAGCTATAATACCCGGAATAATGATTAGAAATGGGATAAACATCTTCGGTAGAGCGCCAATTAACGGAACTTTTCTGGCAGCGGAAATTGATTCTGCAGCAAATGCTCTTTGAACGATAAGGAAGTTTGTACACCAGTAGCCAAATGAAAGAACAAATCCCAAGCCAAAGAGTATACCAAACCATTCTACTCCAAGTGGGTTTGCAGCAGCATCCCCTGAATATTTCCAGGTAGTCGTCCATGTATCAGCTGCGTAACCATTCGCGGTAGTAATGGGTGCCAGACTCTCTTTGAGTCCACTCCATCCACCTACATCTTTCAAACTTAAGAATACCAGGGGCAATAATCCGATAACAATTATAAAGAACTGAAGTACCTCATTATAAATTGCAGATGATAGCCCACCCAGATAAGTATAGCCTAATACAATTAGAGCTGACACCCAAAGACTAAGATTAAAATCCCATCCAAGGACTTTCTCCATGAGTATGGCCAGTGCATACATTGAGATTCCGGAGGCAAGGATTGTCATGACTGCGAAGAGTATGGCATTTAGTCCGCGGGTCTTCTCGTCGTACCTGAGTTTCAGGAATTCGGGAACGGATCGGGCTTTAGATCCATAATAGAAAGGCATCATGAATAATGCGAGGAATATCATTGCCGGGATAGCACCGATCCAGTAGAAATGTGTTGTTAACATTCCATATTTCAACCCTGAACCGGTCATACCCATTACTTCCAGGGCTCCAAGGTTTGTGGAGATAAATGCAAGGCCTGCTACCCAGGCTGGCATAGATCTGCCGGCTTCAAGAAAAGCATTAGCATTCTTCATGAATTTCCTGAGAAACCAGCCAATGCCCAGGACAAACAGGAAATAGATAATCATGATCAGATAATCTATCCAACTCAATTCAAGTTTCATAATTGTAGATTTGGAGTTTAGTTTATTTTATCAAGTTTTGTAATTATTATACGATGATAATAAAAATTCGTTATAGATCGATTTAAAGTATGACTTTATTCAAAAAAAATTATCAAAAATCTGTTCAAATCTTTAATATTTTGTCGATTAGTTATATTTGCATAAAATGAATACAAATACAAGATATTTTCTATTCCTGTCATACAAGGGAACCTTCTATCATGGCTGGCAGATACAGCCAAACTCAGTTACAGTGCAGAAGATCCTTGATGATGCTCTTTCTGTCGTTCTAAAAGAACCTATAACAACATTAGGTGCAGGAAGAACTGATACGGGGGTTCATGCCATATTCTTTTGTGCTCATTTTGATAGTAATTCATCGGAGTTGGCTTCTGATAAAGATTTGATATTCAAATTGAACAGATTTTTGCCTAAAGATATTTCGGTTAATGCAATAAGTAAAGTTCAACCGGGAACCAACGCCCGTTACAGTGCTATTTCACGAACATACAAGTATTACATTTCGAAGATTAAAGATCCATTTTTTGATAGTTCAAGCTGGTTTCTCTATGGTAATCCTGATGTAGTTTCAATGAACTCTGCATCAGCGACACTGCTTGAATTTTCTGATTTCACAAGCTTTAGCAGATTGCACTCCGGGTCAAAAACAAATATCTGCAAGGTGTATCAGGCTGGATGGGAAGAAACCAATACGCAGTTGATTTTTACCATAAAAGCTGACCGTTTCCTGCGGAATATGGTCCGTTCTATTGTCGGAACAATGGTTGAAATAGGATTTGGCAAGATAAAGATTGAAGATTTCAAAAATATAATTATGGCAAAAGACCGCAGTAAAGCTGGTATGTCTGCTCCTGCAAAAGGCTTGTTTCTAATTGATATAGAGTATCCTACGGAGATTTTTATCTGATATGATAATTATTACTTATAAAACTGTTATATTTTTAACAATAAACCAAATATATTCTAATTTTGTGCCGCAAGACCAATTTTAAAATCAGGCTATATGAGTAATGAGTTTTTGATATTGTTTTTTCTTGTAGGAGCTATTTTTGTAGGTCTAGTACTGATTCTGTCAGGCATAATAGCACCTCGCTCCACAAATCCTCAAAAATTTGATCCCTATGAATGCGGAATTCCAACCAAAGGAGTAACATGGCTCCAGTTCAATGTAGGGTATTATCTGTTTGCCATTCTCTTTCTTATTTTTGATGTTGAAACAGTTCTTGTTTTTCCATGGGCTGTGGTTATGAAAGAAGTTGGAATGGTCGCTTTTATTGAGATTGTGGTATTCTTCTTTATCCTGGGACTAGGACTTCTATATGCCTGGAAAAAACAAGCACTTGTATGGGAATAAAAGATATGAAGAGAGAAGAATTCAAAGACAATGAAAGTCTTGATCTTCTCAAAGAATCGGGCGCGAACATCATGTTAACTACAATTGATGATGTTATCAACTGGGGCAGAAAAAATTCTTTATGGCCACTGACATTTGCCACTAGTTGTTGTGGAATTGAGATGATGGCAGCAGGAGCTCCCCGACATGACTTTGCGAGATTTGGCATGGAAGTATATCGTGCCAGTCCGCGACAGGCCGACGTAATTGTTGTTGCCGGTACAATTGTAAATAAGATGGCTCCTGTTCTAAAACGTTTGTATGATCAGATGTCAGAACCAAAATATGTTGTTGCAATGGGAGCCTGTGCAATTTCAGGCGGACCATTTTTCCTGAATTCATATAGTGTTATCAAGGGAGTAGAACACGTTATTCCCGTTGACGTATATGTTCCTGGATGCCCTCCCCGACCTGAAGCCTTACTATATGGTATGCTGCAGCTTCAGAGAAAGATTGAAACCGAGACCATTAAATCGCGGAAAAAACGGAACGAAGGACACAACAGTATTTAAATATCTATTCTGAAAATCTGATAATCAATGGATAAAGTACAATTAGCAGAATTTGTAAAAAAACTTGATCAGGAAATTGAAGTAAAAGAAGGGAAACAGTATCCTGAAGTCAGTGTGTCACCATCCCGGCTACACTCTTTTGCACAGATTTTAAAAGAAAACGAAGTTACTTCTCTCGATTTCCTCTTTTGCCTGACAGGAGTAGATTATGGCAATGATCTGGGTGTTGTATATCACCTTCGTTCTACAAAACACGGACATACACTGGTTTTAAAGACCCGCATCTCAGACCGTGAACAGCCTCATTTTGATTCGGTTGTCGACTTATGGTCTACTGCTGATCTTAATGAGAGAGAAGTATATGATCTCCTTGGAATTAAATTCACCAACCATCCCGATCTGAGAAGATTATTTCTTGATGCGACCTGGGGATTTCCGTTAAGGAAGGATTATGTTGACGATATAAATATTGTTACCAAATAATATATGGAAGAACAGGTAAAAAATATTATTTCTGAAGATCACGAGGAGTACACAATTAACATGGGTCCTCAGCATCCATCAACACATGGTGTGCTAAGGCTTGTCGTATCTCTCAAGGGAGAAACAGTTAAAAGTGTTCAGCCACATATCGGTTATGTTCACAGGGGCATTGAGAAAATGTGCGAGAGCATAACTTATCCTCAGATAATACATCTGACCGACAGACTGGATTACCTTTCGGCTCATATGAATAATGAGGCTGTTTGTCTAAATGTTGAGAAAGCTCTGGAAGTAGATATCCCTGACAGGATTAAGGTTATCCGCACAATTATGTCGGAGCTTGCCCGTATACAGTCTCACCAGCTCTGGTGGGCATCATTCGGAATGGACCTCGGGGCATTAACTTGTTTCTTTTACGGTCTTCGCGACAGGGAAAAAGTTCTTGATATTTTTGAAGAGACAACCGGTGGTCGAATGATTGTCAGCTACAATTGTCCGGGAGGACTCATGTACGACATTCATCCGAATTTTCAGAAGAGTGTGAAGGAATTCATAAAATATTTCAGAAAAATTTTACCTGAATACGATCAACTCCTTACAGGTAATGTAATTTTTACGGAGAGATCGAAGGGCATTGGCACATTATCTTTGGAAGATGCTATATCATACGGTGTTACAGGTCCTTCAGGGCGAGCTTCAGGCTTTTCATGCGATATAAGAAAGCATGAACCTTACAGCGCATATGATAGGGTTAACTTCAAGGAAATACTATATACTGAGGGCGATACTTACTACAGGTATGTTGCAAGAATAGAAGAAATGTGGGAATCGATGAATATTATTGAACAACTAATCGATAATATTCCCGAAGGGCCATATGCAGTTAAGATGAAGCCGATAATTAAATTGCCTGAAGGTGAGTATTATCAACGCGTTGAATCAGCCAGAGGTGAATTCGGGGTTTTTATAATCAGCGATGGAAATAAAAATCCTTATCGTGTTAAGTTCCGGTCTCCAAATTTTGCAAATCTTTCAGTTCTTAATCTTATCTCCAAAGGATTTAAAATTGCTGATCTTGTAGCGATTGGAGGATCGCTTGACCTTGTAATTCCGGATATCGACAGATAAAATCCGGATGATAAGTACCGGAATTATTAAACACAACCTGACCTAATTGAAACAGAATATGCCGTTTGATATTTATGATTTTTCGTCTCTGACACAATGGATTGATGCAAGTCTGCACAATGCTTTTTCTCCATTCTGGACGACTGTACTGGAGATGCTTATTGTAGGAGTTCTCATACTCATGTTCTATGCAGTGGTCGGTTTGTTTCTGGTTTATGCTGAAAGAAAGGTATGTGCTTTTATGCAAAACAGAGTTGGCCCGAACCGGGTAGGACCGTTTGGTTTATTTCAGACAATAGCAGATTTAGTAAAGCTTCTACTGGTAGAACTAATTCCGATAAAGAATGCCGATAAGCTTCTTTTTAATCTTGCTCCATTTATTGTTATCATAGCCTCCTTTATGGCAATTGCTGCAATTCCTTTTGCAAAAGGACTCCATGCCATAGACTTTAATATAGGGGTACTATACGTAATTGCAGTGTCCTCAATGGGTGTGATTGGTATACTGCTGGCCGGATGGTCGAGCAACAACAAATACTCGCTTATCGGTGCTATTCGCAGCGGTGCCCAGATTGTAAGCTATGAACTCTCTGTCGGTCTTTCTCTTATTACAATAATTATTCTTTCGGGTTCGATGCAGTTGTCGACAATTGTTGAAGCGCAAAGTACAGGATGGTTCATTTTTAAAGGACATATACCAGCATTTATTGCTTTTATAATCTTCCTGATTTCCAGTACTGCGGAAACAAACAGAGGACCATTTGACCTGGCGGAAGCTGAGTCTGAACTTACAGCAGGCTACCATACTGAATATTCGGGAATAAAATTTGCATTTTTCTTTCTTGCCGAATATATAAACATGTTCATCGTGGCTTCGATTGCGGCTACAGTATTTCTCGGCGGCTGGATGCCGTTCCATGTGGGGAACTGGGAGGGTTTTAATCATGTTATGGATTTTATTCCTCCTTTTATATGGTATATCGGAAAAACAGCTTTTGTGATTTTCATGATGATGTGGTTTAAATGGACATTCCCACGTCTGAGAATTGACCAGCTGCTAAAACTTGAGTGGAAGTATTTGTTGCCGATTAATCTGGTTAATGTTCTGATAATGGCCTTTTTAGTATTAATGGGCTGGCATTTTTAAGTTAAAATAATTTATTAAAGAATATCTCTGAATGAGAAGCATACTAAATTATCTGAATGAAATTGTAAGCGGAGTCTGGTCCCTGATGAAAGGGATGAAAGTGACAGGCTCTTACTTTGTCCGGCCACGAACTATTGTTACACAGATGTATCCTGCAAACAGGAAGGATCTTGTAATGTTTGACCGGTTCAAGGGCGAAGTTGTTATGCCGCATAATGATAAGAATGAACATAAATGCACCGGATGCGGCATTTGCGAGATCAATTGCCCCAACGGAACCATAGAAGTGATTTCTAAAACGATCATAACTGATGATGGAAAAAAGAAAAGAGTGATCGATAAACATATTTACAGGCTTGGAATGTGTACTTTTTGTGCTTTGTGCGTAAAAACCTGCCCATCTAATGCTCTGGCTTTTTCACAGGAGTTTGAACATGCTGTTTTTAACAGGGATCTCCTTGTAAAAGTTTCTAACAAGCCCGGTTCCCAATTAATGAAAGGAGTGGAATAATGACCTCAAATCAACTAATGTTTGTTCTGTTTGCAGTTATGATCGTCATTTTTTCGATCCTGACTGTTACAAGCCGTAGAATACTCAGAGCGGCTGTTTATCTTTTGTTTGTTCTTGTGTCCACCGCCGGACTGTATTTTATGTTGAATTATCAGTTCCTTGCAGCAGTACAGCTTACATTATATGCAGGTGGTATTGTAGTCCTTATCATTTTCTCAATTCTTCTGACAAGCCATATAAATCAGAAGTTTGATCCTGTGGAAATAAAAAAATCACTGTTCTCTGGTCTGGCTGCATTTGCGGGAGCTTTACTATGCATTATTACCATTTTGGATTATAATTTTGCTGCTACAACCCAGGCAGCTAAAGAGATTGATATGCAGGTCATTGGAAGAAGTCTTTTATCGGTCGGGTATGATGGTTATATCCTTCCTTTCGAGATTATCTCAATATTACTTCTTGCGGCCATGATTTCTGCAATAATAGTTGCTAAAAAAGGCGGTCCGGGAAGTTCTCAAACTAACACTCTAAACCAGGTATAAGATGAATGCAGGTATTCCATTACATTTTTTTCTGATTCTGGCCACGGTCATGTTTTTCGTAGGCATATATGGTTTTCTTACAAGAAGAAACCTTATTACCATTCTAATGTCGGTAGAACTCATTCTCAATTCAGTGAATATCAATTTTCTGGCATTTAACAGATATCTCTGGCCTCATAAGCTTGAGGGTTTGTTCTTCAGTTTGTTCGTTATTGCTGTTGCAGCTTCGGAAGCAGCCGTTGCAATTGCTATTATAATAAACATTTACAGAAGGTTTACAACTATAAATGTTGAAGATGTTAACGAATTGAAATATTGATAATTATAACCCTTTGGAAATTGCAGATATGATAAATTTCAGTTATACTATCCTGATCCTACTGATACCTTTTCTTATGTTTCTTCTGCTTGGACTTGCAGGACATAAATTAAAATCAAAGCTCTCGGGATTACTTGGAACGGGCGGGTTGGCCGTAATCACTGTCCTCTCATATATTACAGCCTATTCCTACTTTTTTACCAGCGAAAAAATTGATGGAGCATTTCAGAAAATTCAGGCTCTCAATATTACATGGCTGCAACTAACTGACAATCTGCATATTGATATTGGTATTTTACTCGATCCGATATCAGTGATGATGCTTGTAGTAATCTCTACGGTATCATTGATGGTTCATATTTACAGTCTTGGATATATGAAAGGCGAAAGAGGATTTGAACGTTATTTTGCGTTCCTGTCACTTTTTAGTTTTTCAATGCTTGGTCTTGTTCTTGCAACAAATATCTTTCAGATGTACATCTTCTGGGAGCTAGTTGGTATTTCCTCTTATCTGCTTATTGGTTTTTATTATCAGAAACCATCTGCTGTCAGAGCTGCAAAAAAGGCTTTTATTGTCACGCGGTTTGCAGACCTGGGTTTTCTCATCGGGATACTAATGCTTTCTTTCAGTACAAAAACTTTCGATTTCATCACTCTTACAGATCCGAACGGACCTGCGATTACCCAGAGTGGTGGCGCAGTGTTTATGGGACTTTCGGTGATGACATGGTCGATGATCTTTATCTATATGGGAGGAATCGGAAAATCAGCAATGTTCCCGTTCCACATCTGGCTTCCAGATGCGATGGAAGGGCCAACCCCTGTATCAGCACTTATACATGCCGCTACGATGGTTGTCGCGGGAGTTTACCTTGTGGCACGATTATTTCCGGTATATGCTTTAGCGGCACCTGATGCACTTGAAGTAGTTGCTTATGTTGGTGCGTTCTCCTCAATTTTTGCTGCAGTTATTGCATGTACGCAGACTGATATTAAAAGGGTGCTTGCATTTTCAACAATGTCACAGATAGGTTATATGATGCTGGCGCTCGGTGTTTCAGGTCATGGCGGACATGATGGCCTGGGTTATATGGCATCAATGTTCCATTTGTTCACGCATGCATTATTCAAGTCACTTCTCTTTCTTGGTGCCGGTGCAATTATACATGCAGTACACAGTAATGATATGAACGATATGGGTGGATTACGTAAATATCTGCCAATCACACACATAACCTTTCTTATTGCTTGCCTTGCAATTTCCGGGATACCTCCTTTCTCAGGTTTCTTCAGCAAGGATGAAATACTCGTTGCAGCTTTTCACCATAGCAAATTACTTTTTACGGTTGAATATATCGTGGCAGGTCTCACCGCATTTTATATGTTCAGGCTCTATTTTAACATCTTCTGGGGTAAAGAGACACACTATCATCATACTCCTCATGAGGCGCCGACGTTAATGACAATTCCATTGATTATTCTCGCAATAGGATCTGTATTTGCAGGTTTTATTCCATTTAATGAACTGGTAACATCCGATGGTAAAGCCTTTGAAGCCCACATAGATTACATGATAGCCATTCCGTCTGTACTCATTGCACTGGCAGGAATAGGAATAGCTCTTGTAATGTATAAGAAAGAATCACTGATTCCGGCACGGATGGCTACAACTTTCAGGTACAGCTATAAATGGGCATATAACAAATTCTATATTGATGAGCTGTATCTGTTTATTACAAAGAAAGTAATCTTCAGACATATATCTGAACCGATTGCATGGTTCGACAGGCACATTATTGACGCAACGATGAATTCCATCGCAGCGATAGCACAGACTATATCATTCAGAATAAGGGACTTTCAGTCAGGGCAGATACAAAAATATGCTTTCGTCTTTATATCTGGTGTTATTTTAATGGCGGTAGTTTTTATTTATTTGTGGAGATAGTTTTAAATAAGATAACGTTTAACCTATGGATATTTTAACACTTTTTATTGTAATTCCTGTTCTGACAATTGCCGGAATTGTATCAATAAAAGACATTAAGCAGGTTCGGGTCATTTCTGCAGCAGGAATGGGCTTGCAGCTTCTGCTTTCTGCACTGCTGGTATTCCTCTATCTTACTGAACGGCATGCCGGAAATCTATCAGAAATGCTTTTTATTAAGGATGTTGTCTGGTTTGAAAGTCTGAATATACATTATGCGGTTGGTGTTGATGGTATTTCGGTAGCAATGATTGTTTTGACATCACTGGTTGTATTCGCCGGAATTTTTGCATCATGGGAAGTTGAATCACTTACAAAAGAGTTTTTCATTTCACTCATACTTCTTGCTACCGGTGTTTTTGGATTTTTTATCTCGATTGATCTCTTCACAATGTTCCTTTTTTATGAACTGGCTGTAATTCCAATGTATCTTCTCATTGGAATATGGGGAAGTGGACCTAAGGAATATGCTGCAATGAAGCTTACCCTTATGCTTATGGGTGCTTCAGCATTGTTGCTCGTTGGCATTCTCGGTATCTATATGAATTCAGCACCTGATGGTGGTCAATTGACTTTTAATATTCTGGAAATTTCAAAGGTGAAAATTCCAATGTCGGCCCAATATCTGCTATTTCCACTCACCTTTGTCGGTTTTGGAGTACTTGGGGCTCTTTTCCCTTTCCATACCTGGTCGCCTGATGGTCACTCCTCCGCTCCCACTGCAGTGTCAATGCTGCATGCCGGTGTGCTAATGAAACTTGGAGGATACGGTGCATTCAGAGTAGCAATATTTTTAATGCCTGAAGCAGCTGCAGAACTATCATGGATATTTATTATCCTTACTTCAATCAGCGTTGTTTATGGTGCTTTTGGTGCAATTGTTCAGAAAGATCTTAAATATATCAATGCATATTCCTCAGTGAGTCACTGCGGACTGGTATTATTTGCAATACTTATGATGAATAAGACGGCTTTAACAGGTGCAGTAATACAAATGATCTCACATGGTTTAATGACAGCACTTTTCTTTGCGTTAATCGGAATGATCTACGGCCGCACACATACCAGATTGATTAATGAAATGGGTGGATTAATGAAGGTCATACCATTTCTTTCGGTGGCCTACGTAATTGCAGGTTTAGCATCTCTCGGACTCCCGGGACTAAGCGGATTTGTGGCTGAAATGACCGTATTTGTCGGAGCATTCCAGCACCCTGA
>JBBRVC010000035.1:0-27284 GCA_038247205.1 Bacteroidales bacterium
TAACTTAAAGATTATAATACCAACAAGGAATACAACAATTAATCCAAAAATCCAATGCCAGGGAAAACCGTAACCATATGCTGCCGGATCGTTTACCATGTCCATAATAACCTCCTTTTTTATTTATTAAGTGAAAATATACGCTTCATAGTTTGCGCAAATCTGATTTTTAGTATTAAAGTAATTTTTCAGTTACAAAAAGTTATAAATCATTTAAATCAAAGCTTTCAGATTTTACGATAAATAATTACTTCAAAATTACTTCACCCTATATTTCAGAGTGTTACATAATTCATTGATAGTTTTACATAATTCGTTGATTATCGTACTTCATCGATTGTTTGGAGTTTACTTTCTCCAATTTCCTTGAAGTGAGCGGGGGGTTAGATCTTTCAATACCGGAAGAAACAAAGGAAACTCATATATTTATCCAAATAAATGATGCCAACGGATTGGCTCCTTATCACATTGAGTAAGATGCAGGGGTTACTCTTGTTTGCTAATTTATAGCCACAATCCGATTATTAACTACTATTCATTCTCGAAAATAATTTTGTATTGTTTTTCAATCTTTATAATTTCATTGGCGGTTAGATTCTTAAATTCTTTTTCCTGCGCTCTCTCTGATAATGAACCATTATTTTGCTCAAGGAATCTTATCAACATTGCGATCATTTTGTCCGGCATTTCAAATGTATTATCGAGCCAGATTTTCATTTCATCATACTTCTGGAGATATGAAACCTCGTTTGGAATGATATTATCAATTGTACTTTCTACACACTCAAATAAAAATTCAGACTGTATTGTTGCATCAAAATACCTATAATAATCAATAGTTTCATTCAGGATCTCCACATTATGGTTTTCAGTTTCTTTCCATTCGATAAAATCCAGAATTGGCTGAGAATAGGATTCAAGAACTTTGCGATAATCATCTATTCTTTCAAGAATTGCGGCAGATACCGGAAATATAATACCTTGTGGAGTAAATCCTGATGCAGCAAGAAGATGGTGAATAAGGTAACGGTGTATTCTACCATTCCCGTCCACAAATGGATGTATAAAAACAAATCCAAAAGCAATTACAGCTGCAGAAAGAACCGGATTGAACTTTGATATTCCCATTAGTTTTGAAGTTTCAAGCAATCCGTTAATTAATTTGTCCAAATCCTGCCATCTGGCCGAGAGGTGGTCTGGTATAGGTTCTCCGGAACTCCGCTCATGTTCTCCGACAAAACCTCCCTCTGTTCTCAATCCCATTTTAACAAACCGATTGTTTTCAATAACTATTTGCTGTAGTCTGACCAATTCCTCGGCTGACAATGGTTTTGCTCCAGCCTGGCCGATTACTTTTCCCCAACGATATGCCTTGGTATGAGATGGAATCTCTCCTTCAATACTGAACGATGCTTTTGAGTCTTTGAGTAATAAAAATGCTGAGGTTCTAAGTAAAATATCTCTATGCACACCACTGATTACTTTGGTAGTTTTTCCGGAAAGATCTTCTTTAATAAAATTCTCAAGTTTAGAAGTCTTGGTTATCAATGGGCAGAAATCTATTGTCCCCGGAAGATTATTAAGAATACGATGACGGTTAGAGTTTCGGCCTTTTATTGTGGCATACTGCAGTTTCTCATCAACTAATGGGACATAATTACCCTCTTTCAAGTCCGGAATATCAAGATCCTTCTGCAACAACCATTCATATAAGAACCATATTTTCCGGCTATACTGGCCTAACGGCTCCTTAATAACAATTGATTCTATAACCTTTTTATCGACTACATCAAAAAGCTTTTTAAAAAACAACAAGTTAATCCCTTCATATTTAAGGGCAAATGTCAGATGACCATAGAGTGAATCCTGTGGTGTGTGACGAGGTGTATAAACTAACCATTCCTGTGTATGGTATTGTCTGTGCTTTTCACTTATTACTGCCAGTTGGGTAGGTAAGGGGACAGCTAAATCCAGAGAATCAATAACGGCACCATATCCTACTACGGTTGCTTTTTCCGGAGTCTGCCTTCCGTGAAAAACATTTATTTCTTGTGAAAAACGTTTATTATCTATTGATATCTGTGAAAAACCTTTATTTTCAGCCATGTTTTATGAATTTTATTCACAGGCAAAGATATATGAAAAACATTTATTCCTCATGAATAACATTTAAATAAATTGTTATTTTATGAAAATCACTTAAAAATCAGCCTGATTTATGAAAAATGATTATCTATCGTTATTCCGACAATCAAACATTAAAGCATCTGAAACTATTTTATAGAAGAGGAAAAGGAGATTGACCGCTACATCTACGAAACCGAATCTGCTATTATCCTACAATCGTTGATTTCCAAAGCACCAACTCAAAGAATAAACAAAATTAATACCATAACAATTGACTTACTCACAGATTTGGAGATATTTAAGAGATCATTTAAGGCATCAGCAACAAGTGAAATTGAATACAGACCTGAAAGGAAGATCGATTCAGTAGGACAGGTTCTCAATGATGTTATTGAAACGTCACTCTTGATTGCCAAAACTGTTGGGTTGAAAAAGGATGAAGACAAAATGGAACTGCGAGAAATCAATAAAGGTATAAACCAATTCAAACATTACCTTTTTGAAGGCACATTTGGGATTTTAGAAATAGTTCCATTCTTAACAGCATTCGCTTCGACTGTCTGGATGTAATTCCGGAGGATGGTTGCCTGATGAAGACGAATAGCCTTAAGAATGCGATCCTTTCTTCCATCATTCTTATTTCCTCTAGCAAAGGGTTATAGGATATTAAAGGCGGTGCGGACGGGAATGACGGGAATGATCTCCTTTCAGTCGATCGGACCCTTTCCTCCACGGGTTACCTGGCCAAACAAAAACAAAAAATGCTGTTTCACAGCATTTTACGTATTTTAAGCCTGATACTTTTGACAGCAAGCTGTCAACGCATCAGGCTTAAAATACCAAAGCCATGCTTTCGCATGGCTTTTTGTTTTGTTTGCGGTGCGGACGGGACTCGAACCCGCGACCCACGGCGTGACAGGCCGTTATTCTAACCAACTGAACTACCGCACCAATATTCAATCGAGGTGCAAAATTAACCGTTTTTTTTATTATGCCAAATATTTAAGTCAAATAATACCGAATTAGTTTCAAGTAAATTTTATCCTTCTGCTAATGTGATTATTAGAGTTTCAGATTTTGCCTTCTTTTGAGCCGAATGCCACATCCGCCGTGCCACAAGCCATCATTTATTACCTGAATTATGAATATAATCCATCACAATACTCTTAAGGATATTGGCAAAATTAACCTTGGGAATCTCACCATAAGTAAAATATTGTGGCCGGTCTCCTTCCAGCAAGGTTATTTCCTCTATCGGAATATTAAGTTTCCCTGTGTAAATATACTTTATGTTCGGATATGCATCACCTTCAAGACATTCGTACTTTCTAAAAAAACTGAACTCCTTCAAATCAATATCCAGTTCTTCCTTTACTTCTCGTACAAGAGCCTCCTCAGGTGTTTCTCCTTCTTCCACATGCCCCCCGATAAGGTCCCAGTGCCCTGGAAACGGAATCCCCGGCTTATCATCGCGAAGATAAAGAAGGATCTCCTTTATATCATTCTCAAATATTATTGCTGCAATTTGTTTCATAAGGCTAAGTTATTGATATTTTCCAAGGGTTATTTGTATGATGCTTAATCTTTTTCAAATCTTGATTGTTAATAGATTAGCGGTAGACGATCTGAAGCTGGTTTTCTTCAGAGATATCCTTTCAGGAAAACATAAAAGATAAACAATATGAGCCAGAGTGACGGTACATTCTATTACCCTTCCCAATCGGTGATAGACAATGCGGTAGTAAAGGAGTACGATCAGATGTATCAGTATTCAATTGAAAACCCCGAAAAGTTCTGGGAGGAGCAGGCAGCCCGGCTTGACTGGTATAAAAAATGGGATACAGTACTTGATAAAAGTAATCCTCCGTTTTTCAAATGGTTCGAAGGCGCTAAAACCAATATCATACTGAATGCCATTGATCGTCACCAGAAATCGCAAAACAGGAATAAACTCGCCCTTATATGGGAAGGGGAACCCGGTGATACACAGTCTTTCTCCTACCATGCGCTGAACCGCGAGGTATGTCATTTTGCCTTCATCCTCAAAAGCATGGGGGTAAAAAAGGGTGATGTGGTAACTATTTATATGCCACAAATACCCGAGCAGATATTTGCAATGCTTGCCTGCGCAAAGATTGGAGCAGCTCATAGTGTTGTATATGGCGGGTTCAGTCATGAAGCGCTGGCCGATCGCATCAATGATGCCAACAGTAAAGTCGTAATAACGGCTGACGGGGGTTTTAGGCGTGGCAAAGTCGTCGAGATGAAGAGCGTGGTAAATAAGGCAATGGAATTATCCCCGACAATGGAGATATGCATAACCGTAAAACGCACCGGAGTTGATGTATATATGGAAAACGGTCGCGATTACTGGCTGCATGATCTGAAGGCATTGCCAATGACATTCAATAAATGCGAAACTGAACAAATGGACTCTTCAGATCCATTATTCTTACTTTATACATCGGGATCTACAGGAAAGCCAAAAGCACTTATTCACACACATGGAGGGTACAGCGTGTATACCTCTACCACACACCGCATGGTTTTCGATATCAAGCCCGAGGACCGTTTCTGGTGCGCAGCAGATCCGGGTTGGGTTACCGGTCACAGCTATATAGTCTATGGCCCACTTATTAATGGTTCAACAATACTGCTTTATGAAGGAGCCCCAAATCATCCGTATCCCGACAGATGGTGGAAAATGATTGAAAAATACGGCGTTAATATTCTGTACACCTCTCCCACTGCTATCAGGGGTTTGATGAGGTTTGGGGATTCATGGCCGAACAGGAATAATCTTAGTTCTTTGAGATTATTGGGTTCCGTGGGTGAACCAATTAACCCTGAAGCATGGCAATGGTTTTATAAAGTGATTGGCAAGAGAAACTGCCCTGTTATTGATACCTGGTGGCAGACTGAAACCGGAGGATTTGTTATAACACCTTTGCCCGTTACACCTCTTAAGCCGGGGTCAGCTACAAAACCATTTTTCGGTAACGTTGTTGGTATTGTTGATGAACAGGGCAATGATGTACAGGATGACCAGGAAGGTAACCTGGTTATAAAAACTCCATGGCCGGGTTTGACCGCGGGCATTTTTAACGATCCTCAACGCTTTATTGATACTTATTTTAAAAAATATCAGAAACAGGGTTGGTATCTGACCGGCGATTCTGCAAAAAGGGATAAAGATGGTTATTACTGGATCATTGGCAGAACAGATGACGTGATTAAAGTCAGTGGATATAGATTGGGGAGTGCTGAAATTGAGAGTGTTATGGCTACACATCCTGCAATAGCAGAATCAGCTGCCATTGCACTGCCTCATCCCTTAAAAGGAAATTCAATTCATGTAACAGCTGTTTTGAGACCGGGCTTTACCGAAAGCAAAACACTTGAACAGGAATTGATCACTCATATGGTTGAGCATCTTGGACCCATTGCCCGTCCCGAAGCAATTATATTTGCACCCGCTTTGCCCAAAACCAGAAGTGGCAAGATAATGAGACGATTACTTAAAGCCAGGGCGCTTGGATTACCTGAAGGTGATTTAAGTACACTTGATGATTAAAGGTAATTTAAGAACACTTGTTGGTTAAATAGGACTACCGTTCCTCACATTATACTTTTTATCTCACAAACAATCACGTAGAATTCTTGTTGTGATAATAGTGATGCTGAAAGAAATCTTGAGATAAAATCAGGGGAGTTAGATATAGTCAATGAACACCTTTCAATAGACAACTGATTAACTATGAGTGAAAGGGCTGTATTAAAAGACGAAAAATTCTTTGATCTGATTCTGGAAAATGTTAGTTCCGGAGTTGCTCTTATTGATGATACTGGTCATTTTCTTCTATATAATCAGACATTTTTAAAGCTTTTTGGCTTGTCTGAAGAGAGTACCATAAAGAATGTTAATGACCAGAACTGGAGCGCATGGCAGGTGATTAACGAAAAAAAAGAGATATTGCATATCGATGATCATCCGGTTCGAAAAGCAGCGCTTACCGGAAAAAGAGTCAATAACCAGCTTGTTGGCGTAATGCTTCCATCGGGTGGAGATCTGATCTGGATGCTGATAAGCGCTGAACCTATCTATAATGAACATGGTCAGCATGTTGAAACTATCTGCACTTATCAGGATATAACAAAATATAAACTTGCCGAAGAAAATTTAGTTATTAATGAGGATAGGCTGCGACTTACATTGGAATCAACAGAGATAGGTACCTGGGATTTTGATATTGATACGGGGATTTCTGTTCATTCATTACGGCATGATCAGATTTTTGGCTATCATGACCTTCAACCTGAGTGGTCATATGAAATATCTATAAGGCACATGCTTCCGGAATATCACCAAGTTGGACGTAATGCTGTTGCAAACGCAATCAAAACAGGTTTGTTATATTATGAAGCTCAGATTGCCTGGCCTGACGGAAGCATACACTGGATTGCACTCAAAGGACGGGTTATGTACAGTAATGATGGTAAGCCAATACGAATGATAGGTGTGGTCTCTGAAATTACTGAACGCAAATTAGCTGAAAAGGCTCGTAAAGAAAATGAAGAACGTTTGAGTGACCTTAACGCCACAAAGGATAAATTCTTTTCCATAATAGCTCACGATCTGAAAAGCCCTTTCACCAGTATCATTGGTTTCAGCGACCTTCTCATCGACCAGATACAAAAGAAAGATAATGATGGAATTGAGGAATATGCGAGGATTATTCAGAAATCTTCATGGAATGCTATGGAACTTCTTACTAATCTTTTTGAATGGTCGAGACTGCAGACCGGAAAAATGGAATTTAAGCCTGCTCAAATTGACTTAGCCACGGTAATTCATGAGGCTATAGACCATGTCAGCGACTCTGTCTGGCAGAAATCAATAGAAATTGTTAAAGATTTCCCTGACTCTCTTACAATTTTGGCCGATAAGCCAATGATCAGTACTGTTTTAAGAAACCTTTTATCAAACGCTATTAAATTTACTAATAAAGGAGGCATTATTAACGTTTCAGTAATCAACCGGGAAAATGAATTAATGGTTTCAGTAAAAGATAACGGAGTCGGAATCAGTCAGCCTGATGTTGAAAAGATATTCCGTGTTGACGTAAGTCATTCTACATCAGGAACTAATGGGGAAGAGGGAACCGGTCTGGGATTATTGCTTTGCAAGGAATTTGTATTAAAACATAATGGTAATATTTGGGTCGAGAGTGAAGTTGGTCGCGGAAGCGTGTTTGTATTCACTCTGCCGGAATCTCCAATCTGATAATCAGGGACAGAAAATAATTTGAAAAAATACAAATTTATATAATAAACCCTGACCTATATTTAATTTATAATCTTGTGTTTAGCTATAAATTTGATTTTGACTTTCTTCTTTCGTACCTTTATGGGTATAATATATACCTCATGAACAATATTTTCAGAACCCTTCTTGCAGGATACGGAGCAAAAAAGCTCGGTGGCGGCTGTTTATCCACAATAATCATTTTTATAATATTGTATATGCTCTTAAAGCAGTGTGCCTAAGTAAATTAATAATTCAAGCACAACTAATATATCAAGGTGAAAATTAAAAAGAAATGTATCAGTCCCCCTGATCTATCAATTCTCAGCAATATGGATTTTCACAAATTGTTGTAACAGGAACCGGCAAGAGTGTGTTAAAAATCATAATTATACAAAATGTTAAGGAAATCAGTTAAGGAGCTTATTCCTCCTGCTTTGTTAATGTTAGTGAAATATATCAGGAGGATTCAAACTACTTACAGGACTTATGATGAAGCTCTTGCAGATTGTCCGGATTCACAGGGTTATGAAGATCCTGAGTTTGCAAGCCTTATGGTTGAAGAAACCAGACAGTACATAACCTCTCTTGATAATGAAGGGGTTATTCTGGCTGATCAGACAACAATCCATACCTTGATACCTATCTCCTTATTCCATGACAGGGGAACACTGAATATTGTTGATGTAGGAGGCGCCTGCGGTATTCATTATTTCCCGGTTAAAAAATATTTGGGAAAAAATTTCAGATTGAACTGGTCAATTATCGAATCAAAAAGTCTATCAGAGGCAGCTAAAGTATTTGAGAATGAAGAGCTTAAATTTTTTAATAATTTACATCAGGCAACCAAAGAATATGATAAAATTGATATAATAATATCATCGGGCACTATTCAGTATTTTAAAGATCCGAGACAGATCCTGACTGAAATTGTAAATGCAGGCGCAGACTTTATACTGTTAACAAGGTTAAGTTTATCCTTGTCAGACAGGGATATAATAAGTGTTCAGAAATCACTTCTCAGTCAGAACGGTTTTGAAATATTACCAGACGGATATTCTGACAGGATCATAAAATATCCTCACACAAACATTAAGGAAAGTGACTTTCTAAACATAATAGGTTCAAAATATAAAATTAAAATGAAGATAGATGATCCGTCAGGTATTCAACGAATCAACAATTATAAATGCACAGGATATGGCCTTCTGCTCGAAAAGAAATAACAAATTAAGTTAGTCACCTGCGGATTCGGGGGTGGCATGGGCGGGGACAACGCTTTGCCATCGAGAATAAACTTTTTGAAAAACTTTGCGAAAAATATGTTTCGGATTCAATAAAATTAACCGAAGATTTAATTAGCGGTTAGGATTTGATTATCAGCATTTTGAAAAAATCAGATTCCAAAATAATTCACAATCCGGGAAGGTCAACCAAATAATCTATGATGAAGTCAACATTCTTTTATATTTTATTTACTGTTATTTATTTAACAGTAGCCGGGCAAACGCCGAAAAAATATACTGTAAGTGGTTACGTTAAGGAAGCTGTAAGCGGTGAATATTTAATTGGTGTTAATATTTATATTCCTGCTCTTCAAACCGGAGCTGCGACGAATAATTTTGGGTTTTATTCAATCACACTACCTGCAACTGATTCTCTAAGGATGGTAGTATCGTATGTAGGATTTGCATCGGAGACGGTCCGACTAAATCTCCAGAGTAATGTTGAACTGAACATTGAACTTAAACAAAGCATCGTACTGAATGAGGTTCTGATAACAGCAGACCGGGTTGAACGGCAGAGTGAATCGGCGAAAATGAGCACGGTTAAATTACAGGTTGCACAGATAAAAAATGTACCCTCATTGCTTGGTGAAAAAGATGTCTTGAAAGTAATCCAGCTGATGCCCGGTGTTCAGAAAGGGACAGAAGGTACAAGCGGCATTTACGTCAGAGGCGGTGGCCCGGATCAGAACCTCATAATACTTGATGATGCTATTGTGTATAACGCAAGTCACCTGTTCGGTTTTTTTTCACTTTTTAATGGCGATGCTCTTAAAAGCGTTGAACTGACAAAGGGTGGTTTCCCGGCCCGATATGGAGGACGACTTTCTTCTGTACTGGAAATGAACATGAAAGAAGGGAATAAGGAAGAATGGCATGGTGAGGGTGGCATAGGATTAATTTCATCGCGGTTTACCGTGGAAGGTCCATTGAAGAAAAACAAATCATCTGTTTTGCTATCAGGCCGCCGGACCTATGCAGATCTTATTCTCCGGCCTATTTTAGCTTCAATGGATGAAAGTAATACAGGTTATTTCTTCTACGATTTTAACGCCAAGATCAATTATGATTTTGGCAGGAAAAATAAGCTCTATATGAGCGGATATTTTGGTAAGGATAAGTTTTATATGAGGTATAAATCAGCCGGTTATAAAGAAGATATTGGCTTTCTGTGGGGAAATTCAACAGGGACAGTACGATGGAATCATCTTTTTAATAATAAGCTGTTTGCAAATGCCTCAGCTATTTACAGCAATTACACATTTGGGATTTATGAAAATTATATGGTTACAGGAGAAAATAAAGACTATTATGCTGAATATTATTCCGGAATAAGAGATCTCTCACTTAAGTATGACATTGATTACATACCTAATACAAATCACTGGATAAAGGCAGGGGCAATGACAATAGCTCACAGATTCAATCCGCATGCCTTTGTTGAGTATGATGGTCAGAGCAATATTAATATCAGAGATATAAAACATATAAATGGAATAGAATCAGGTGTATATATTGAAGATACCTGGCACCCTTTTCAGACTTTAAAAATTAACGGAGGTTTACGCTACAGCCATTTCCTTGCTTCAAAAAAACAATACCATTTTCTTGAACCAAGGATATCGATGGCCTGGAAATTTAAAAACGACATTGCATTAAAAGGCTCATATGCTGGTATGAATCAGTTTATTCACATGGTTTCGGGGACAGGGATAAGCTTGCCAACCGATCTGTGGGTTCCTTCGACAAACCGGATAAGACCTCAGCAATCACGGCAGGCCGCAATTGGTCTAGTGAAAGATGTACGGAATCCAGATATTGAACTTTCCCTTGAGGGTTATTATAAAACAATGAATCACGTTATCGGATATAAGGAAGGGGCAACATTTTTAGAACTTGATGAAGCAGCGTCAGGGTCAGCCAATAACTGGGAGGATAATGTCACTTCGGGTCGAGCATGGTCATACGGACTGGAATTGCTTATTCAGAAAAAAGAAGGAAGATTTTCAGGCTGGGTTGGTTATACTTTGTCGTGGACACAGATGCAGTTCGACTCCCTTAACTTTGGGAAAAAATTCTATGCCAGGTATGACCGCAGGCATGACATTTCAGTTGTAGGAGTTTATAAACTTAAGAATAACATAACTTTGTCGGGGACATGGGTTTACGGAACAGGCAATGCTGTCACTCTTGCTCAGTCGGAATATTTTGCACCTACTCATCAACTCGTCCTGACTCCTCAAAATCGTTATGATCCTGAAAATCATTTATACTCAAGAACAGTAAAAGACTATGTAGAAAAAAATAACTTTCGCATGAGATCTTACCACCGTCTTGATTTAGGGATTCAATTTCATAAGGTTAAAAAAAGAGGAGAACGTATCTGGGAAATCTCCATTTATAATGTGTATAACAGAAAGAATCCTTTCTTTTATCATTCTGAAACCAGAATTGAAAATAATAAAGAATACGGAGTACTTAAACAGGTGAGCCTGTTTCCCATTATTCCGTCATTTACCTATTCCTTTAAATTTTAGAATATGATAATTTTTTGTAATAAATATTTCATTTTACTCGTATCTCTGATTATTTTATCTGCATGTGAGAGTGATGTAAGCAACATACTACTTCCTGAATTTAACAAAAAGATGGTAGTCACAGGATTCTTATCGCCAGGAGATACTGAAATGAAGTTTATTGTTTCATCGAATCAAAGAATATACGGTGAACTCAATACCGAAGAAATACCAATCAACATTAAGGCATACTTATCGGATGGGTTAAAAGAAGTAGCTCTTGAATCAGTGGGGACAAGCTTCAGTGTTAGCAGTGAAATAATGCCGGTTGCCTATGGGAAAACCTATACAGTAAGAGTATCAGATGATTTGAGCTCGTCATGTGAATCTACCTGTACAGTACCATTAAAAAGGAATTTTCAACTGCAAGCGGATACCGTTTCATCTACAAAATCTCATATGATGGAACCTGGTCATTACTATTATGAAGTAATAAAAAATCTTAAAGTCAGTTTTTCAGATTTTGCAGGCGAAAAAAATTATTATCGCCTGGAAGGAGAAATCTCTAGTTACCATACTCTTAAACCCAGTGGAAAAATTGTCAGGGATAAATTTCCTCTCACGTTTGAGAAGGAGCTATTTACTGATAATCTGGTTGACGGGAAGGTGGTAATACTAAACTCAGACGACAATTTATATTACTATACTCATGGTGATTCATCCATTATCACTTTATACCTGCTAAATACTGAGGAATCCTACTATCTGTATCATAAATCAATTATGGATCATAATTTTGATGAAAACCCTTTTGCTGAAGCAACACCTGTCTATTCAAACATAAATGGTGGTTTGGGAGTTTTTACTTCTTATACTATCGATTCTCTAATTTTCAGGATGAAATAGATCTACGTTCAGGCAATTCTATTTATTCACATCTTCCCTTGCCTGTTTCATTATTTAGTAAGTTTGCACCGAAACCATAACTTTTCTGACTGCTGTGGAACGTTTGATTGAATTAATGAATAAATATGGCACTGATAATGAGCCATTTCTGTTTATCATTGATTTTGATATGCAAAAGCCGGAGATTCATAGGCTAAGTGAGCTCCCGTCCGGAATAAAATTTTCTGCTCCTCTCCTTTCAAGTCACCCCGCACTAACACCTGCCGTGCAATTTTACCTTAAAAAGACACCGGTATCTTTTGAAAGATATTCTGACGCTTTTGCAAACGTGCAAAAGAATATTACTGCCGGGAATACATATCTGTTGAATCTTACATTCCCCACTCTTATCAAATTAGACCAGACACTTGAAGAGATTTACAACTCAAGTGTAGCAAATTATAAACTACTGTATCACAACAAGTTCGTTGTATTTTCTCCGGAGATTTTTGTAAGAATTCACGATGGAATAATTAAATCATTTCCGATGAAGGGAACTATTGATGCATCGATAAAGGATGCAGAAAAAATCCTTCTATCTGATAAAAAAGAGGAAGCTGAACATAATACAATAGTTGATCTTATAAGAAATGATCTTAGTAAAATTGCCGACGAAGTAACTGTTACAAAATTCAGGTATATTGATAAAATCAAATCTGCTTCGTCAGAGCTGTTACAGGTTAGTTCAGAAATTACCGGCAATCTGAGTGATGGATACATTAACCATCTTGGAGATATTATTTCAGCGATGTTGCCTGCAGGATCAGTAACAGGGGCTCCAAAAAAGGAAACTGTAATGATTATAAAAGAAACTGAAGGCTACCAAAGAGGCTGGTATACAGGCATATTTGGGGTATTTGACGGAAAGTCACTTGACAGTGGTGTAATGATACGGTTTATTGAAAAGGATGGAAACGATTATTATTTTAAGAGCGGTGGTGGAATTACTTATATGAGTGATCCTATCAGGGAATACGAAGAATTAATATCAAAAGTTTATGTCCCTGTTGGTTGAAACAATAAAAACAGACAACGGGAAACTCCTGAACATCAGCTTTCATAATGAGCGGTTGATCAAGTCATTATATGAGGTTTTTGGAATAAAAAAGGAAAGCAATCTCGAAAGTATAATCACTGTTCCTGAATTTGCCCAGAATGGAATTTACAAATGCAGGATTGTGTACGATGATAAAAATATTGAAACAGACTTCCAGCCTTATAACATTCGCAGTGTACTATCACTGAAAATTGTTGAGGACAATGAAATAAGCTATCCTTACAAATTCACTGACAGGGAGAATATTAATAAATTATTCGGGTTAAGAGAACAATGCGATGACATTCTGATCATCAAAAAGGGAATGATTACCGATTGCTCGTACGCTAACGTGATATTAAAAGATCCGGAGGGGAATTGGATCACTCCGTCATCATATCTTCTGCCGGGAACAAGACGAGCCAGTCTTCTTCGTAATAAGGAAATTTCAGAAGCTGAAATCAGTTACCATGATTTATATAAATACCTGGAAATAAAACTTATCAATGCTATGATCGGGATTGATGATACTATGGGAATACCTGTCTCTCAAATTTGCCTCTAAATCACTGCTTTCATGCCCCTAAATCACTGTTTCATGCCCCTAAATCCCCTAAGGGGACTTGAAAAAGTTCTGTCTCCGCCTTTTCTTAACTCTGAGTACCTCTGTGTAAGTTCTTGGATTTCTTTGCTCTCTATGCGTAGATTTCACTTTGCGACCTTTGCGTTTAATGGATTTCAGAGGAAATTGTTTAAACTCCAACATAACACTTTCAGCGCTTAAAAAGCCACTCTCAGCATTTTATTTTTTATCCGTATTCCTGCTGTCCATACTTTTGACTCATAATAATCTTAAAATTCAGAATATGAAAGCAAAAGTATTTCTACTGTTAGTTTTAATTACTATTCAATCGATTCCGGGTGAAGCTCAGAAAAAACCGGGAAGATTCGGTGTTGAAGTCAGTGGCGGTCCCTCGCTGCCAACCCGTGAAATTCCTGCAGGAAAATTAAAAAACGGATTAGGATTTGATGGGATTCTTCATTATTATCTTCATCAAAATACAGGGCTCTATGCCGGATGGGGATGGAATAAATTTACTTCCGGAACCTCTTTTGCAGGTGATAATGACGACTTTGAGGAAACCGGCTATATGTTTGGATTACAGTTCAAACATTCAATTGACGGTTTACGCTCATCATACTATGTCAGAGCAGGCGGATTATATAATCATATAGAGATTGAGAATGAAAGTGGTTCAATAATCGGTGACACCGGGCATGGCCTGGGCTGGCAGCTTGCAGCAGGCATTGATTTTCCGGTTGCATATAAATGGAGTTTTACTCCTGTTGTGAAGTACAACTTTCTGAATAGGGATATTGAAAATGAAGGGATTAAAACTGAACTTGCTATGCATTATCTGACAGTACGGGTTGGAATATTCAGGAAGTTCTGATAACTTAAGCTACCCTTCGGGGTTCGCTCCGCTGGAGCTTAAATATCATTTGTGCAATTTTTCTACAAATATTTCGCGACTCTGTCGCTTTATCTAAGCTGCAGAGCAGCATAATATTTGTAGCCAACATGGTAAATTTTGTCACAAATAGCTCAGAGTAGCGGAATTATTGAAGTTTAAATTTTCCCGGACAACAATGTTTTTAAATATTTCAGTCTACATTTACATACCTGACAAAAATAATGATTTTAAATAGACTTAACAGATTATTCCCGTTTCAGAAGTTACTGAAACTACTATTGATTCTCGCAGTGGGGATTCAGATAATTGTGATCTCATACAATCATCTCAGCGGGTTTTATCCGCTCGACAGTCCTGCCCATTTTTTCCTGCGCTTATTAAGAGGTGTCTCTCTCGGGCTTATAGCAGGATTTCTTATTGCAATACCTGATTTACTCATAATCAGGTATCTGAATAAAACGTTTCAATGGAATAGCAGAGTTCTACCAAGGGTTTTGATACAATTGGGCTTAAGCATTCTGCTTGCCTTTATTGGTTCCACACTGGTTACATTGTTCGCTAACCTGATAAGCAAATACACAGAAGAACTGATCTCAGTGCTTGTGTACAATGCTCTTATATACGGTGTGGTGAACATTCTTCTGATGGTAATACTTGAAGGGTGGCTTTTTTTTGAAGAAAGCAATAAGGCTAAAATTACAGCTGAAAAACTTGAGAGAGAATTATCACAGATAAGGTTTGATGTTTTAAAAAGTCAGATCAACCCGCATTTTATGTTCAACAGTCTGAATGTTCTATCGGGACTTATAGATAAGGACGTTACTAAAGCCCAGCTGTTTATTGAGGAATTTTCCCACATTTACAGATATGTTCTCGAAACAATCGAGAAACCTGTTGTTACCCTTGAACAAGAGCTTGGATTTGTAAGATCCTATATATTCCTGCAACAAATAAGGTATGGTGAAAATCTTACTTATGATGTAAATCTTCCCGCTGCGATGATTGAGTTGTTCATGCCTCCCCTCTCATTACAGGTTGTACTCGAAAATTCGATCAAGCATAATATTGTGAATGAATCCCGGCCTCTGCATATTGATATTTCAAGTGAAGGAAGCTGGCTGATTGTCAAAAATACAATTCAACCTAAAATTTCAAAAGGTATATCTACCGGTCTTGGCCAGAAGAACCTTGTAAAGCGTTATGCCATGATTAGTGATGATACGCCGGTTTTCATGATTGATGCAAATTATTACATAGCAAAGCTTCCTCTTATAAATTCAGAAAACAATGGACATACTTATAATTGAGGATGAATCCCTTGCGGCAGACCGGCTGGAACAGATGATAAAAGATATTGATCCTGATTCACGTGTTGTTGCAAAGTTGGGTTCTATAAAGGAATCGGCAAAATGGCTTTTAAACAACTCCGCCGATCTTATTATGCTGGATATACAACTTTCAGATGGCATCAGTTTCAGCATCTTCGATCAGGTAGCTGTTACAACTCCTGTAATTTTCACAACCGCATATGATCAATACGCAATAAAGGCATTTGATCTAAACAGTATTGCCTACCTGTTGAAGCCAATTAAAAAAAGTCAGCTGGCTGACAGTCTGAAAAAATATGACACATTCAAATCAGCCTTTACCATTGATTTTCAAAGTCTTCTGGCAGGGCTGCAAGGGGTAAGACCTGATTACAAAAAAAGATTTCTGATCCAGACAGGAGAGAAAATCAAAAAAGTTGAAACCTCGGAAGTGGGTTACTTTTATATTCTTGAAAAAGGTGTTTATCTGAAAACCTTCCAGGGACACTTATATTCTGTGGAGTATACACTGGATGGACTTGAAACTATTTTAGACCCTGCAGTTTTTTTTCGAATCAACCGTAAATACATTGTAAATATTGAATCAATAGCAAACATGGTAGCCTATTCCAGAGGGCGTATCAAATTAGAGCTGAAGCCGGTTGCTGATGATGAATCAGATACCATTGTAAGTATCGACCGTTCATCGGATTTTAAGAAATGGCTGAATTCATAAAATTTTTACAACTGTTTTCAGGAACAAATCGCTGGACTAGTAATTGCCATCCGGTATCTTTCCGAAAGATGCTTTATCAGAGATAATGGAACAAAACATAATTACCTCTCCATTGTTATAAGTTAGTGATGAGCAGTCAATTATTAGAAATTTCTTATGAATTTCCACTGGTGGCAAACAGGTATAATTTATCAAATCTATCCCCGTTCATTTCAGGACAGCAATAACGATGGCATTGGGGATTTGCAGGGAATTATCATGCGTCTCGATTATCTTAAATGGCTGGGAATAAAAGCCATCTGGATTTCTCCAATATACCCTTCCCCCATGGCCGATTTTGGCTATGATATTTTTGATTATAAAAATATTGATCCTGTTTATGGTAATCTTTCTGATTTTAATCAATTATTGGAAGAAGTTCATTCACGCGACATGAAGCTGATAATGGATCTTGTTCCGAACCATACATCCAACATGCATCCATGGTTCATTGAATCCCGTTCTTCAAAAGCTAATCCCAAACGTGACTGGTATCTCTGGCATGATGCCTTACCTGATGGATCTCCACCAAATAACTGGCTCAGCGTCTTTGGTGGTAATGGATGGGAATGGGATACTAACACAAAACAATACTATTACCATGCATTCCTAAAAGAACAGCCTGATCTTAACTGGCGTAATCCTGAAGTGAGAGAAGCGATGTATGACATTATGCGTTTCTGGCTCGACATGGGAATTGATGGATTTAGAATCGATGTAATCTGGCATCTTATTAAAGACGAACAGTTACGTGACAATCCCAAAAACCCTTATTATGAGGAACATATGAGCACCTACGACCAATTGTCGCCGGTATATTCAACAGACCAGCCTGAAATTTTTGAAATAATTCATGAGATGCGCGCCATCCACAATAGCTATAAGGAACACATGATGATTGGGGAGATATACTTGCCTGTTCACCGGTTGGTAACATATTATGGTAATGAAAGTAACGGAGTTCACCTGCCTTTTAATTTTATGCTTATTTCTTTGCCATGGGATACTTTAAGAATTGCCTCCGCAATAGATGAATACGAAAGCGCCCTTCCAAAAAATGGATGGCCTAACTGGGTGATCGGGAATCATGACAATCCCAGGATAACCAGCCGTGTTGGTATTCAACAGGCAAAAGTAGCCGCAATGCTTCTTTTAACGCTAAGAGGTACTCCTACAATGTATTATGGTGACGAAATTGAGATGCGTGATGTTCCAATCCCATATGATGAAATTCAGGATCCACAGGGTAAAAATATGCCCGGCAAAAACTTAAGCCGCGATCCGGCAAGAACACCTATGCAATGGGATAAAAGCACGAATGCCGGCTTTACAGGAGGGAAACCCTGGTTACCCCTTGACAGCAGATTTAACCGGATTAACGTGGAGGTTCAGATGAAGGATCCTTTCTCAATGCTTTCATTCTATAAACGGCTTATTAGCCTTCGGAAGAAGGAACCAACCCTGATAATGGGAAATTACAAACCATTATTCTCTGATAATCAAATCATTGCCTTCTACAGACAACTTGATGACAACCCCGGTTTTCTAATAGTTTTAAACTTAAGCCATCGTCCGTGCTATTTTACAACAAACCGTATCCTGTTAAAAGGCAAAATCGAAATCGCGACATCACCTGAACTGGAAGGATCTTACGTTGACAGCAAACTCAATTTAAGCGGCGATCAAGGGGTAATTATCAGATTATCTACTGTTTGAAAAATTCGAATTGAAGAATTACTGACTGTTTGAGCTTAATTAATTATTACATGAATAAAATTGGAGCTGAAGTCCTTAAGAAAGACAGGTGTATTTTCTCAGTCTGGGCGCCTGAAAAGAATAGTATGATCCTTCATTTGGTGTATCCAACTGATCAGAAAATTGCAATGAACAAAGATAGTTTGGGCTACTTTTCCACTATAGTTGATGGAATCAGCGATGGATGCAGATATTATTATAAACCCGAAGGTAAAAAAGATTACCCTGATCCTGCCTCTCAATTTCAGCCTGAAGGTGTTCATGGTCCTTCACAGGTAGTTGATCACAGCAACTTCATGTGGACTGACATTTCATGGAGAGGAATACCATTAAAGGATTCAATAATCTATGAGATTCATATAGGAACATTTTCAAACGAAGGAACCTTTGAAGCAATTATTCCATACCTGAATGAACTTAGAGATTTAGGTATTAATGCTCTTCAAATTATGCCAGTCTCTCAGTTTCCTGGAAGCCGTAACTGGGGGTATGACGGAGTCTTCCCTTATTCTGTCCAGAATACTTATGGTGGTCCGGAAGGTTTGAAAAAACTGGTTAATGCGTGTCATTCCTCGGGCATGGCTGTTTTTATTGATGTCGTTTATAACCATCTTGGACCTGAAGGAAATAATTTAAATAAGTTCGGACCATATTTTACAAGTAAATATAAAGTGCCCTGGGGCGACGCCATTAATTTTGATGATGCGTGGAGCGACGGTGTTCGTGAATACTTCTCAGACAATCCCATTCATTGGGCAACTAATTATCATATTGATGGATTAAGAGTTGATGCTATTCATGCTATTTACGATTTCGGAGCTATACATTTCTGGGAACTTACCCGAAAAAAGGTAAAAGAGATTGAAATGAAAACCGGACGTCGGTTTTTTATGATAGCAGAATCAGACTTAAATAATCCTGCAGTTGTAAAATCAACAGAAACAGGAGGTTATGGTTTTGATGCCCAATGGCTGGATGATTTTCATCACTCTTTATATGTCATTCTGGATAAAGAAGGAAAAAACAGGTATGAAGATTTCGGTAAAGTCGAACAACTGGCAAAGGCATACACCGATGGTTTTGTTCATAGCGGTGAATATGTAAGGTTCAGGAAAAAAAAATATGGAGCCTCTTCCGTGGGCATCGATGGAAGCAAATTTGTTGTTTTCAATCAGAATCACGACCAGATAGGAAACAGGGTTGATGGAAATAGGCTATCATCACTGGTTAGTTTTGATCATTTAAAAGTTGCTGCTGCAGCAATATTACTTTCACCATATATCCCTATGCTTTTTATGGGGGAAGAATACGGAGAGGATAATCCGTTTTACTATTTTGTCAGTCATTCCGATGAAAATCTCATAAAAGCAGTCACTGAAGGCCGTAAGAAGGAGTTCGAAGCATATAAATGGCAATCTGAACCTCCTGATCCTCAGAATGAATCAACATTCATTAAGTCTAAACCCGACATCAGAAAAAAGGAGAGTGGCAGATACCGGATCCTTTTTGAATGGAACCGTAAACTAATTTCTATCAGGAAAACCGATCCTGCTCTTCAAAATACAAATAAAAACTATGTAAGAGTCATTCTAAATAAAGACAATAGCTTTCTTCTGCATAGAGAAAGTAAAGACGAACGGAGTCATCTTCTCTGCTTTTTCAACTTATCAGAAAACAACACAACTTTTTACTTACCAGCTTTCTCGGATATTTGGATTAGGATTCTTGATTCAAGAGAAAATAAGTGGAATGATGTCAGAAAGAGTTCGGGCGTATCACCAATGGAAATAAATGCAGGGGATAGCCTTAACATTTCAGGTTTAAGTGTTGTTGTATATACTAATAAGAATGAGAAAAATCTGTAAATAAATAAACTACAATATGTTTAGCGAAGATCAAAGAAAAGAAGCCCACAGTTTTTACAGGGAAGCACTTGATATGTTAAATAAAAGCGGAGCCAGATATATGGTTGGCGGTGCATTTGCACTCTTTCACTATACCGGAATTTTCAGAGACACTAAGGATCTTGATATTTTCTGCAAATCATCTGAATATCCTAAGATCCTTAAATTTTTTGCTGATAATGGGTACCGAACAGAGCTGACAGATGTCCGCTGGCTGGCAAAAATATTTAAGGACGATTATTTTATTGATGTTATCTTCGATACAACAAATAACATATGCAGGGTAACTGAAACCTGGTACCATCATGCTGTCGGGGCGGAATTTGAGGGCATAAGTATATTGGTTGTTGCACCTGAGGAACTTATATGGGCTAAAGTATATGTTCAGAACAGGGAGCGCTTCGACGGCGCTGATGTTAACCATCTAATTCTAAAACAAGGCAAAAATCTTGACTGGAAACGACTTATGCACTATATGGAGCAGCACTGGCATATTTTACTGGCTCAAGTTTTAATGTTTCAGTTTGTATATCCATCAGACTTTCATGAAATAATACCCAGATGGGTTTTTGATGAACTGATGGCACGTGCTCATGAACAATATGATGTCCCTTCTCCTCTTGAAAGAGTATGCCGCGGCCCAGTAATCGATCAAACTCAATATAGTGTCGATATAAAAGAATGGAATTACAAGGTTTCCACAATTAAAACAGTATGAATGATAAAACACGAATAGCAGCTGTGGCTGACCTTCATGTCAGGACAAGTGATAAAGGAAAATGGGCCGACTATTTCAGGGATATCTCAAAGCAAGCTGACATGCTTCTGATCGGAGGTGATTTGACCGATACCGGTGATGAAGCAGAAGCTCAAGTTCTGACAGAGGAGCTGAAAAACTGCAACATCCCTGTAGTGGCTGTTTTGGGAAACCACGATCATGAAAAAGGTCGTCAGAAAATAATCAGACAGATTGTACAGAATGAAAACGTGCACATTCTTGATGGTGAGTCAGTTGTAGTGGGAAATGTAGGCATTGCAGGTATTAAAGGTTTTGGTGGAGGTTTTGACAACCATATGCTGAGTATGTTCGGAGAAGAATCTATGAAAGATTTTGTAAAAGAAGCAGTCAACGAGGCATTAAGCCTCGACCGTGCTCTGAACAGGCTCGATCAGGACTATGAGAATATTAAAAAAATAGTGCTTATGCACTATGCTCCCATCACCGGAACGGTTCTGGGGGAGCCTGAACAGATATATCCTTTCCTGGGATGTTCCAGGCTGGCAGAACCATTAAAAAGGGTCGAAATTCTTGCAGTTTTCCATGGACA
Source organism: Bacteroidales bacterium (assembly GCA_038247205.1). GTDB lineage: Bacteria > Bacteroidota > Bacteroidia > Bacteroidales > VadinHA17 > LD21. The sequence goes on from JBBRVC010000035.1 coordinate 21,760, forward strand.
TGCACACAGAGGTATAATGGAAGCCGAAACACTTACCGGATTGAAAGTATATAATGTTTCAAGATCGGTGCTGATGAGAGCAAACATGGAACTACCGGTTTTCATTCTTGAGATCTGAATAGAACTCTTTAGATATCACTCTGAGGCTTTTAGGAAATGATAGACCCATGGGGCAGTCCTCTCCTATCCCCATTTTAAACCAGCCACGCCTTTAATATCCCCATAAATTGGGATTGCATGCTTTTGCACGACAGGGTAGTTTTGCTCGGGTTAATTAAAACCAGTTTACTAAACCAACTATCCTGAAAATTATGAAAAGAAGAGCATTTTTGATTGTTATGATAATTATTTCCACTATTTCATTGTTAAACGCGCAAAACGAAAACGAACCTAAAAATCTCTCATCGGAGATCCTCTCGAATAAGGAAGAAAAGCTGATTTTTGGCGGATATGGTCAGATTGATTTTTCCCGTCAATTTATGGAAAACAGAAAATTCAACTCATCAATTGATGTATCACGTTTAATTCTGAGTATGGGATATAACTTCTCATCAAAAACATCATTTTTTAGTGAAATTGAGTTTGAACATATCAAAGAGTTATATGTGGAGCAAGCCTTTATAAATCATTCATTCAGTGATTATCTGAATATGAGAGCAGGATTAATGCTTATTCCGATGGGACTAATTAACGAATATCACGAACCACCAACATTTAATGGAGTAAACAGGCCATCTATTGCTAATATTATTGTTCCGACCACATGGAGAGAGATCGGCTTTGGTTTCACAGGAAGGTTTCAGAACGCTGGTATTAAATATCAGGCCTACCTTATGAATGGGTTTTCAGGCTTCGACGGAACAAAAGGATTGATTACCGGAGAAAAGTTTTTGAGAGAAGCCAGACAGAAAGGTGCAAAATCTATCATGACCTCACCTGACCTTTCAATGAAGATCGATTATTTTGGAGTAAGAGGTCTGAAACTCGGGCTATCGGGGTACTTCGGGCAAACCGAAACAGCACTTTATAAGAATCTCGATCTTTCAAATATCGAAAGTGTGGCAAAGGCTGATTCTTCAATTGTGGGAATTAAAATGATGGGTCTTGATGTACGTTATAACACCGGTGGGTTTTCCATGAGGGGGGAATTCATTTATTCCGAATTGTCAAATACAGTGCAATACAATGCCTTTACGGGAAACAATGCAGGCAGGTCAGTCAGGGGCATGTACATCGAAGCAGCCTATAATGTTTTGCAGAAAACAAGTTCAGAATACGATCTAACCCCATTCTTCAGATATGAGGTTTATGACACTCACTTTAAAGTAAGGGCTGGTATTGCAGAAGTGGATAAATACCATGTAAATGAGTACGTTTTAGGCGTGGGATGGAAGCTTGCTGATGGTGCAGTTTTGAAGGCAGATGTGCAGTTTGCAAAACCGGAAGGAGAAGAAGTCAGCCGAAAAACTTTCAATGCTGGTATAGGTGTCTGGTTCTGAGCACTTTATTAATGAATTTGAAAATCAAAAACATTTAACAAATGATTCTAAAAACACTTCTGGCACTCATCATATTGTTAAATCAGGGGCTGTTGAGAGATCAGCACAAAAAGCTTGGAGACAAGTATGTTGAAGAAACTATCGGCTTCGGGAAATTAAGGGAAATTGAAACTACATCCGATCATGAGTATTATATCTTCGAATCAGAAAACGAGAATAATGGAGTCATGGTTGTTTTCGCAACAGTAAAGGGGAGGTTTGATTTTTTCGATTATATGGTTATCCTGAGCCCGGCAAAAGGAATTATGGATATTAAGATTTTAAAATACAGATCAGAGTACGGTTATGAGATTGCAACGAAAGGGTGGCTTAAACAATTTTACAAAAAACCTGAAATCCGTTTTGAATATAAAAAAAATATTGATGCCCTGTCGGGCGCCACATTCTCTGCCCGGTCGCTGGTAACCGATATTAACCATGTTTTAGATCACCTGCCTGTGATTAGCCCATAAGCTCAGACAATAATCCTTAATCTGCTGGCTCATGAAAAATTACATTTTAATTTTCTGTTATAACATATTTTAAGTAGATTTGTTTTCATTATGTTCAGTATTTAAAATGCTCTTCCAATCAATTTAATTATTGATTGGAATTGAAATATATAATCAGTGTTTCACTTAGCTGTATAACTGAAATGAACTCAAAACTTCAACCAAAAGTGGAATCTTTACCCAAATCACCTACCGGCATAAATGGTCTTGATGAAATAACGTATGGCGGCTTGCCAAAAGACCGGACAACCCTTATCTGCGGCTCTGCAGGTTGTGGAAAGACATTGATGGCGATGGAATATCTTGTCAGAGGTGCAAGGGAATATAATGAAAATGGGGTATTTTTGGCATTTGAAGAGACTGAGCAAGAGCTTATCTCAAATGTATCCTCACTTGGATTCGCACTCGATGATCTTGTAAAACAAAAGAAAATATTCCTCGACCATGTTCATCTTGAACCCAGTGAAATAGAAGAGACCGGGGAATATGATCTGGAGGGATTGTTTATCAGGCTGGGGCATGCTATTGATTCGGTAGGGGCAAAACGTGTTGTGCTCGATACAATTGAATCACTCTTTTCGGGTTTCAACAATCCAACCATATTACGTGCCGAACTAAGAAGATTATTCAGGTGGCTTAAAGACAAAGGAGTTACTTCCATTATTACGGGCGAACGTGGAGAAACTACTCTTACCCGTCAAGGGCTGGAGGAGTACGTATCTGATTGCGTTATTCTTCTCGATCACAGAATAAGTGAAGAATCATCAATAAGGCGTTTGCGTGTTGTAAAATACCGTGGTTCAGCGCATGGTACCAATGAATATCCTTTTTTGATTGATGATACGGGTTTTTCTGTATTACCTATCACATCACTGGGCCTTAATCACGCTGTTTCTTCAGAAAGTATATCCTCAGGTATTCCCAAACTGGACGAGATGCTCAGCAATAAAGGTTTTTACCGTGGGAGCAGCATTCTTCTTTCAGGTACTGCAGGAACAGGAAAAACCAGTCTTTGTGCAAAATTTTCTGAAGGTGCATGCAACAGAGGTGAAAAAGTTCTATATTTTTCCCTTGAAGAATCCCCTGCTCAGATCATCAGGAATATGCAATCAATAGGCATTAATCTTGAACCTCAAGTAAAAAAAGGATTATTGCACTTTCATGCGATGAGGCCAACAAACTCAGGACTTGAGATGCATCTGGTAACAATACATAAGGAGATTGAAAAATTTAAGCCTGCAATTGTAATAATTGATCCGCTTAATGGTTTTATTTCTGTTAATAAACCATTGGAAGCTAAGGCTATGTCAATAAGACTTATCGATTATCTTAAAATAAACCAGATTACAGGCTACTTTACCTCTCTGACCAACGTGAAATCAGAACCGGAGCAGACTGATATTTTTATTTCATCGATGAATGATACCTGGTTATTATTGGAGAATATTGAGGTAAAGAAAGAACGCAAACGGGGCCTTTCTATACTTAAATCACGCGGGATGGCTCATTCAAATAAGGTTCATGAGTTTTTTCTCACAGATTTTGGAATTGATATTAGATAATATTTATAATTATTGATTCCTGGCATCATAAAAATATTGATATGAAAACCGATCCATCCCAATCAAAAACGCTGCCTCCAATACCTGCAAATGCTGAGAAAGCTTCTGATAAATATGTTTTACGTCTTTACATAGCAGGTCAGACTCCAAAAGGTACCATTGCTTTTAATAATTTAAAAAAGATCTGCGAAGAACAATTAAAAGGGAAGTATGAGATTGAGGTGATTGATCTTTTGGTAAATCCTCAGCTCAGTCGCGAACATCAGATCCTTGCAGTGCCAACTCTGGTAAGGAAATTGCCTGTTCCTGTGAGAAAAATTATTGGTGATCTGTCTAATACCGAAAGGGTACTGATCGGGCTGGATATTCTGCCTCGTAAATTTTAGAAACTAACGCATTTTTCTCATTATGTGTTTGTTATTAATATCTGATTAATAATGAAAAAGAAAACCGAGATAATCAAAAAACCAGAGTCACTTCAGGACAGCGAACCTGCAAAAAACGAATCATATTTGCTGCGCCTTTACGTAACCGGTGCAACACCTCAGTCAACAAGAGCTATTGCAAACATAAAGAGTATCTGCGAAGATCATCTTAAAGGGAGATATGATCTTGAAGTAATTGACCTTTATCAGCAACCCTCACTGGCTAAAGGTGAACAGATACTTGCAGCCCCAACTCTTATCAAGATGTTGCCTCATCCCTTGCGCAGAATCATTGGAGACATGTCATCTACCGAACGTGTTTTGGTAGGTCTTGATTTAAGAGAAATAAAAACAAATACCTGACCTCTGCTCGGGATATGGGTTTATTTAATACTGGCAGATTAGCTGATATATGTCAAAAACAGATACCAAAGCTCTTCTTTCAGAAATGGAGGAATTGCGAACGCGATTATTGGAAACGGAAGAGACTCTTAATGCAATCCGGAACGGGGAGGTAGATGCAATTGTTGTTTCCGGGTTGAACGGAGATAAAGTATTTTCGATAGCTTCATCAGAAACACCTTATCGCATTATTATTGAGGCTATGGACGAAGGCGCCGTTACGGTTTCATCAAAAGGAATTATTCTGTATTGCAATCACCGTTTTTCTGAAATTGTCTCAACTCCACTGGAGCAGATATCAGGTTCTGACTTTTCCGATTTCATTTCGTTAAGTGACAGGGCTCAGTTCAGAAAATTGCTTTCTACAAGCCTAAAGCATCCGGTAAGAGATGAAGTCTCAGTTTTTTCAACGGGAGGCGAAACTATTCATCTGCAACTTTCAATGGTTGCTTTGCCTGATCAGATTGAGGGAGATGTTTGCATTATTGTTACAGATATCACTGAAATCCATAAATACCAGAGCCACCTTCAGTTACTTGTAGAGGAACGGACTTCAAAACTAAAAATTGCGAACTGGAAACTGCATGACGACATTACGAAAATAAAGAAAGCAGAAAAAGATTTGTTGTTGAGTGATGAACGTTATTCACTTGCCGTTGATGCCGCTAAGATTGGGACCTGGGATCATGTTTTTACCACTAAAGGACTCAAAATGATCTGGTCTGATCAGATGCTGAACTTATTTAACTTCCCTCCCGGTACAAAAATCACCCCTGAAATAGTAACAGACAGAGTCCATTCTGATGACAGAATTCTGTTAACTGATAATCTATTGGATCCTAAAGACAAGAGTACTATTCATACCTGGGAAAACAGAGTAATTTGGCCAGACAATACCATGCATTGGATACATATAACCGGGCAATCAACTCATCACGATGCAGTCGGCAATGTGCTCAGGATGAATGGAATAGCATTTGATATAACTGACAGAAAAAAATCAGAAACAGAGATCAGGGTAAGTGAAGAGCGCTATAGGTTACTTTCTGACACTATGTTGCAGGGAGTAGTATACTTTGGTGTGGA
>JBBRVC010000036.1:0-27194 GCA_038247205.1 Bacteroidales bacterium
AGGATACCTGAATATAATCAGGATTACAGCAAAGATCTTGCAGAACTGCTTCCACATAAATGGAGTGCATCCAAAAACAATCTGAATCTTCCGTCGGAATCCGGCATAGTTTAAAAATTCCAGTGATAATCCAACCGATTACAGCTTTTTCCAAAGATTTCAAAGAACATTGGAATTCTAAAGTGAGTTCTAAAAGACTTGGGTGAAAAATAACAGGAGATTTCAGAACCGGCAATATGTACCTGGCCGAATGCTTACATTGTTATCAGATAAACTCTTAAGATTAAGACACGACAATTAAGAAAAGTAATCAAGTATGATATCCCAATTATTTAAATTTTTATGATAAATCTTAGTTATAGGAATTCCATCGTATTGTAAATCAAGATCAATTTCGACTTGGGAACCATCCAAATTATCCTTTCGATTCCCATGCTTAATGCGTTATCTCCGGCTTGCCCCCACGCTCACTTGCATATGGCAATTCACGGTTTTGTTTTGGAAGAATTTACAAAACCGGTTCATGAGCATCAATTTCCTACTCTTCGCAAGCCTAGTTCACTCTCATCTACCGGTTCTCTTAAAAAGGCAACAAAACCTAAAAACCTCAACCTGAAGCCTATAACTAAGAGAGATTTAGTCTGGACTTTAATCGGGATTTTGACAATTTCAGCATTTTCAATGCTAATTATGATCGGACTTACAAAACTGTCGAATTTGTACCCTGACATAATAAGTTCAAATTTTTCACCTCCGTTCCTCGAATTTCCAGTTTTAGACAAAACTGAATACTGGATTTATCTTGTATGGATCCCCTTTTTCTTCTTTAATATCTTCGGAGAAGAACTTTTATGGAGAGGATTTATCCTACCGAGACAAAAAGTTAAATCCGAGACAGCGAACTGGACTCTAAACAGTTTTGGCTGGCTTTTATTTCATCTGGCATTCGGTTGGAAACTAATGATCTTACTACTTCCTATCTTGATCATTAACCCATTTATTGTTCAAAAAACCAAGAATACATGGACAGGGATTTTAATTCACGGATTATTAAATGGCAGCGGATTTTTGCTCATAACCCTTGGAGTATTAAATTCCTGAGGATTTAAAACTTGAACAACATGACCAAAAATAAATTGCAACGAAAACCTAACACGGACACGTTGTTTGCCATGTTTTTTGCTGATTCTGAGCCATTTATCGGAATCAGTTTCAATCCAGTACCCGGATATGTGCCGGAGTCGTTTAACACTTTCTGTACCCTGATAAATTACCTGCCACTCAGCAGCTTTGTACCGCGACTTTTTGCTTGACTCTGAGCCGTTTGCCTGGATTAGTCTCAAATCTTAAACCCGGATACGCACAGCTACCCATGTTAAATTTCTCTATACCGTCACAATTTGTGGCTTGGGATGGACATCGCATGATCATTTATCAAATAGAGAGGAAAAATAGCGTAACTCTAATTGTAATTCAACCTAATCATGGGAAAGAATTACGTGATCAGAATTGAGGGATTAGTTTAAATTTAAACGTTCCTATATTTTGATATTCCAAAAAACCTGGCGTATTTCTGGCGTATAAATAAAAAAACCACTTACTGATGTCTGTAAGTGGTTTATTTTCAAGCTCCCCAGGCTAGACTCGAACTAGCGACCCTCTGATTAACAGTCAGATGCTCTAACCAACTGAGCTACTGAGGAATTTTTTTGTGCAGAATTACAACTATTTTCGCGTGCCAAAAGTAACCTCTTTTACTGGATTTAACAATATCTTTAAGAAAAATATTAATAATGAAACAGATTCTTGGTATCGGAAACGCATTGGTAGATGTAATTACGCTGATTAACAATGACTTAATTCTTGACAACTTTCTACTCCCCAAAGGCAGTATGCAACTTGTTGATCTGGAGGCTTCAAAAATGATAATGAACGGGACTGTCGATCTGGAACGCAGGCTTGCATCAGGAGGCTCAGCTGCCAATACAATTCACGGACTTTCAATGCTAAAGGTTGAAACAGGATTTATCGGATCGGTAGGGAAAGACGAAACCGGTGACTTTTTCGAACGTGACATGCAAAATGCAGGAGTAAAAACGCATTTATACAGGCAGGCTTCACTGACCGGAACTGCAGTGGCCCTTATATCCCCTGATTCAGAAAGAACCTTTGCCACTCATCTGGGAGCCGCCGTGGAACTAGATGCCGCTAACCTTAATCCGGAGTTTTTTAAGGGGTTTGACATTCTGTACCTGGAGGGTTACCTCATCTTTAATAAGCCCCTTGTGGAAAGAGCCTGTCAGATCGCAAAAGCAAATAATATGGAAATTGCTCTTGATCTCTCAAGTTATAATGTAGTAGAGGCAAAAATTGAGGATTTCAGGGAAATTGTAGATAAATATGTGGATATTATTTTCGCAAATGAAGAAGAAGCCAAAGCATTTACCGGCCTCGAACCTCGGGATGCTGTAAATAAAATCGCTGAGCTATGCGACATTGCTGTTGTTAAGGTAGGAAGAGACGGATCGTTGATCAAAAGAAAGCAGGAGTTACTTAAGGTGGACGCTCTTCCTGTAAATTGCAGGGACACTACTGGTGCTGGCGACCTTTATGCATCAGGTTTCCTGTTTGGGTATATACACAACCTTCCACTTGACAAATGCGGCCAGATAGGTTCACTACTTGCCGGGAATGTAATTGAAGTTGCTGGAGCCAAGATGGAAAAAGAAATATGGTCATCAATAGATAAATCAATAGTTATGATAATTAACAACTGAAAAAACATTCAGTAAAGAATATATTTATCAGGGTATTGTTGATATTGTTATTTTTTAACCATATTTAATCCTGTTTTCTTTCACCAAATAATTAATTAAAACATTATGACCAAGGGCAGGATTAAAGAAAAACTTATAGCACCGGGCAACCTCATTCCATTCATCCTTATTACTTCCTTATTTCTCTTGTGGGGATTGGCCAATAATATGACTGACACATTGTTGGCGGCATTTAAAAGAATAATGAGCATGACAGATGCCAGGACATCGCTTATCCAGATTTCATGTTATGGCCTTGGCTACTTCATTTTCGCTCTTCCCGCTGCAATATTTATAAAGAAATATTCTTACAAATCAGGGATCTTACTGGGCCTTGGTCTCTATATCATCGGCTGCCTGATGTTCTTCCCCGCTAAAATGACGGGTAACTATTTTCATTTCCTGGGTGCTCTCTGGGTATTGTTTGGGGGACTATCAATTCTTGAAACTGCTTCCAATCCTTATATAATTGCTATGGGTAGCGAAAAGACGGGCACGAGGAGATTAAATCTTGCCCAGTCCTTTAATCCCCTGGGATCAATCATGGGAGTTGTCCTGAGCCAGATTTTTATTCTTTCGGAACTTAACTCTGCCTCTGCAAACGAGAGGGCACTTATGGCCACATCAGATCTCCAGTCTATTCAGAATAGTGAGCTGAATGCCGTCACTATGACTTATGTATCAATAGGATTTCTTCTATTAATCCTCTGGATTGTTATAGCTCTTGTTAAAATGCCAAAGGCATCAGATGCTGGCTCATCCGTTGATTTTAAAGCCACTGTGTCGAGGCTTGTCAAAAACAAGAACTATGTGATGGGTGTAATTGCTCAGTTCTTCTATGTAGGTGCACAGATAAGTGTCTGGTCGTTTACAATACGTTATGCAATGGTATCTCTTAAACTTGAACAAATAATTCTTCCAGAGGGCAAATCCCCCGAGCAGGTTGCAGCTTCATATTATGTAGCTTCGCTTATAGCCTTTGCAACGTCAAGATTCATCTTTACCTTTCTTATGAGATTTTTCAAGCCTTCATCGCTGCTGATTTTTGCATCATTGATGGCTATCATCTGTACAACGATGGTGATATTTGCGGATGGAATATATGGTGTGATTTCACTTGTTGCTATATCAGGATTTATGTCGTTAATGTTCCCTACAATTTTCGGACAGGCTGTTGTAGGTCTTGGTGATGATACCAAAATAGCGGGATCAGGATTGATAATGGCCATTCTGGGAGGTGCCGTCATAACCTTTTTTCAGGGACAAGTATCCGATATTACAGGAAGTATAAGCTATTCATATATAATACCTCTGATCTGTTTTGCATTCATAGCTTACTATGCTTTTTACAGCGGGAAAAAAGTTGAATTTTCCGAAACAGATAAGGTTAAGGATTAGTATCCTACCTGAGTGAAAAAAATAAGGGTCTCAAAAATTTCTATTAATTTCTGAAACCCTTATATTTTAACCTTGAAAGGTTTTTACTTTACAAAAAGGTTAACCTTCATCGTAAATTCATCGAAAATCGTTTTATCTCCCAGATTGTCGAAAAATGTTCCTGAACCGTATCTGACATTAAATTTGGTCCGGTCGAGAACAATATTTGAAAAGAACCTTGTTCCCTCATCAGATTTCTGCATAGCAGTCTTGAATTCTACCGGACTTGAAGTTCCTTTTATGGTAAGGGTCCCTTTTACAACTGCCGAACCTTTATCAAAAGGGGTACTCTCAGTAAGCGTTAATTTTGCTTCCGGGAATTTTTCAATTCCAAAAAAATCATCAGACTTCAGGTGTCCTTCAAGCTTCTGGTTCGATTCAATATCCTTTATTGAAGTCATATCAATCAGAAACTCACCTGTAGTAATCTTGTTATTCTCAAATGTTAACCAGCCGGACTTCAGGTTAACAGTTCCTGTGTGCTGTCCGGTTACTTTTTCACCGAGCCATGTAATTTTGCTTTTTTCTGTATCTGCAGTCAATTTTCCCTGTGCAAATAATGAACCTGAAAACAAAAGAATACAAACAAATAATACCGTGTTTTTCATATACATTTCAATTTTTAAAACTTGGAATATAAACACGGGAGCAGGATCTTTGTTCAAACATTGTAGAAAGTGCCTGTCTGTCAAGGAAATAGAACTAGCTCATTTCAAAGACTTCTGAAATGAAAATTTATAGAATGAAGAATTGATCTAAATTTTGTGAATATTCAGTCCGCCACTAACCTCAAAGACCATACCTGTTGAAAAATTCCAGTCACCCCTGGCAAGAGAAGCAACTGCCTTTCCAATTTCAACCGGCAACCCCCATCGCTGCTGGGGAACAAGACCATCGGCAATCAGTTTGTCGTATTTATCTTTTAGCTTCAAGGTCATATCCGTTTCGATAATACCCGGCCGGACCTCGAATACAAGAATTCCTTCCCTTGAAAGTCTGTCTGCATATACAGTGGAGGCCATGCTCAAACCTGCTTTGGAGATACAATACTCAGTCCTGTTTGACGAAGACCGGGCAGCAGAGACAGAAGTCATAAAAACAATAACGGGTTTATAGTCCTGGATCTGATCTTTTAACCAGATCATCTCACGGGCAATTTTCTGAGCAAAAAAGAAAGGTCCCTTAAGGTTAATATTCATCACCCTGTCGTAGCTTTCACTTGTCATATCCAGAATGTCGCTTCTCTGTAGTGGTGCCACACCGGCATTATTGATCAGAATGTCAATACGCCCGTATCTTTCAAGGATATTGGTTACAATTTCTTTATGGCAACTGGTGCAGGAGATATCAGAACCCATAGGAAAAAATTCGGCTCCGCATTTTTCCACTTCTTTTCCAAGGATTGCCATCCCCTCACTATCAACCGAACGCGCAATAGCAGCAATGTTAAAACCTTCGGAAGCTAAAGCCGTTGCAACTGCCCGGCCGATCCCCCTGCTTGCGCCTGTAATTATAGCTACAGGTTTGCTTTCCATCCTGAAAAAGTATTAAAAGGGTTATCAGATTAGGCTCTAAAGGTAACAAAATGTCTGAATTGTTCAACTTTAACGAAAATTATCTCTAAGTATATGAATTCTGTTCCGACTTAAACAGAAATCACTCATTATCAGTGTCCGAATCTTGGATTGACTACATTATTATAAATAGATCCAAACACATATGTGAGACTAACTCCTCCAAAAACTTCATAACTTGAAGCCTGCTGTTTGAGACGAAGCAACCTTTCAGCCTCTGACAGTTCGCCTTTATTTAAATTTATCCGGTCATTTATATAACCTACTCCACCGTTCACAGAAATAGATAATCCTTTAAAAATCCGGACATTAATAAATCCGTCAAGACCAACCCTGTTTTTTGAAAAATCATGAAAATAATGAGATGAGTAAAGCGAAAGGTTAATATTGCCCCATTTTTCCTGAACCTGGTAAGCGATCTTAATACCTTCTTTATAAAGAGTTTCCCTCATCATATTATACAATGTGGTGTCAGCATAGCTGCTGAACTGCACACCCACACTATATTGAAATCTTAACTGTCTTTGTGATGCATCAGCATAAGGAAAAAGATTATACTCTATTGCAGGCATTAACTCCGAATTAAAACTATAATTTTCCCAGGTTGATGACCCCACTTCAAATCTTAACCCTGCCGACCAGTTATTATTCAGGCTCTTTACCAGAAGGGCATTGATAGATTCTGAGCTCCTTATATAAGTTGTGTCAGAAGTTTCATCAATATAGCGCTGATGATTTAGGTTCTGATTTACACGCATTTCAAATTTAAGTGCCTCTGTTACCCTTGATACATCTACAGAGTTACGCAGATTAAGATTACGATATGTTTCTTCAGCGTTAAAACGGGGGCTTGTCTGAAGTTCCACAACCCAATTATTCCATCGGTCAACGACTTCTTCAGATCTGAGTTCTTTGCTGTGGCTGATGGATATTTCATTAATTAATGGCGTTCTGGCAACATACCGCATAAGACCCATCTTCATCATGTTGGTTGTTTTCTCCCTTACTACAGGTCTTGTCTGATCAGGGCTTGATGTAAAAATGAGAGTATCATTCATTCCCTTGAAAGCATTCTGCCCCTGAAATGTGTATGTATACTGGTTTCCGCCACTTCCTGCGCTCAAATTTGTTACCAGAATATAAACCTGGGCTTCCTTAACATCCCTGACATAATTTATGTAAGGAATCTCTTCTCTGATATAATTCAGGTCACAATACCGGCAATCAAGAAAAACCCTTATTGCATTTCTGCGTACGGTGTCCCGTTCCTCCGGTGCTGCCTGTCCATTTACTGAATCTAAAGAAATTGACAGGTTTAGTATAAAAACAAATGTCCCGAAAGTCAACAGTCTCATAATGTCTTTTGCATTTAATAATTACAATTTGTGCTCAACCATATCCTGATGGATTGTCAAAGATTGTAATATAATTTAATTGTAACTCAGATTTCATCTATTGTTGACAGACTATTAATGTTTTTTAACATTTTTAGCATCAATCAAATAGCCAGTTAGTATTATGACCTGAAAAGATCTGTTAATCCGCAGTTAACAAGGATTGTATCCTTTAAATATTCTTGTTGCAGGAATGTGCTCCCTTTGTTTTTCCGGTTCCTCCGGCAAGCCATAAAATCCTTTTCAAATTACTTTTCAAGAGTGCCATTCTGACTAATTTTTTGGAAGCATTTTGGGTGATTTCACCCTGGTAAGGCTGTCCTCTTTTTAAAAATAATCTGTTAAATGATGCTGAGGTTATTCCCCATTTATTCAGAAATTGCTTGCTTCCATTATTAAGATTGATCCGCCGGGTGGTTTTTGATCCGAAATGATAAGCCCGGCTAGAATCTATACCAATGAATGTACGAACACCCGCCTCATAGAGCTTCATTGAAAAATCAGGATCAGAGTACAGACCCGGGAAATATTCTATGCTGTATCCTCCTATGAGATCCCAAATGTCTTTATGAACTATATTCGGTGGCCAGGTTGCTCCGCTCCAGTCAAAGCCTTGAATCGATTTGTATTCTCTGAGCAGATCCTCTTCCCTGAATGTCTCAGGGCTGCTGCCGTAATCAAAAGGAGCAAGTATTCCCGGATGAGGAGATATACGGGGCTCAAGTGTAGTTGATGATAAAAAGAAATACTTATCGGGCAGGGATTGAATTTTCTTCCATAATTCAGAATCCCAACCCGGAAGCATGTACATATCATCGTTCAGGAAAACAATATAATCAGTCTTTACAAGAGCTCTGCATGCATTCATTGCCCAGCATACTCCAACATTTTCAGGACTATACGTATAATCCAGTCCAGCATTACGAATCCATTCAAGGGTGCCGTCAGTGCCTTCATTCACATGAATAATGATCTGATGCTTAAAAGAGGAGTTTTTTTCAATGCTGTCAAGACATATCCTGAGAAATGAAATGTTATTCCAGCTGGGTATAACTATTGAAAACCTGCTGTCAGAATTAATTATATTACCCGGATGCCAACTAATCATGATAATGGTTTGAGATGAATAAATAAGTGTATTTCAGACATTTATTTTTTTATGCATTGTGTCGTGATATTCCATTATCACAAAACAACTTTCCTGCTAACTTTTTTTCAGCCATCATTTTTTCTACATAATCGGTTTCAGCCTGACTGTAGTTAGCCTCGTGATGTAAATGAAAGACAATGGCTTTACCTTTCATTGACCGTACCTTTAGCCCTTTCTTTTTCAATCTCCAGTCAATATCAAAATCTTCACCAACGCCAGCCCGGTTATAATCCTCATCAAAACCATTTACTGCCAGAATGTTCTTTCTTAAAATGCCCCAGTTACATCCCAGTATCCTTCTGTGCTGCTTATCAGCATTAATTTTCCATGGGAGGTAAAATCCCGCTCCGATACTTTTTCCTCCATACAAAAGCGCAAGTAAATTGGTACACTTTGCAGGGTTCCGTGATTCCAGTAATTGTGAAGTGTGTTTTTGACTGCAAAAAACCCTTCTTCCGTAGCAGAAATGTGTTCCATTAATAGCCTGTTGATATTCCTTTAAAAAATGCCGGTGGGGTATGCAATCTCCGTCAATAAAAACACACTTTTCCCCTTTTGCCGTAATTACTGCAGCATTCAAAATCCTTGTCTTCCTGAATCCATCATCGTCCTGTGATAAATGTTGAATTTCAAATCCATGTCTAAGACGTGTCTTTTCGATAAATATGACAGTTTCCGGGTCGTTATTGTCTTCCGCAATCAGTACCTCAAAATCCTTATATGATTGTTTTTCGAGAGCCTGTAATATCAGTTCCAGAAAATCAAGACGTTTATAGAAAGATATTATTAGAGAAATCATTTTACTTTGAATAGAAACAACCCATTATTAATGAATGCATGTTATAATGCTTTCGTAGCCACAACTACATATTGTGCCGTTAAAAAATCTCTTATTAATCCAAATGTCCACCAGTCAATAATCTTCTTTGTATTTCGTAGTTTATCCAACTTGAAAATTGAAGTTACTGAAACTATTCTATACAGGGACTTATCTAATAGATTAATAATGTTTTTCTTGCAGAAAAACCTCAGATGCGTTCTATCCAGAATCCCGTAACTGCTATACCTGAAATCTCTCAATACCAATATCTTATACAAAATATGATACTCCCTGATATTAGGCACACTTATTATAATTACACCGCTGGGTTTTAAATATTTGTGCAATTTATTTAATGTTGCCCAGGGATCAACAAGATGCTCAAGGACGTCACCACAGATAATCACATCAAAATAATTTTCTGGAAGATCCAATTCGATGTTCTCAATATTGCCGATGATCAGCCTGTCGATCAGAGAATTACCCTGCTGAGAATTTTCCAGATTCATTAACTCTACACCAACAACCTCTGCTGCAAAATTGAGATTTTTTATTTCAACCAATGTGTCACAAGCTCCTGCTCCGATCTCTAAAACCTTATTATCCTTATTTTTGGGGATTAAATTTATCAGATCAATTCGTGGGTTACTGAAGTACAATTTATTTTTAGATTCGTACATAAAACATTAAGTTATTTATGGTCAGCCCTTTTAATTAAAATCATTCCCTAAAAACATGAACAACCATAACTGGGGTATGGCAGATTTAACTTAACAGAGAATGGTATAATTTATTATATTTCTCAGCAATCACCTCTCCTTTAAAATCATTTGCATATTCAGTTCCTGCAGCAATCATTTTATCTCTGATTTTTTCATTTGATATAACCAGATTGATCGCATCTCCGATCTCACCGGGATCGTATGGATCTATATAGATGCTCCCGGGACCTGCAGCTTCTGCAAAGCACCCTCTGCGGCTTGTAATTACTGGTATCTTTGAAACCAGAGCTTCGAGAAGAGGAATTCCAAATCCTTCAAAAAATGAAGGATAGATAAAACATTCTGCATTCTGATAAATGCCGGGCAGATCCTGACTAGTAACCCGTTCAGCGAATATTATATTACTAATTTTATTCACAGAGATATAGTTTAAAACCTTTTGGAAGTACCCATCAGCTTTGCGGCCTATTACAACAAGAGGGATGTTGATACTCCTGATGTGCATTGCTTTTATTATCCCTAGTAAATTCTTTCTCTCTTCGATCGTACCTAGGTATAACAGATATCTTTGCGGCAAGTTATATCTGATTCTGACATCATTAAAAGCTTCTTCATTAAAACTCTTCCAGAAAATCGGATTACAACCCTGGTGAATAACTGATATTTTTTCGGGAGGAATCATTAAAAACCTTATTAAATCATTTTTGGTTTGATTGCTGATAGCAACAATATGATCGGCAACCCGGCATGCGTGAGCTAATTTCCAATGGTAAATTTTTGCGTCAATAGGTTTGTAGAATTCCGGAAATCTGAGAAAAATAAGATCATGAACAGTCACTACAGATTTTACACCTGCTTTTTCAATACCCACTGGTAATTCCTGACTAAGGCCATGATAGATTTGCAATTTATTGTTCCTGATATCATTTCTTATATAACTCACGCGCCACAGCGAACTAAGCTGCCTGAATATGATAGACTTAGGTTCAATTAGCCTGAATGAATCTTCATTTTCAATATTAACCCTGTTTTTAGTTTCCGGGGTGAACAGGTAATAAGTATTTTCAGGATAATTTTTATTAAGAGATATGAGGAGATTCCGGCTATAATTACCTAGTCCACTATGGTTATAAAAAGCCCTTTTGGCATCAAATCCTATCATAATAGGGGAATGTTCACATTGTGTATCATCTGACTGATGGATAACATTATTTACAAGAAAATCTCTTTTCTCCCTTAACTGTCTCTCCCTCATATAAAGGTTTCGGAGCTTCACATATTTTAAAAAGCATGTATAAGCAAGGAACCGGCTGACTACATAGCCATCATAGCCATCGAGAAAGCCGCCTTTCAGAATAAAGGAATGAAAAAACCTCCAAACAGGATTAATTAGTATCCTTTTGGCACTGGATTTTATACCTTGATTATGGTACTCGCATGCCAGCATTGAGGTATATTTGTTCATCTTATCTATGCTCTCCTCTTGTGTAGCATATAGCCAGTGAATAAGATTTCCCTTTAATGTTTTTACGCTCTTTGGATTATCGGTTACAATTGTTTCATGAATGTTTAAACCAACCCACCTTGCCTTTTTTCTGTTAAAAAGCCGGATCTTCCGTTCCGGCGACATGCTCGTATGCCTGATCCACCGACCGCAAAAATTATTAAGTCTGTTGAATTTATAGCCATCATATGTCAGGTTCTGCTTAACAATAAGAATTGACTTCTCCAGCTCTGGAGAAAGTTCTTCATCTGCATCAAGAGACAATACATAATCGTGGGAAGCCAGACTTAAAGCAAAATTTTTCTGATCGCGGTACCCTTCAAATGGATGTTCAATGAACTTTACTCCCCGGGAAAGGCAGATTTCTTTTGTATTGTCTGTGGAGTATGAATCTACAACAATAATCTCATCAGCAACTTCAGCAACTGAAGTAATGCAGTTGCCGATGTATTCGCCTTCGTTAAAAGTTATTATTACAGCCGATATCTTTGACATTCTGTTATTGTATTGCCTTCAAATATATTGATTTTAATTTTATAAAAACTATCAGGGTTTATTCAGCCTATTCTTCTCAATGTTTTCTTCTTCCTCATCTTCTTCTTCAGAATTTTCATTTTCCTGATCTTCCTCATCAAGCCATTCATGAACAGGTCTTTGGGGGCCTTCATTTCTGAACCAAATTGAGAGGAGTATCCCGGAAAAAAATCCCAGCATATGCGATTCCCATGACACATTTTCATAAGTGCCGGGGAAGATACCCCAGACCATCTCTCCATAAAGAAAAACTACGAGCAGTGATAATGCCACGAGCCTGTAGTAACCTCTTATAATACCGCTGAAAAAAAGAAATGAGGCTAACCCGTACACCAGTCCGCTGGCACCTATATGCCAGGCATTTCTTCCGGCAACCCATACCATAATGCCGGTGATAAGATAGTTAAGAAAAAATATTTTTACGGCAACATCAGAATAAAAGTAAAAGAGTGCAACTGAAAGAAAAAAGAGCGGCAATAAATTATTAAACAGATGTTCAAAATCCTTATGAATAAAGGGAGATAACAATATTCCGGGTATCCCATCTGCAGCCAGGGGATGAATTCCAAAATGCAATGAATCAATATTAAAAAGTAACTCAATAACCTTTACCAGGAACATGAAAAAAACAAAAATACCCGGGATAATTATGCTGATTAACAACTTTTTTTTGTAAAAAGCCGTTTCAGCTGATAAATTATCTGACATAATGAGTATTTTCTAAGAGGGTCAATAGAAAACTTTGAATTATCTGCCCGGATACTCTATGCCCGCAGCATTTCGTATCCTGTCAAGTGTATTTATAAGATCAAGGCTGAACGCATGAGGGACAACAGGGCTCTCTGTTAAGCCATTATCGAGACACTTCATTACCTCAATGGCTTCGAACTGGTAGCCCATACCATCAGGCAGGAGTGAATATTT
The DNA here is from genome assembly GCA_038247205.1 of Bacteroidales bacterium. GTDB lineage: Bacteria > Bacteroidota > Bacteroidia > Bacteroidales > VadinHA17 > LD21. The sequence goes on from JBBRVC010000036.1 coordinate 12,876, forward strand.
GATACTTTCTTTGTCATTGAACTCCACAATCAGCTGTTGAGACATGTCGCGTTGCCTTGAAAAGAAAAGATTTCCCTTTTCACAGAGGATATCACAGCCAATCCCCGAGGCAGTCCTGAAAGAACTGTAAAGCGTAGCCATTCTTCCATCAGGATAACTGAAAATGATGCTTATGGAATCCTCTGATCCTGATTCGGCAAAAGATGCCTTTGCTGTAATTTCTGAAGGGACTCCCATAAATATAAGGGCATCAATCACGGCATATATGCCAATATCCAAAAGAGACCCACCTCCAAGTTCAAGATTAAATTTCCTCTCAAGCGGATCATATGGGGCCTGAAACCCAAACCGGGCATCCAAATGGATAACTTTGCCCGCTTCGCCACTCTGAACGATTTCCCTGGTTTTCTGATAAATTGGCTGAAACGGTGGCCAGAGGGCTTCCATCAGGAATACGTTTTGTCTTTTTGCTTCATTTATCATCACCCCTACCTCTCTGCTGTTTAGGGCAAAGGCCTTTTCGCAGATAACAGCTTTTTTGTTTTTCAGGCAGAGCATTGTATGCTCCATGTGGTGTGAGTGAGGAGATGCAATATATATTATGTCGACATCTTTATCAGAAGCAAGTTCTTCGTAACTCCCATAGTACTTCTTAAATCCAAATTCTTCAGCAAAGAGCTTAGCTCTATCTTTGTCACGCGAACCAACTGCACAGAGTTCTGCATTTTCAAGTAACATTAAACCTCTTGTAAACTTGGCTGACATTTTACCCGGAGCGAGGATGCCCCATTTATATTTTTTCTGCATCGGGGAGATATTTTTGATAAAGATAGGAAGATTTCGGATTGCGGAATGGGGAAATGATTGCGGAGATTTGTGGATTTGTTCAGGATTGCGGATTCCGGAAAGGGGCGGAGCCCGATTTTAAACGATCCCACTGATTATCAAGCCGTAGGGGCGAAATAATATCTGCCGGCGTAGAGAAAGAGCGTCAACTTAAAAGGGTTGTTATAATTCATTGTCATTCTGACATTTAAAAAATATTCTAAAAATAAATGATATTATTCAGTACTATGTATTGCATAGTATAATTATTTCTATATATCTTTGCATTGTAATATTACATTGCATTAAACAGTAGTAAATATTTAAAAGATGAAACTAACAGTAAGTATTAATCTCGGCGGGTACTCTTTCAACATTGATGAAGATGCCTACGCTGAACTCAAAAGGTATTTAAAAAACCTTGAGATCCATTTTGCCGGTGAGGAAAGTTCCTCAGAAATACTCTCCGATATTGAAACACGAATGTCGGAGCTTTTCCGAACCAGGCTGACAGGCTATAAACAGGTTATCTCAATCGATGATGTAAAGTATGCCATATCAATTCTTGGTACTCCCGAAGATCTTTCAGACAATGAAGGACCATCATCGCGCGAAAAATTCAGCTCCCCCGGCTATCACCGCATGTATCGCGATCCTGATCACCGGATAATCGGCGGGGTTTGTTCCGGTATGGGAGCCTACTGGAGAATTGATCCCCTGGTTCTCAGGATAATCTTTGTCATCCTCGCTTTTACCGGCGGTCTGGGAATACTGGTATACCTTATTCTTTACGTCGTTTTGCCTGAGGCGAAAACAACGGCGCAGAAAATTGAGATGAAGGGTAATCCGGTCAATATACATAACATAAAGAATTCTGTTAAAACTGAATTTGATAATGTAAGAAAGAATATGAATTTATAATCTCAATCAACATTTAAATTAAATATCATGGATCTAGAAAATACAAAAGCGCAGATGCGTAAAGGAATCCTGGAATATTGCATCCTCTCGGTGCTGTCCAGGAACTCCTGCTATGCAAGTGATATAATCAAGGAACTTAAGGAGGCCAGAGTAATTGTGGTTGAAGGAACCCTTTATCCTCTACTTACCAGACAAAAGAATGCAGGTTTGCTCAGTTATCGATGGGAAGAGTCGCAACAGGGACCTCCTAGAAAATATTATGAACTCAGCACTCAGGGAAAGGAATACCTGATTGATCTCGACAAATCATGGGAAGAGCTCGTAGAATCTGTAAACCTTATCAGAACCCGCTAACCTTAATTAATTGACTTAAACCTATTAAAATGGACAAAACAGTAAAAATAAATCTCGGGGGTACTCTTTTCCAGATAGATGAGGAATCCTACCGGATGCTGCGTAACTACCTTCAGGCAATAGACAGCAGGTTCAGAAATGTTCCCGGCGGGTATGAAACCACTGAAGATATTGAATCACGAATTGCTGAAATTTTCCTTTCGCAAAAAGGTCCAACCGGTGTGATTACAAAAGAAGATGTGGAATCCATGATTTCAGTCCTTGGCAAACCTGAAGATTTTGCACAGTTTGAAAGTGAAGTGGAGCCCTCATCATACGAGCCGCATCGAAAAAGATTGTACAGAAATCCGGATGATAGAATATTGGGCGGGGTATGCAGCGGCCTTGGTGCAAATTTTGAAATTGAACCGGTCTGGATCAGATTATTCTTCGCTCTTTTTACTTTATTTTTCGGCGTAGCAATTCTTATCTACCTGATTCTATGGATAGCATTGCCTGTTGCAGAGTCAGATTCACAGAAAAAAGAAATGTACGGTGATGCTCATTATTCTTCGGCACAAAGAAGCAGGTACGTCCGGTCTTCGGCCGGCAATGCCTTTAATGAAATTTTCAGTGCCTTCGGAAAGGTGTTTTATGTTATATTCAGGGTATTCCTGATAATAATCGGGATAAGTCTTGTTGCAACCGGATTCCTGATGATCCTTACATTTGTCATGGTCTTCCTTTTCAAATTTCCGGGTTCATTTTCAACTGATATTGATGGCGTAAATCTGAGTTATATTCCTGATTTTCTAAGCTATATAGTACATCCTGCACTTGCTCCATGGATTACAATACTGGTATCATTGATCGTCATCCTCCCATTACTGGCCTTTATTTACTGGGGAGTTAAAATGATATTCTGGTTCAGGGCAAAAGACGGGATCTTTAGTCTTGCGGCATTTGTGTTATGGATTATATGTATAGCTGCCCTTTCAATAATACTTTTTAATCAGGGTGTCAGCTATACTGAAACTGCCAGAGATGTAACTGTCGAGACTCTTAAAGAAAAACCTGATACCCTTTTTATCAGGCTTGATAGGAAAGTCAATGATCTGAAATATGACCATGAAATATCCATTCCTGATGAGAACTATGAAATATTAATAGCCGAAGAGAATAAAGAGGTTTTTGTCCGCACCTACTTCAGGGTAGAATCCTCTGAAAATGATGAAATTATAGTTGAGGTTAGAAAAAGATCTACAGGACACAGCAGGACCAATGCCCAACAAAAAGCTGAAGATCTTATATATAACTTTAAACAATCAGGAGATACTCTTTATCTCGATGAATATTTCTCATACCCTGCAGGATCCAAATGGGCTTTTGACAATGTACATGTAGATCTTTCAATTCCTGAAGGTACTATAGTTCAGATGGATAAACAGGCAGAGAATGCTATCAGGCCTCGTTTCCGTCATTATTATAATAACGATGAAAGGAATATGCCTGAGCAGGAAAACCGATTCTGGAAATTTTCAAACGAACGTCTCAGACTAATAGATCAGGATTAATATTCCAGTTACCTATATTATGAAATCCGGTATTCTCCACAGAGTACCGGATTTTCTGTTTAGGTTAATGAAGTGATATTCCTGCCAGAATCACAAAAGATCTATAACCGACCTTTCATCCATTGGAATATACTCCTTACGGCCATAAACGTTTTTAAAAGCAGGCCTGATTATTCGTTTTGCTGAGAATGTAAGTTCTTCCATACGGTGTGCACACCACCCTGATACTCTTGCCATTGCAAACAGAGGAGTGTATAGCTCCTTTGGAATACCAATGCAGGAATAAACGAAACCGGAGTAGAAGTCAACATTTATGCAAACAATTTTTGCAGATTGTTCTCCTTTGAATTTTCTGAATACTTCAGGAGTTAGCCGCTCAACCATATTGTAAAGCTCAAACTCATCAATCTTCCCCGATTCAATTGCAAGTTCTCTTGCTTTCTCTTTCAGAAGAGTTGCCCTTGGGTCAGAAATGGTATAAACTGCGTGCCCGATACCATAAATTTTGCCGGTTCCGTCATAAGCTTTCTTCTTAAGAATTTTAAGCAGATAGCTTTCGACTTCTACTTCGTCTTTCCAGTTTTTGACATGTTCCTTTATATTTTCCATCATATCAAGGACCTTAAGATTTGCACCACCGTGAAGTGGTCCTTTCAGCGAACCTATTGCTGAAGTTAAAGCAGAATAAATATCTGTCTCTGTGGAACTTGTTACTCGCATAGTAAACGTGGAATTATTCCCACCCCCATGCTCAGCATGCAGAACAAGTGACAAATCTATAAGATCGGCCTGGAGTTTTGAATAGAAGCCCTCTCCTTTAATGAGGTATAGAAAATTCTCTGCAGTTGAAAGATGCGGCTGTGGATGTCGGATAGACAATGTCTTTCCCTGGTATGCATGACGCAATGCCTGGTAAGAGTATGCAATAATGGAAGGGAATTTGGCGATGAGGTTAAGCGATTGCCTTATCATATTGTTTAGAGAGATATCATCAGCTTTCTCATCCAGAGTATAAAGGCCAAGAACTGACCGGGCAAGCATATTCAGGATATCCTTTCCTTTCATTGACAATATCATATCCTTGATGAAAGGATCAGGCAGAGCCCTTAAAGAAGCAAGATAGGCTGAAAATTCAGCGATTTCCATCTTCCCCGGCAGCTTTCCGGTAATCAGAAGATAAACTGTCTCATCGAAGCCATGCCTGTTCTCTCTTTGAAAACCATGTGTAATAGCCTCTATATCAATTCCCCTGTATAACAGAATTCCCGGAACTGCTACTACTTTCTCATTCTCTTTTTCATACCCGACAACATCTCCGATATTTGTAAGTCCGACCAGAACTCCCGTCCGGTCATTATTTCTTAAGCCACGCTTAACATCAAATTTCTCAAACAAACTGTTATCAATGTCACTTGAGCTTTTAACAGAACTCTCAAGTGTTTCAAAAAACTCCTTCTCTCCCATTACAAAAACTAATTTCGACTAATTGTTAAACCCTTTTATTATCTCATCTCCGAACTCAGATGTCTTCAACATGGTTGCATTGTCCATCAGCCTGTGAAAATCGTAGGTGACGCGTCTGTTCTGAATAGCCATCTTAAGTCCCTTATATATCATATCTGCAACCTCTCCCCAGCCAATATATTCAAACATAAGACCTCCGGAGAGGATCACTGAACCGGGGTTGACCTTATCCTGATCTGCATATTTTGGCGCTGTGCCATGTGTTGCTTCAAAAATCGCATGACCAGTATCAAAATTAATATTTGCTCCCGGCGCTATGCCAATGCCTCCCACAATTGCAGCAAGAGCATCGGAAATATAATCTCCGTTCAGGTTAAGAGTGGCTATTACTGAATATTCGGCTGGACGGGTAAGTATCTGCTGGAGGAATGCATCAGCAATTACATCCTTTATTATAAGCTTCCCTGATGTTTCGGCCTCTGCAAGCTCTTTTACAGCTTTATCTTCTCCCTGCTCCTGAGATGTTTTTTTGTACTGATTCCAGGTATAAACTTTATCAGCAAATTCGCGCTCTGCAAGGGCATAACCCCATTTCATAAATGCTCCCTCGGTATACTTCATAATATTTCCCTTGTGTACCAGGGTAACTGATGGTAATTTCTTTTCAAGAGCAAATTTTACAGCCTGCCTGACAAGTCTTTCAGTACCTTCAACAGAAACCGGCTTAATTGCAAAAGCAGATGTTTTAGGGAAGCGTATTTTAGTAACTCCCATCTCGTTTATGAGGAAGTTTTTAAACTTTTCTGTTTCAGGCTTGCCTTGTGCAAATTCGATACCCAGATAGATGTCTTCAGTGTTTTCCCTGAAGATATACATCTCAACCAGTTCTGGTCTTTTTACAGGACTGGGAACACCGCTGAAATACCTTACAGGCCTGTAGCAGGTGTACAAGTCGAGTACCTGGCGTAAAGCTACATTCAATGAACGCATACCCTCACCAACCGGCGTAGTTAACGGACCTTTTATTCCAACAAGGTATTCCCTGAACGCTTCAAGTGTTTCGTCAGGCATCCAGTTACCGGTCCGGTTGAATGCTTTCTCGCCTGCCAATACCTCTTTCCATGCTATTTTTTTCTTGTTGCCATAGACTTTTCCCACTGCAGCATCGAAGACTCTTACAGACGCTCTCCAAATATCAGGACCGGTTCCATCACCTTCAATAAATGGGATAACAGGATTATCAGGCACTACTAGTTTGCCATTCACCAACTTGATTTTTTCTGCCATTTTGTGTGTTTTATATTAAACCAAAAGATTACATAATAGCCGATAACATCTTATTAAACAATAATATATAGTAATTACTTATATTTACTTTCTTTACCCAGCTTCCTGATGAGATTTAAAGCACTCCCTGCCCTGAACCATTCGATCTGGCTCAGATTGTATGAATGACTGGTAAAAATTTCTTCCCTGGTACCGTCTTTATGGTTAAGTACGACTCTGATCTGACTTCCCGGGGCAAAGCCCATTAAGCCGACAACATCGAATTTGTCGTGATCCCTTACTTTATTATAATCGTCTTTGTCGGTAAACGTAAGGGCAAGCACGCCCTGCTTCTTTAAATTGGTTTCATGAATTCTTGCGAATGATTTTACAAGAATTACTTTCACTCCGAGGTATCTGGGCTCCATGGCAGCATGCTCACGGGATGAACCTTCCCCAAAATTTTCTTCACCAACAACAACAGAGCTGATTCCTTTAGCCATATAAGCTTTTGCAACGGCAGGTACAGGTTCAAATTGTCCGGTGAGCTGATTCTGAATATTATTAACTTCCTCGTTAAAACTGTTTACGGCACCGATCATATAGTTATTGGAAATATTTTCTAGGTGTCCCCTGTATTTCAGCCACGGTCCGGCCATGGATATATGATCTGTTGTGCATTTACCTTTAGCTTTAATCAGAAGAGGCATATCCAGAAGGTCCTGTCCGTCCCATTTATCAAATGGAATGAGACTCTGCAGTCTTTCCGATACAGGATCAATCACAATTTTTTCGTCACCGGGAACTCCTTTACTGTTTTTTCTGACAGCTCTTCCGAAGCCGGTAACAGGAAGCTCAAAACCTGATGGTTCCTTTAGCATTACCTGTTCACCCTGAGAATTTTTCAATGAATCTGTGATCGGATTGAAAGTGAGCTTTCCTGATATGGCCAGAGCAGTTACGATTTCCGGTGATGCAACAAATGAATGTGTGTTTGGATTACCGTCAATCCTGCTGGCAAAGTTCCGGTTGAATGAATGGACAACAGAATTGACTGCATTCTTTTCAATTCCTTTCCGATCCCACTGTCCAATACAAGGTCCGCATGCGTTTGCAAAGATCTCACTGTTAAACTGCCTGAAAGTATCAATGTACCCATCACGTTCGGCAAGGAGTAAAATCTCCTTAGAACCCGGGTTTAACATAAATTCGGATTTTGGAGAGAGGTTCTGAGATATTGCATCCCTCACAATTGAAGCTGCACGTGAAATATCTTCATAGGATGAATTGGTGCATGAGCCAATAAGGCCGGCAGAAATAACTTCCGGCCAGTTGTTTTTTACCGCTTCCTCCTTCATTTTCGAAATAGGAGTGGCTATATCAGGAGAAAACGGGCCGTTTATAAAAGGCTCAAGCTCTGAAAGATTGATTTCCAGATATCTGTCAAAATATTTTTCGGGGTGCAAATACACTTCACTGTCACCGGTAAGATGTTTTTTCATCCCTGAAGCAATCTCGGCAGTTTCTTTTCTGCCTGTGGCAGTCAGGTACCTGACCATTGAGTCGTCAAATCCGAAAACTGAACACGTTGCTCCGGTCTCAGCTCCCATGTTGCATATTGTTGCCTTGCCGGTACACGATAATGATTCTGCCCCCTCTCCGAAATATTCCAGGATATGTCCGGTGCCTCCCTTAACTGTCAGCATTCCTGTGATTTTAAGTATGACATCTTTCGCAGAGGTCCAGCCGTTTAGTTTACCTGTCAACTTAATCCCGGTTATTTTTGGAAACTTAAGTTCCCATCCCATTCCGGCCATAACATCAACTGCATCAGCACCCCCGACACCGATTGCAAGCATACCTAATCCTCCGGCAGTTGGAGTATGTGAATCAGTTCCTATTATCATACCCCCGGGGAATGCATAATTTTCCAGTACTGTCTGATGAATAATACCCTCTCCGGGCTCCCAGAATCCGATATTATATTTTATGCAAGTTGATCTGAGAAAGTTGTATACTTCCAGATTTGTAGAAAGGGCTGTTTTAAGATCTTCAGAAGCTCCCGAACGTGCAATGACAAGATGGTCGCAGTGAACAGAAGCCGGAACTGCAGATTCCTGTTTCCCGGCCATCATAAACTGAAGCAGAGCCATCTGGGCAGTTGCATCCTGCATCGCCACCCGGTTCGGTGTAAATTCAACATAATCGGTTCCGCGAACAAATGATGATATTGGCGTTGACTGATACAGATGACTGTATAAAATTTTTTCGCTAAGGGTTAAGGGCTTTTTTAGTAAACTCCTGATAAGCAGAGCTTTTTTCGAAAGTTTGCTGTAAAATATTTTGGTCATTTCTACATCAGATACCATATAACCCTTAAAATTAAGTTCGAATTTGTCCTGATCCGTTAACTATCCATTTATATGTTGTTAATGCCTCAAGAGCCATAGGCCCTCTTGCATGAAGCTTCTGCGTTGAAATACCTATCTCGGCGCCAAGTCCGAATTCAGCACCATCGGTAAATGCAGTAGAGGTATTTGTAAATACCGCGGCAGCATCGACCATCTTACAAAATTTTTCAAGTCTTTCCGAATCTTCTGAAACGATAGCTTCGCTGTGTCTGGAACTATATTTTTCAATATGCTCTAGGGCTTCATTAAACGACTTAACTGATTTCACCGACATTTTATGAGAAAGAAATTCAGTACCAAATGATTTTTCTGAAGCTTTTTCAAGAAGATTTGAGGGATACTTTCCTTCAAGGGCTCTGAAAGCTTTTTCATCGGCATACATGATAACGTTTGAAACAGAACAAAGTTCGACAAGATAACTCAGATCCTCCAGCCTCTTCTCGTGGATCACCAGGCAATCTAGTGCATTACAAACACTTACGCGACGGGTTTTCGCATTATTTACAATCAGACGGCCTTTCTCCATGTCGCCGAACTCATCAAAGTAGGTATGGCAGATCCCGGCTCCTGTTTCTATGACAGGAATGCTGGCATTCTTCCTGACAAAATCAATTAGCTCCTGGCTTCCGCGGGGAATTATTACATCAACAAAACCCCTTGCGTTTAGTAATTGGGCTGTTTCACTGTGACCGGCCGGCAGAAGGGCTATAGTATCGGGGTTAATACCTGATTTTATAAGAACATCCTTAATGATACCAACAATAAATGTATTTGAATTTATTGCATCACTTCCTCCTTTGAGGATGCACGCATTACCTGATTTCAGGCATAGTGAAAAGACATCAAAAGTAACATTTGGTCTGGCTTCATAAATCACCCCAATAACTCCAAATGGAACTGATATCTTACTTATTTTAAGACCGTCAGCTCTTATCGTCTCCATCAGTACTTTACCAATAGGAAGGGGTAAATTAACAACATTTCTGATATCAGAAGCTATTGATATAATTCTTTCACGGGTGAGTAATAGTCTGTCATACTTCGGGTCATTTTTATCAAGCAAAGAGAGATCTTTTTTGTTTTCTGATATTATAAGTTCTGTATTTGCCACAGCGCTCTCAGCGACCTTCAACAAGACATTGTCAATTAACCCCGGTTCAACCATGTTAAGCTCTTTGCCGGCATGTAATACATTTTTAAATATTGTACTGCAATCCATTCCTGTTCAATTAAAATTTCAATTTAGTTCTGACACCGACACGCTTTCAGCGCCTCATACGCCACTCCTCACTCCCCGCTCTTTCCCGTTAATCACCATGTAATCATAGTGAATAATTGGCTTGTTGACTTTCTGTCCGATATATTGCTCTGCCTTCTTTGAGTCGTATTGTGATCTCCCCAGTCCGATAGCCTTTCCTGATTCATCAAAAATCTGTATTATGTCTCCCTTTTTGAAAAATCCTTCAATACCTGTGATACCAATCATCAAAAGACTTGAGGCCTTTTCATCAAGCAATGCTTCCCTGGCTCCCTTGTTTATATAAACAATTCCCCTGGCAAAAGTATCAGAATGTGATAGCCATTTTTTTACGCCGTTTCGCATTTCATGATAGGCCACAAAGTGAGTGCAGGGTACATCTTTTTTTCTTATGATGTCAGTTATTATAGATTCACGTCCTCCATTTGCAATAAAAACATCAATTCCTTCAGATGCAATTTTTCTTGCAATAGAACACTTTGACAACATTCCTCCGCGACCCAAACCCGATTTTGCTGTGGAAATGTATTTACCCATGTCCTCCGATGCTTCATCAATTTCTCTGATGAGCTCAGTACCCTCCATACCGGGAACACCATTGAAAACGCCATCAACATTAGATAATATTATTAATGTATCACAACCCATCATTGATGAGATGAGACCCGACAATTCATCATTATCGGTAAACATCAGTTCATTAATAGAAATCGTATCGTTCTCATTTACAATTGGGAGTACATGATTTTCCAGCATAGCTGAAATGCAGTTTTTCATATTCAGATAATGTCTTCGATCCATAAAGCTCTCCTTTGTTGTCAGCACCTGCCCGGCCTGAATAAGGTATTTGCTGAACAGGAACTGGTAACTCGACATCAGCTTTGTCTGACCAATGGCTGCCCAGATCTGCTTGGCAGCGATGATGTTGGTTTTCTTTGAAACTGTAACTTCACTTCGTCCGGCAGCAACAGCTCCGGAAGATATTAGAATGACTTCAATTCCTCTTTTATAAAGTATGGCAACCTCTTCGACAATCCGAAGGATTCTGCCGGAATTAAGCGACCCGTCGCTGTCGGCTATTACATTACTGCCTACCTTAATAGCAATTCTTTTGAATATAGGCCTGTTATTTTTCAATTTATTAAGTATAAAGTCCCGATAAAAATAAATTTGTCACAAATCTAATAGTTTTTCTTTACGTATGAAAGATATGTCATTTATTATATTATCCACTGGTTTGTCTTGACCTAAATCCCCTGCCCCTAATGCTGCTCTTTACTGGCACGATCAATACAGAAGCAGTCAAAAAGGTTCAGGAAAAACTAAAGATGCAAGCCCGGGGAATAGAAAACTACAATACAGAAGATTTTGAGATGATGATTTTAGCAACAGAATAAAGGAAAAGACCTAACTTTATTAAAATATACTTAAACAGTGATTCAATGACACAGAAAATAATATCAAATAAGACTTCAGCCTGGAAGGGGGTTGCCAGAGTTTCAAAAAAAATTCTGAAATGGGCACTATTTATTATTGTTCTTATAATTGCCATCTTCGTCTACTGGAAATACTTTTACACGTACAGTGAAGGGTACCGGGCCGGTTTACTGCAAAAGTTTTCAAGCAAAGGCACCATTTTCAAGACATATGAAGGCGAGATCATATTGAGCAGCATATCATCCAACAGGGACGTTGCCCTGGCTTCTGAAAAATTTTATTTCACTCTGTCAAATAAGGATCTTGTAAGGCAACTCGATACACTTCAGGGCGAAATGGTGGTATTGCACTACAAGCAAAAGAACGGGACATTATTTTTTCGTGGCGACTCACCGTATCTTGTTGATAGTGTAAGGGTTAAGAGGTAGACGCCCCTCCTGAAGGCCCTGAAGGGGGCTAATGCGCGGTGCTTTACACCCCAAAACCCTCCGAGAAGGATAAGGGGTACGGCACTATGTACCGAACCCCTATATCTTCATTATTGTCTTTAGACCTTATTTCTTCTGCTTGCTTAAATAATCCTCAAGTTCTTTGAGTGACATTGGCCTTTCAGAATCAGGCATTTTACGTAAGAACTCATAGAAATCCTTATTCATTTCAGCCGACCACTCGCTGTCAATCATACCCGTAGTCCAGTCGCCGGCTTTAAGGCGGATGATTCCGTATTCGTGACGAAGATTACTGATTTCCGCATTAAGTACTAACTCGCCAACAAGGTAAGCAGGGAAAAAGAGAGTGCCATAAGGACTTGCAAATACAACATCGCCCGGAAGAACAGTAGTCTGACCGATTCTTATAGGTGCATTTATTGATGTAAGCATCACTTCCGATATAGAGGAAGGATGGTCTCCCAATATCCAGCCATTGAATCCCTCAACGTGCTGTATTGCCTGAATATTCCTGACGCTGCCCCAGAATACTATTCCACGGTGTGATTTGTCATATATTGAACTTGCTAACCTGTCACCGATTAAGGTTCCGTCTTCAATTTTTGCAAAGCCATCAGCAACGTATACATCACCGTCTTTAAGAAGGTCTATAGGCCAGACATTGTTCCCAGCCAGTTTACTATGTCCTTCAGCCAAACCCACCTTCCTTATAACAGCTTCAAAATCAGGCCTTTTTGGCATATATTGAGCAGTTACAACTCTTCCGGTCATAATAGTATTCTTATCGGTATTAATCATCTTCCAGTCACCCTGGTACTGATTATTAAATTTATAACCTTTTAATCCGCCCCAGGCATGAGTTAATACAACACCTTTTAATCTTTCAAGCAAATCATCTGAAACATAAGGCCTTCCATCGGGAAGACGTTCACCCTGCCACTGTGAGGTTAAAGAAATGATGTACTCGCGGTTCATCGAAACCTGATTGAACTGAGCATTTACACTGATACCTGTACAAAATATTCCTGCTAGAATCAGTAATCCTAAAATAGTTTTTCTCATGATCATGAATTTAATATTTGTTATTGATTTAATTGATTATAAATATGATTGTCTGTTAATTACATTACTTTTTTTAAGATCCCCAGCATCCCTCTGATAAATGTTGCACTGGTCAGAACTTTTACAACCGGATGGGTTGCAGATCTTCCGGCTGCAGGTCGCCCTGGATATGAAGGCCTTCTACCTCCCATTCTGCTTCTCTCCCTCTCATTCTCTTTTTCCCACTCTTTCCGTGCTGCCTCATCTGCCTCAGATTTTTCAATCGATTCAATCTTTCTGTTCAGTATCTCGTAAGCGCTTTCACGGTCAAAAACCTGACTGTATTTGGGAACCAGGGAAGAAGACCGGTTTAAAAGTGCCATTTCTTCACCGGTAAGTATGTCCATTCTGCTCATTGGCGCCCTTAACATGGTGGCAGCCAGTGGAGTGGGTACACCCTTTTCGTTCAGTGAAGTAATCAATGCTTCCCCGATTCCAAGTGAGGTAATAACTTCGTCTGTCTTATAGAATTCCGATAACGGATAATTCTCTGCGGTAAGCTTAATGGCCTTCCGGTCGATAGCCGTGAATGCCCGAAGAGCATGCTGAACTTTTAACCCCAACTGGGCGAGAACTCCATTTGGAACATCGGTCGGATTCTGTGTTACAAAAAAGATCCCGACTCCTTTTGAACGTATCAGTTTAACAATATTTTCAATCTGATCGAGAAGTGTTTTGCTTGCCTGACTGAAAATCAGATGAGCTTCATCAACAAAAATTACAAGTTCCGGCTTATCAGCATCTCCTTTTTCCGGCATCTGTGAATAAACCTCTGCCAGAAGTGAAAGCATAAAAGTTGAGAAAAGTTTCGGTTTGTCCTGAATATCAGTAAGTCTGATGATATTTATATATCCATTACCACTCCTGTCAATACGTAAAAGGTCCTGAATGTCAAATGAGAGCTCTCCAAAGAACTGCGCTGCTCCCTGCTGTTCGAGCTCAAGGATCTTTCGCATTATAATACCGGTCGTAGCAGTGGAAATCCTTCCATAGTCCTTTTCTATCTCCTGCTTTCCTTCCTCAGTAACATATTGAACTACTTTTTTCAGATCCTTGAGATCAAGTAATGCAAGCTTGTTATCATCACAGTATTTAAAGATCACCGAAATAACCCCTGACTGAGTATCATTCAGATCCAATATCCTGGAAAGCAAAACAGGACCAAATTCTGAAACTGTGGCACGTAACCGCACACCATCTTCATTTGAAAGAGACATTAATTCAACAGGAAAACCTTTGGGATTATAAGGTATATTTATTTTTACATGACGTTCGGTAAT
>JBBRVC010000037.1:0-27094 GCA_038247205.1 Bacteroidales bacterium
CCATAATAATGAAAATTATAATCAGGCCGGTAATTTTTAGTGCTTTTTTCATGGCTAAAAAGTCTTAGGGTTAATGATGCATAAATAACAATCCGGTGGTCAGAATAGTTCACTGGTCAGTATTCAGTTTACTGATAGTGTAGATCGTTTTAACAGGAACATTTTCTTACTGGACTCCCTGCACATGAAGCAAGACTAATATTAAATTTTCGATTTATTGACAAAATCTAATCGGAATCCTTTAAATCCGGTAACTCAAAGTTTTTTTGCAATAGTCGCAATAGGCATTATTTTTATTAACTTGCCTTCAAAAGTCAATATATGATCAGGATTCTTGCAGATGATAAAATTCCTTTTCTGGAGGGGGTACTGGAGCCAATGGCTGAAATCCGGTATGTTCCTGGCCATAAAATAAACAGGGAAATGGCTCAGCAGGCTGATGCATTGATTATCAGAACCAGGACAAAATGTAATGAAGAGCTGTTAAAGGATACACCCGTACAATTTATCGGGACGGCAACAATCGGTTTTGATCACATTGATACACATTATTGCGAAAAGAATAATATTCACTGGACAAACGCGAAAGGTTGTAATTCATCATCTGTGCAACAGTATATTGCAGCTGCCTTATTAAAGATCGCTTCTCAGTTCAGGTTTGAACTGAAGGATAAAACCCTTGGAATTGTCGGAGTTGGGAATGTTGGGTCAAAAGTACAGAAGTTTGCCGGGATAATGGGTATGAATGTTCTTCTCTGTGACCCGCCACGGGCCAGAAATGAAGGTAAGACCGGATTCTCACTACTAGGGAACGTTTTGAGGGAATCGGATATAATAACTCTTCACGTACCGCTGAATATCGTGGGAGAGGATATGACCTACCATCTTTTTAATGAGAAAACCTTCAAAAAAATGAGGAAAGGTTCCTGGCTGATTAATAGTTCCAGGGGGGAGGTAGTTGACACTTCTTCAATCAGGACTGCATTAAATTCAGGAAAATTTGGGGGTGCTGTACTGGATGTCTGGGAGAATGAACCGGATATTGACCTTGAACTTATGTCCTCAGTTTTTATAGCAACACCACATATTGCGGGTTATTCTACTGATGGTAAGGCAAATGGAACATCTATTGTGGTAAATTCTCTAAGCAAATTTTTCGATCTACCATTAAAAAACTGGTATCCTGAAAACGTACCCGTTCCCCTGAAATCGTTTGTTACAATTGACAGCACGGATAAGACTGATGAAGATGTGATCAGGGAAGCCGTCTCTCATACATATAATATTGATGATGATGATATAAGGCTAAGGTTTTCACCTGCTGATTTTGAGAAGCAGAGAGGTGATTATCCTCTCAGAAGGGAATTTTCATCCTACACCGTTAAAGTTATATCAGGTTCCTATGAAGTTCGTAAAAAACTCGAACAACTGGGGTTCAAAGTTATTAAATGAAGAATATCCAGACGAACCTGATTAATCCTCTGGAAAATACAGTACTATACTCTTTTCAGTTTTAAGGAATTTTTACCGGTTACACTTTTGCGATACTCTTTAACCTGGAAAACAAAGGCTTGCAGCCTGGTGTCAAGAGAAACAGAATCCTGACCGTCATACGCAATATTTATAAATGGGATATTATTATGGTCTTTTCTGAAGCTGTCGCTCACAGACGCAACAAGAGTTCCGGGCATACAGGTAAATGGAAGGATTGCTGCCATCCCTGAAACGCCTTTCCTTGCCAGTGCAACAGAAGTCCCCATCGCAATTGGCGGATCACCGTCATAATAATTACTTACATATGGGTTGCACAACTCCAGCATTTCATGAAGAGGGACATCCATCTCATTATCAGTGAGATTCCTGATCCCTTTTAATATCGATTTTGCAATGAGCTCCTGACCGATACCCTGAATTTTGGATTTAATAACTCCTTTATTATCATTTTTCCACCGGCTGTCGCGGGTAAATCTGTGAGTTGAATACGAAATCCATTCACCAACAGGTCCAACAATAACCTCAACACCCAGTTCCTCGAGCCTGTTTGCAATGTTACCATTACAACCTGCATTGTCCCGCATGAATATCTCACCAATAAGGCCCACTACAGGCTTTCGTTCACTTTTGTCAACCTTAAGATTGTTGAAATCTTTGGCGATGCTGGTCACTACTTTATTTAGCCCTTTTGAACCATTTTCAATACAGTTTATAAGCCTGACAAGAGACTGCTCATAAAGAAAATCGCATTCGCCTTTGTTTATTTCGTATGGTCTGGTTTCCCTGTAAATTTTCCTGAGAAAATCCCCGACAACAAAGCCTTTCCACGCATTGATTCTGAATTTCTGGCTGTTTTTGCCTGCAACATCCGAATAAGATGTATCGTTTGAGGGAGTGATAAGCTCTGCCTCTTTAAAACCAAGCTTATCAAAAAGTATCCTGTGAAACTGGTTATATTGCCCAAACCGGCATGGTCCGTTGTGGTCAGGCATAAAAAAACTCATTTTTGATGGGTCGGCACCGGGTTCCTGCAATTTCTTTAAGAAACTTCCGGTAGTGCATATCATGGGGAAACACTCTTTTGAGGATGTATATTTTCTTCCTAACGCAAGTTCTTCTTCAGTTTGTTTGGGAAGAACTTCAGAAGGAATTCCGCATCCACGGGCTGCAGCAGCAACAAGAAAGGCATTATCATTCATGTAGGGAAAGTAGAGCACTCTTTCTTTCTGCGGATATGGAGTGCCTCTGCGTGGCCTGATAATCTCCGTAATTTTCTTTTCATTCCTCTCAAAACCTTTCATGCTATCAAGAAACGCTTCAATTCTGGTAACCATACCGGCGTCAGCTGAGTGTTCGTCCACCTCAAGATGAAGGAATGGCTTTCCTTTAAGTTCTTCCGTTACGTAATGCCATATGAATGAATCGGGTCCACACCTGAAGTTACTGAGATAAACCGCGTATAATCCATTGGTTTTGGCCACCATCTGGGCGGCAGCAATAATTTTCTGGCCATTGGGCCAATACATGTTCCTATAGCTTTCAAAAATATTGTACCCCGACAAATCGAGCATGTCGACAGGAATCGGCATTACATCCTGGCTTATCAGTTTTTCGATAAGACCGAGGTTGAGATGAGAATCAGAGGTGTTGTACGGCCTTCCAAGTATTACAACAGGACGACAATTTTCAGGCAATGATTTCAGAGCACTTTTCCCATAGTCTACGAGCCTTTTTTCAAAATCTGACTGTGCTGCATCAGCTTTAAAAATGGCTTCCTTGATTGCAGTTTTGGGTATTGAGAATTTTGCACCAAAGTATTCTGTTAATTCTTTCACAAGAGCCCTCTTAAAATACCTGAAATGAAGGGTGGGGTATATCAGTTTGGAAACATCGGCTTTTTCCCTGAGCGCTGCCTTTACCATGAAGGGATACGTCTGGATCCATGGACAATTGCAGTTGGATGTCGGGTTACCTTCCTTTTGTTTTCCATTGACTATGAAAGGAACGAATACATAATCAACACCCTTCTCAAATAAATCCATAACATGTCCGTGCATTAATTCAACGGGCAGGCACACCTCAGTTGTAATAGTTTCAATTGACTTATTTACAAGTTCTTTATCCGACTCTTTTGAAACAATAACATTGAATCCCAGATCCTCAAAGAAGGTCCTCCAGAATGGAAATTGTTGGTAATAAACCATTAGTGCCCTGGGAATTCCTATTGTTTTGGCATTCTTATTCTTTTCTCCGGTATAGCCTTCTGTAAGCATTTCGAGCCTCTTAAGGAAGAGATTTGGAATATTATTACCGGTTTTTTTTCTGTCGTCTGTCTCATATTTTTCACACCGGCCACCATACAATAATGGTTTACTGTACCCATCAATCTTAACTTTACGTATTTCGCAGTGATTTGTACACGACTGACACGTAAATCTGCTTATTGCATATGTTGCATTTCTGACACCGAAGCCTCTGAACTTTGTCTTTTGGCCATTGTTCATTGACCTTTCAGCCAGAATTGCCGCCCCGATAGCTCCTGTTACATCAAAATGAGGCGGAATAATAATTTTTTTGCCTGTGACCTTTTCAAATGCTGCAACAACAGCTTTATTGTTTGTTACTCCCCCCTGAAAGAAGATCTTATTTCCCACCTTCCGGTCACCAACTACTTTCTGCATGTAATTATATACAATAGAATAAGCCAGTCCGCCAACAAGGTTCTCATTCCTGGCTCCTTTCTGCATAAACGAGTTAAGATCTGATTCCATGAAAACCGTGCAGCGGTCACCAAGTTTTACCGGGCATTCTGCCTTGAGTGCCATTTCTCCGAAGTCACCTATAATATTGATATTCAGTTTTTCAGCCTGTTCTTCAAGAAATGATCCGGTACCTGCGGCACATACTTTATTCATTTCAAAATCTACAACGACGCCATTTTCAATACTTATATATTTTGAATCCTGACCGCCTATTTCGAAGATGGTATCAACTGTAGGATCATAATCAATAGCTGCAGTAGCCTGAGCTGTGATCTCATTCCGAATGGCATCAGCTCCTATAAAATCACCTGTAAGGTATCGGCCTGAACCTGTTGTTCCCGCTCCGATAACCTCAACATTGCTGCCTACTTCATCGTAAATTTCAGTGAGGCCTTTTTGGATTGCATCAAGTGGTTTACCTGCTGTTGGAAGGTATCGCCTTGCTATTACATTATGATTGCGGTCGATCAACACGACGTTGGTACTCAATGAACCGATATCCAGACCAAGGAAAACTTCTGTTTTACCGCTGACATTTAATGGATGAATATTTTTCGTGTACAAAGCATCTGACTCTATGAGAGGAGGGAGGCTATCAAAAAGCGTGGAATCTATTGACAGATATTCCTTTAGCTTCTCAATGCCAATGAATGTAGCCGGATTCAAAGTACCTGATCTGGCATACATTACTGCGCCTATGGCACCCATAGAAGCGTGATGTGATGAAATAATCAATTCACCATCAGCCAGATCCAGGATCTCCCTGAAAGCTCTGATCATTCCGGTATTAGCCGCCACACCACCGGAAAAAACTACCGGTTTCTTAATTTCCTTGCTTCGCGCCAGATTACTCTTGAAGTTACGGGCCAGGGCAAAGCATAGCCCTGCAACAATATCATGGAGCGGAGTAGCTATCTGCTGGTGATGTATCATATCACTTTTTGCAAATACGCTGCATCTTCCGGCAATTCTTGGAGGGTTTTCAGATTTAAGCGACAATTCACCAAACTCTTTTTCAATAGGAACTTTTATTCTGCGGGCCTGCTGATCGAGAAATGAACCGGTACCTGCTGCACAGATACTGTTCATCTCAAAATCCACCAGTCGTGAATGTCCGTTCAGCGGATCTTTCTCAAGAAATATCAGTTTTGAATCTTCACCACCGATCTCAATGACTGTGCGTGCCTCAGGATACAATTTTCCTGTTGAGGTAGCCTGGGCAATGATCTCATTAACAAACACTCCGCCAATAAGCTCTGCAGCCAGCTTGCCTCCTGTACCCGTTAAAGCGACATTACTTATAGAATCTTCAGGTATCCTTTCAAGAATGGAAGTAAGTCTGTTATAAAGTACATTAAAAGGTTTTCCATGAACATAATCATAGTACTCCTCGAGAATATTATCATTCTCATCAAGAATAACAGTATTAAGTGAGATAGAGCCTATGTCGAAACCCAAAGTATGATTATTAGATACGCGGGATGCGTTTTTTGAGTCAGTAGTCATATTTGAATTATTTTAGATATTAACCCAAAACAGGATGCTTGTTAACTCAAATATAACTTAATCTTAAATTAGAATGAATCTAAATAATTAGGGTAACGGTTCAGTGGCCCAAAGAATATATACCCTTTTGCCACTGCACCTTTGTTTTAATTTTTGACCTCTTGTATTACATCTCTAAACCCATTCATCCTGAAGTACCTGCCCGCTGATTCCCACGATCATTTTTCGAACCGGTACTTTCCTTGATGCATTGGCAAGAGCCGTTTTTACCATCTGCAGTAAACCACCGCAGCATGGAACTTCCATCATCATTATTGTAATGGTATTTACTTTTGCTACATCAATCATTGCTGTCAGCTTTTCAACATACGACTCCATCCCGTGATCAAGCTTGGGGCATGCGATGGCAAGCGATTTGCCTCTCAAATGTTTACTGTGGAATCCACCCATTGAAAATGCAACACAGTCAGCTGCCAGTAAAAGGTCGGCTCCCTGGAAATACGATGCATTTGGATTAATAAGATGCATCTGAACAGGCCATTGTCTTAGTTCTGACGGCTGATCGGAAACTGCAGCGGCCATATTCAACTGATTCGGTTTTTCTAGTACCATTGCTCTTGAACCCGGACATCCACCACCTTCATGCTTATGTGCATGTCCCATTACAGTGACAGGTGCAGTGGCGATCTTCCCATGATTATGCACTGTACTCAGGACCTCATCCAGGTCAAACTTTAGATTTTCCCGGTTTTTCCTCAGATACGATACTCCTTCCTGAAGAAATCCTGTTTCTCCATGGTCTTTCATATGTTTCAGATGGGCTATAATGGTGTTTTTTCCTTTGTCAACCATTTGCTCCATAACTCTGGTTTCGTTATAAGGCTCTGCTTCACGCTTTTCTATTGTAATTGCTCCAACGGGACAATGTCCGATACAAGCTCCAAGCCCGTCACACATAAGTTCACTTACCAGCCTGACTTTGCCATCGATAACCTGTAAAGCGCCTTCATGGCAGTTTGGTACACAATCGCCACATCCGTTGCAAAGATCTTCGTCTATTTTTAATATATCTCTCTTCATTTTGATTGTTGTTATTTTCATTGCAAAGCTGAGAAAATGCAATGGATCAAATTGTAACATATGTTACAAATGCATAAAAATAGGAAGGACACGCCATGGCGTGTCCCTGCATGTATCATTATATATTATTTATTTCAGTGTCTCGTCATTTGCCATAGCCGTCAGGGCGACATAGATCATCTTTGCCACATCTTCCATGATATCAATTGTAACAGCATCAGGATCGTCGCCGGGAAGATGGTAAAAAACCTTCTTTACAGCGTCTGTTGTGCCTATCGACATTGTTCTGATCCCTTCATTGCTGAACACATAACTATCGCTTCTTGGACGTCCATAATATGCTCCGGCAACCGGGGCTGATGTTCTCATTGTACGATGAATATATTTGGTGTTTGCCTGTTCAAAATAATTCAGGAAATTTTTATGGGTACTTCCTGCACCCACAGAAAGACCGGTTCCGTTACCTACCATATCAAGGTTAATAAAAGTGATCGTCTTGTCTATTGGAAAAACAGGTTTACTCACATAAAGCTTGCTTCCGAGTAAACCGTTTTCTTCACCTCCCAAACAAATGAACATTACGCTTCTTTTCAGTTTTATTCCCGATTGTGACATTGCTTTGGCTGCTGCCATTATATCAACAATCCCGCTTGCATTGTCCAATGCTCCGTTTACGACTTTACCTGCATTTCCAACAGCATCAAGATGGCCCCCTATAATAATAACTTCATTTTTAAGCACAGAATCACTTCCCTCGATCAGTCCTATTACATTGCATCCTTTTCCTTCCGGATGCCTTGAGGTATTTGCTTTTATTGTCATTGTTTTACCTGTATTAAATGATGCAGGTTTCATGGTCTTGATCATGCTGGCAGTCAGGTCTTTATTGGTTGTTTTAAGCCCCGCAAAAATATCATTCAAAGGTTCCGGTCCAATACCGCAGACTATTATAGAAGGGTCGTATGAAATGTTTGGGTTAGCTCCAATGCCATCAATATAGAGAAAGCCTGCAGCGCCATGTTTAACAGCATTCTCGAGTTTATATTGGTGATAGCAGTAGCCAACCCATTTCTTATATTCAGGATTTCGAGGATCGGTGTAAGGTACGTCCCTGTTTACCAGAACTATTTTTCCCTTAACATCAATTCCTTTATAATCATCATAGTTAAGCTCAGGAGCTGTAACGCCAAAGCCAATGAAAACAACTTCGGCAGTTATTTCTCCGCTTCCCGAATTCATGCCGGGATAATATTCATCCGGATAGTTATAATTCTTTTTTATTACCGTCCCGTTTGCCTGGAGAATGCTAAGATTAAGGCTTCCAATCTCATTTACAACGGTATAGGGGTGGTTGAACCATTGAAAATATGTTCCATTATCCCCTGCAGGTTTAATTCCCCATTCAGTAAATTTTCCGGCTACCCATTCAGCGCTGGCAATATATTCGGGAGTGCCTGTAAGCCTGCCATTAAATTCGGGCGAGCAGAGCTTTTCGACCCAGGTCATCATCTCCTCACTGTTAATATTATGAAACTGCTTAAGAAGTTGACGTTCGGTTTCATCCTGTGAAAAAGTAACAGAAGTAACAGATAATAAGATTGTTAATAAAAAATATTTCATTTTTTCAAATTAGTTGGTTTATTTTGATCCCAAATATATCAGAATTAAACAATATTTATTTAAACAAGGATAGTTCATTCATCATATTTGAATAAATGAGAAATAACATTTTACTAATTTTATAAAAAAAACGAATGGATTATTCTTTACTCTCAGATTCACCCTTATTTAAAGGACTTACTACAGGTGAAATTGATTCCATACTGTCCGGTATTCAGCACAGAATCAGAAGTTTTCAGTCAGGTACTCTCATTGCGCAGAGCGGGGAGACAGTGAGATCACTCATGATAGTGGTTACCGGAATTGTAAAGGGAGAAATGGTTGACTATTCGGGAAGGGTGATAAAGATTGAAGATATACCTGCACCGGGGGCATTGGCACCTGCATTTTTATTTGGTAACAGGAATAAATACCCAGTAAATGTGATGGCTGTATCTGATGCTGAAATTCTGATAATTGAAAAGGGTGAATTTCTTAAGATACTTATGGGCAACGATAAGGTGCTTGTAAATTTCCTTGATATTATCTCAAACAGATCTCAGTTCCTCTCAGAAAAAATAAAGTTTCTGAATTTTAAAACTATAAAAAGCAAACTCGCCCAGTACATCCTTCAGCTTGCCAGAGGAAAAAAGGGTACTGTCAGGTTCGATAGGACCCAGAGCGATATGGCTGACTTTTTTGGTGTTGCTCGTCCATCAATAGCAAGAGCCTTGGGCGATCTTGAGCATGAAGGAATAATAATGTCGCAAGGGAAAAATGTAAGTGTATTAGATGTTGCAAAACTTAAAGAATTGACACGCGATTAAATTTTTTATTGAATAAAAACCCCCTGAATCCATAAAGAAATCAGGGGGGATTTTATTATTGGTAAATCAGTTTGCTATTTCAAACCTCTGTTTCTTAGTAATGCGTCTATACCGGGTTCTTTTCCTCTGAACGCGATATACATGTCTAAAGGATCGCGTGTTCCGCCTCTCGCAAGTATCTCTTTCTCAAATTTGGCAGCAATCTCTTTATTGAAAATATTTCCTGTCTCTTTAAATGCCTCAAATGCATCTGCATCAAGTATCTCACACCAGATATAGCCATAATACCCTGCAGAATAGCCACCTGCCCATATGTGGTTAAAATAGGTAGACCTGTATCTTGGCTTGATCTCTGGAATTAACCCATATTTGTCCATCGATTTCTTCTCAAACTCGCGGATATCCAGATCTATTGGTTCTGTAAGACTGTGATATTCCATATCAAGCAGAGCTGCAGCAAGGTATTCTACTGTTACAAAGCCCATATTGAATTTACCTGACTTTTCAAGTTTTTCAACAATATCAAGTGGAATAATTTCACCGGTTTCATAATGCTTTGCATACACTTTCAACACTTCAGGTTCAAGTACCCAGTGTTCCATAATCTGAGAAGGCAATTCAACAAAATCTCTGGGTAATGCTCCCCCCGGATATGTTTTATTTGAAAGCAGAGATGCAAGCGCGTGACCAAATTCATGAAACAATGTACTGGCTTCTTCAGCAGTCAGCAACGAAGGCTTATCTGATGTAGGTGGTGTAGAGTTGGTTACCATCGTTACAATCGGATAGATCATTTTCCCATTAAGATCAAGCTCCTGGCCTCTGAATCCGCCACACCATGCACCACCTCGCTTTGATTGGCGTGGATAGTTGTCAATCATCAGTATACCAACGTGTTTTCCATCACGGGTAACTTCAAAAGTATTAACATCAGGATGATATTTTGGTATGTCATTTCTTTTTGTGAACGAAAGTCCGTATAACTGGTTGGCAACATAGAACATGCCTTCCATAACATTGTCAATTTTAAAATATGGTCTTGTCAGCTCATCATCGAGATCATATTTTGCCTTCTTGATCTTATCTGAATAATACCACCAGTCCCATGGTTCAAGTTTGAATTTGCCACCTTCTTTATTTATCAGTTCCTGCATTGCTACCGCTTCAGCTTTTGCTACGGGTGTTGCTGCATTCCATACCTGAGCAAGAAATGTAGAAACTCTTTCTGCGCTTTTTGCCATGGTTCTTTCAAGTACAAAATCTGCAAAGCTATCATAACCAAGCAGATGTGATCTTTCAACTCTTAGTTTTGCTATTCTGGCAATTATATTCTTGTTATCATATTGATTATCATTATCACCTTTCATGAAATAGCCCGTAAACAACTTTTCACGCAGATCCCGACGATCAGAGTACTGCAGGAAAGGGGTCATGGATGGAACCTGAAGGGTGAAAACCCATTTTCCTTCCATATTAAGGGTTTTTGCCATTGAGGCAGCCTGTGCTTTTATTCCTTCAGGTAATCCTGAAAGATCTTCTTCTTTTTCAAGAATCAGTTTAAAACCATTTGTTTCAGCAAGGAGGTTCTGCCCGAATTTTACAGAAAGAAGTGACATTTCTTCGTTAATCTTCCGAAGTTTGTCCTTGTCTTCAGTTGACAGAGCAGCTCCACTTCTTACAAACCCTTTGTAAGTATCATCCAGAATCTTTTTTTCTTCATCAGTCAGATTAAAATCTGCCATGTGGTCGTAAACCGATTTGACCCTCTGAAAAAGTGTATCATTAAGACTGATATCATCTCTGTGTTTTGAGAGAATGGGAGAAAGTTCCTGAGTTAATTTTTGTAATGTGTCATTTGTATTTGCGGAATTCAGTGCACCGAAAACCCGGCTTACTTTGCTTAATAAATCGCCGCTATATGAAAGCTGTTTTATTGTATTCTCGAAAGTCGGACTCTCTTCATTGTTGATTATAGCTTTTATCTCCTGTTTTTCTTCCTCAATTCCCTGCAGATAAGCAGGCATGTAATGTGAAGCCTTTATAATTTCAAAAGGAGGAACTTCAAAAGGAGTATCATACTCATTCAGAAAAGGATTATCACTTTTTATAGCTTTTTTGCACCCGGTAAGAAGGAATAGTGCCATAATCACTAAATAAACAAAATTTTTCATAAGTTAATTAGATTTGGTTTCTGTTGCAAAATACAAAAAAATGATATGATTGTACAAAGTATTTCATAAACACCGGAAAGAAGGAAAGACATCATCCGATGTCTCTCCGTGTTTGTTAAAACAAAAAACCTGGTCGTAAATGGCCGGGCGGCCGCTGAAGAAAAGTTGTTGTGCAACTTACAAAACCTAACTTTACTTATAGACGATCATAATAATGAATTGTTACAATAATTTAAAAATAAATCATAAAATCTTCACTTAACACCTTTACTTGCTAACGGACTCGTCAGACTTTCGTATTTGAAAATTGCGTAACTTGCAGGCTGTTAATAAAGAAATGATTGCCAAACTGAAATATCTTTTTAACTGGCAGCGCTTGGGGCGCCGGCTCTATAACTGCCTGATGTTTTATGATATATGATTTCTAACCACTGAATTAGTCAGTTCAGTTTTCAATTTTTAATGTTATTCTTTTGAAATGAATGGTCTCATATTTAGTATCAGGCGATATTCTGTTCATGACGGTCCCGGTATAAGGGTTACCTTCTTTATGAAAGGTTGTCCACTTGCCTGCGGGTGGTGCCATAACCCTGAAGGCATATCTCCTGTTCCTGAAAAGATTAACAGAACAGATAAGCTTGGTGATATGGAATTCCAGAGGACAGAGATAGCAGGAAATATTTATTCTGTTAAGGATATTCTCCGCATTATTGAGACTGAGCGACCATTCATGGAAGAGTCGGGGGGAGGCGTTACTTTTTCCGGTGGTGAACCAATGATGCAACCTGAATTTCTTGCTGAAGCGCTTAAGGCTTGCAGAAATAATGGAATTCACACTGCAGTGGATACATCAGGGTATACAACAGAAAAAAATCTCAGGTCAGTAATTCCGGATACAAATCTATTCCTCTTCGATATAAAACATCTTGATGATTCAAAACATATTGAATTCACCGGTATCTCGAATAAAGATATCATTCAGAACTATAAACTTATTTTGAATTCAGGAAGAGAAGTTATGGTAAGAGTCCCTGTAATACCTTCATTCAATGATGATAACGATCACTTTGAAAGGCTGGCAATGTTTATTAAGGAAACACAGACTCCGGCTTTGAAGAAGATTAACTTACTTCCATTTCATAAAACAGGATCCTCAAAATACCGTAGTTTGAATCTGCCTTTTTTACTGCAAAATATCGAAACTCCGACATCAGAACGGATGCAGGAAATACAAGAAATTTTTATGAATACAGGAATTAAAGTAAAAATTGGCGGCTAACTGTTAAAGTCGTAACACAAGTAAAATTTAAAAAAATGATTATCTCAGACAGAGTAAATAAATTGAGGAAACAGAGTCTTGAAGCAGTTGAAAAGCTTAGTGCTGAACGGGCTGTTCTGATAACACAATTTTATAAGAATAATATTAACGAAGGTTTGTCTCACCCTGTTGAGCGGGCCAGAGCATTTGAATATATCCTCAGAAACAAGAAGATCTGTATTAATGATGGCGAACTTATTGTAGGAGAGAGAGGCCCTGCTCCAAAAGAAACACCTACCTATCCCGAGATAAGTCTTCATTCGCTGAAGGACCTCGAAATTCTTGATTCACGCGGAAAAGTTTTTTTCAGGGTTGATGAAGAGGTCAAAGAGATTTATAAGAATGAAATTATCCCATTCTGGAAAGGAAAGAGCAACCGCGACCGGATAATGAACCGGATGTCTCCTGAATGGCTGAATGCCTACAATGCAGGCATTTTTACAGAATTCCAGGAACAAAGAGCTCCCGGACATACGGTTCTTGGACATAAAATGTTCAGAAAGGGTTTTCTTGAGTTAAAAGAAGAGATTAAAAATTCTGTTTCATCTATTGATTTCAAGTCAGATAATGATGCATTTGAAAAGATGGAAGAACTGAAAGCTATGGAGATAACCTGCGATGCCATTATTATGTATGCGGGTCGTCATGCAGAGGAACTTGAGAAAATGGCATTGTCAGAGTCGGATCCGGTTAGAAAAAGCGAATTGAAGAACATGGCAGCTGTCTGCAGGAAGGTACCGGTAAATGCTCCTGAAACTATTCATGAGATGCTTCAGCATTACTGGTTTATTCACCTTGGGGTAATAACTGAGCTTAATCCATGGGATTCATTTAATCCGGGACGGCTGGATCAGCATCTGTATCCTCTTTATATCAATGAATTACAGAATGGTAATCTTTCGTCTGAGGAATTGGATGATCTCCTTGGATGCTTCTGGGTCAAGTTCAATAATCATCCATCCCCTCCGAAGATGGGCGTAACAGCCAGTGAGAGCAATACATACACAGATTTCTGCCTTATAAACCTGGGTGGCGTCAAACCTGATGGAACTGACGCAGTAAATGATATGTCATACATTCTGCTGGATGTTATAAAGGAGATGCGGATACTTCAGCCGAGTTCGATGGTACAGATAAGTAAAAAGAATCCAGATAAGTTTATCCATAAAGCGCTCGACATTATTAAAACAGGTTTTGGTCAGCCATCCTGTTTTAATACAGACATGATTATTGAAGAGCTTGTAAGACAGGGCAAAGCCCTCGAAGATGCGCGAAGGGGAGGAGCCTCCGGTTGTGTTGAATCCGGCGCATTCGGAACAGAAGCATACTGGCTGTCAGGATATTTTAATCTGCCTAAAGTTCTTGAACTTACCTTAAATAATGGTTTCGATAAAAGAACCGGAAAACAGGTTGGTATCCAGACAGGGGAAGGATCTGACTTTGAGGATTTTAATCAGCTAATAGCAGCGTTTAAAGCACAGGTTAATTACCTGACAGACATTAAGATAAAGGGAAATTGTGCAATTGAGAAATTGTTCGCTGAAAAGTTGCCTGTGCCTTTTCTTTCAGTACTTGTTGATGATTGTATATTAAATGGAAGGGATTATAATAGTGGAGGAGCAAGATATAATACAACCTATATACAGGGTGTCGGCTTAGGTAGTGTTACCGATATGCTAACTTCATTGAGACACAATGTATTTGACAATCAGATAATTACAATGGCTGATTTGTCAAAGGCATTGGATGCTGATTTCACCGGGTATGAACAGGTTCAGTATGAGTTTGTTTACAATACTCCAAAATTCGGAAATGATGACGATTATGCTGATCAACAGGCTGTTACTGTTTTTGAGATCTATTATGATGCAATTGAAGGAAAACCTAACTCAAGGGGAGGTTGTCATCATATAAATCTCTTGCCAACAACCTCTCATGTATATTTCGGAAGTGTAACCGGAGCTACTCCTGATGGAAGGAAAGCATTTAAACCATTATCCGAAGGTATATCTCCATTCCAGGGTGTTGACAGGCAGGGTCCTACTTCAGTGATAAAATCTGCATCAAAGATTGATCATAAACGTACAGGAGGAACGCTACTCAATCAGAAATTTACTCCACAGTTTTTTGAGGATGAGGAGAGCTATAATTGCCTGACTTCACTTATCAGAACCTATTTCAGGCTTGGAGGTCATCATATACAATTTAATGTTGTTGATGCAGCTACTCTGAAGGATGCCCAGAACCATCCTGAACTTTACCGCGATCTTATTGTTCGCGTGGCAGGCTACAGTGATTACTTTAATGATCTGGGCGAAGATCTTCAGAACGAAATTATTGCAAGAACAGAACAGGGAAGTCAGACAGACCCAACTTGACGGGATGAAAACAGAGCATAAGCAAGATGAAATGGCAATTGAACGGGGGGTGTTATACTTAAGATTCATTGAACCATTTAATTTCCTTAAGTTTCATAACTAAAGAAATACAAAGTTTATACCAAACATAAAGCTATCAGGAGATAAGTTCAGACCATAGCTTTTAATAATATTTCTTTTACTACCCTCATCCAGTGTTTCGCTTTTATAGCCAAAAAATCCAAATTTGGCTTCCAATGAGAATTTATCAGTCAGATAGTAAAAGATTCCAGGTGAGATACCACATGATAAATTCGATATTTTTTGTGAAAGAATTTCATCATCAATGTAATGCTTTTCACTGCCAAACCTGGCAGAAAACGAAACATCGGTAAACAGGCCAACTGCCCCTGAGGCTGAAAATAGACCATTTCCCGATCCATATTTCCAGATATAATATCTTCCAAAAGGACTAATTTCGAACATAGAGCGCACATTCTTTTGCATTATTGCATCCGGGGTTTCCTCCGTTCGTGAGTTTATTCCTGTTCTTATTCCTAATGCTATTCTATTGGAAAGGAAATAACCGACAGAAGGCAATATTGTTAAATTATTAACAGTACTATTCCGTACTGAACCTGTATCAGCTTTTGTATCATCAGTTGTCAGATTATATCCAAAATTTCCACCGGCAAATAGTTTGCCTTTTTCAACTTGTGAAGATGATATAATACAAATACCAATTAATAATAAGGAAAGTAAAGATCTTTTCATTGTTTCACTTCATTTATTTCATAAACTTATTTCACTTTTAAAGAAGTTCGGAGAGACCAGAGTTTGAAGTACTTAAAATTGGAAAAACACCTTCACTCTAAGTACTCTCAGTACTCTAGTCATCTAAATACTAAATAAGGTTACTTCATTGCTGAAATAACCTTACTTTTTAGTAGTGTTGGTGATAATTATTTTATTTTGCTTTTGTCTTTTGTTTCATTAAACACTGAAGTGGCAGTTGCGACTATACCTGCAACGTCAGTAAGATTTGCGGGCAGAATCATTGTGTTATTCTGTTTGGCCAATTTTCCGAACTCATTAAGATATTGTTCAGCAATTCTGAGGTTAACCGCATTTAAGCCATTCTCTTCAGAAATAGCAGATGCAATCGCCCTAAGACCATTGGCAGTAGCTTTTGCGAGCTGCTCGATTTCTGATGCTCGTCCAGCGGCCTCATTGATGCGTTTCTGCATTTCACCTTCAGATTTTTTTATAAGCTCCTGCTTATCACCTTCTGCATTGTTTATCTTTGCCTGCTTGGTTCCTTCAGATTCAGCAATCACTGCTCTTTTTTCCCTCTCAGCTCTCATCTGTTTCTCCATTGCATCTTTAATGCTCTGTGGAGGGGAGATGTTTTTTACTTCATAGCGGCTTACTTTTACTCCCCATGGGTCACTCGCCTTATCAACTGCATCAACGATAGATGTATTGATTGTCTCCCTTTCTTCAAAAGTCCTGTCCAACTCCAGTTTGCCTATCACACTCCTCATTGTTGTCTGTGCAATCTGAATAGATGCAAACCTGTAGTTATCAATACCATAAGAAGCTTTCTGTGGATCAAGTACCTGCAAATACAGAATACCATCAACTTCGACAGCAATATTATCGCGTGTTATACAAACCTGTGGTGCAACATCGATTGCCTGTTCCTTTAGAGTATGTCTGTACCTTACCTTATCAATAAAAGGGATAAGTATCTGGAAACCGGCTGTAAAAGTAGCCTTGTATTTACCAAGACGTTCAATAACAATAGCGGTTCTCTGGGGAACTATTTTTATCATTGAAGAAATAAGGATGAATCCTAAAAAGATTACACCCACAAGAATTAAAGTTGAGCTTGAGCCTTCCATTTTAAATGTTTTTTGGTTTAACTGTTAATGTGAAACTTTCTTTACTTATGATGATAACTGATTGTCCTTCAGATATTATCGATTGTGATTCGGCACTCCAGGTTGTACCTTTGAATTCGACTCTACCCGTTTGTCCGGGAGCAAAGCTCGTAAGTGCTATTCCCGCCTTTCCGGTAAATTCGTCTTCAACGGCATCAGAATCGTCATTATTTTTCTGACTATATAAAAATTTCCGCTGAATTACTCTTCTTAAGGCAAGAAGGGAGAGAAGAGATGTTACAGCAAAAATAATAATTTGCAGGTTTGTTCCCGGGTTACCTATAAGACATATCAGGGCTGTGACCCATGCGCCTACCGCGAAGAAAAAAATAAAGAAACCCGGAATAACAAGTTCGAGAAGAAAAAGTATCAGCCCCCCTAAAAACCATATTATCTCAGGACGTGAAAAAAGTGATGTATCCATTTCTGATGACTATTAATTGTTTGTGAGAATGAGTTGATTCAAAAGTAAAGATATAATAAAAAATGAGAAACTCTCAAATTTGTGCTGAATTGGCCATAGCTTTCCGATGCCTTAAGAAATTTTACCTTGGAAATTTTATCACGGATTTAAAGTTTCAGAAATATGGCGAAGCCAGTTTGTAACTTTTCTTGAGTAAAAATTCAGGTTTTCACTGGTGTAATCACCTTCGAGTTTGATCAGGTATCCCTGATAGTTTCCGGTACTCTCTGAAAACCTATAACAGATAAATTCGGTTTTCCCGGCATTGTTTGCCACATTTCTCCTTGCACTGACTTTACTTGAAGCTATGTTTTTTATATAATTGCTATACCTCTGGAGGTCTTGTTCCGGTACTTTTTTCTCTATTTTACATTTCAACAAATTCTGGGTTAACTGATCGTCAGACATATTATACAAATTGTCATAGTTATTCCATTCTTCAGGGTTTTTATAAGTGATCACATTTCCCTTATTATCGATAAAAAAACCTGAATGCTCCCCCCATGCCGCATTGGTATAGTCAACCTGAAATAGTATCTGTTGGTTCCCGCTCAGAATCTGTTCTTTTTTGCATCCTGAAAAAAGAGATGACATGGCGAGGATAAGAAAAATTCTGGTTTTTATGCTTATGTCTGACATACTGAACAAACCTCAAAAATCGAGCCATGATTTCATTGTTGAATAAATTTTAGAAAATGGTTGTAATAGATCGAAAATTCAATCTGTGATTCAATAATTTTTCGTAATTTATATCAGTTATACTTTGGGAATTGGTTCTTTATCTCTCATCCGTTTATAATACGGGATATTCAGCTCATAATCAGTTAAATACATATTCTGATTAACTTTAAATATAAAGATGTAATCCTTTAATACAGACCGGAAATGGAAAAGTTTTTTGACTATTTTGATGGACGATATCGGGATTCAATCCTAAGTAAACCTATTGCCGACGATGGTCCTGTGATTACTATCTCACGACTTACAGGATGTGATGCACGTCAGATCGCAGAAATCATTGTGGATAACCTTAACAAAAAATCTGATAAACCCCGGTGGAGATGGATAGATAAAGATATAATTCATGCTATTGCAAAAGAGCTAAATACAAACTCAGAGCGTGTTGAAAATTTTTATAATGGTATTGAACTGTCGAGTATTTCAGAGATGATAATGGCCTTTTCGGGTGGCTTTATAAGCGACCTGAGGGTAAAGAAAGCAATAAAGGATGTCATCCTGGCCATTTGTAAGGAAGGTCATATCGTTCTTGTAGGAAGAGGAGGGGTGGCTATTGCCAGGGGCATACAGGACGCCTTGCATGTTCGGCTTGTGGCTCCTTTTTACTGGAGGGTCGAGAACATAATGAAAAAGCAGAATACCGACCTTGAAACTGCAGAGGAATATGTGGTAAGAACTGATGAATGCAGGCACAATCTTATTCAGACATTCCTCGACAAGCAAACAAGGAATATAGACTATCTTTTCGATTCAATGATAAACAGAAGTTCATTTTCTGTTACTGAAACAGCGGAACTTATTGGTTCAATGTATGAGAAGAAGATTAACAGGCTTAATTATGAGAAAAAGATGAAACAAAGGATTTGATATTCCTTCACGCCTCACACCTCACACCTCACAACTCACACCTCATTCCTTACTCTACACCCCGATACACTCTCCGACCTTCTTAATATGTACACTTCTTCGCTTATCGAGGTTTTTCTTATACTCCTCCCAATCGTTTATCGGATATTTTGCTACTCCGCTATCCATTGCTGCTTTTGCAACTGCAGGTGCTACAACCGATATCAGCCTGGGGTCATTTGGTTTTGGGATAATATAATCCCTGCCGAATTCCAGCTTTGCGGTTTTGTATGATAATAAAACACATTCCGGCACAGGCTCTTTGGCAAGTGCAGCAAGGGCTCTGGACGCTGCAAGTTTCATATCTTCATTTATTGTTGACGCTCTTACATCAAGAGCTCCGCGGAATATATAAGGGAACCCGAGTACATTATTGATCTGGTTTGGATAGTCTGATCTGCCTGTAGCAAAAATCAGGTCATTTCTGGTTGACATTGCATCCTCATAGGAAATCTCAGGATTTGGATTTGCCATGGCAAAGACAATCGGATTTTTTGCCATCGAGTCCAGCATCTCCATTGTCATCATATCAGCACATGAAAGGCCAAGAAAAACATCGGCATCTTTTAGTGCCTGGGACAGAGTGTCGACATCCCTGTCAGTGATAAATTCCTGCTTATATTTATTCAGATCTTGCCTTTTCCTGTTTATCACACCTTTGCTGTCAGTCATTACTATATTCTCCCTTTTTACTCCAAGGGAAAGGTAAAGCCTTGAACATGAGATAGCTGCGGCCCCGGCCCCGCAAACAACCATTTTTATTTCTTCAATCTTCTTTCCTGTAATTTCCAGGGCATTCAGCAAGCCTGCCCCTGAAATTATTGCAGTGCCATGCTGATCATCATGAAAAACAGGTATATCAAGCATCTGTTTAAGACGCGTTTCCACCTCAAAACATTCCGGTGCTTTAATGTCCTCGAGATTTATACCTCCAAATGTGGGAGATATTCCGGCGCAAATTTCGATAAGTTTCTCGGTGTTCTTTTCATTTACTTCAATATCAAAAACGTCAATATCGGCAAATACCTTGAATAGCAGGCCCTTGCCTTCCATAACAGGTTTTCCTGCCAGTGCTCCAATATCACCTAGTCCGAGTACTGCAGTTCCATTTGAAATAACAGCCACCAGATTGCCTTTTGCCGTATAATTATATACATCCTCCGGGTTGTTTTTTATTTCCAGGCAGGGATATGCCACTCCAGGCGTATATGCAAGGCTCAGATCCATCTGTGTTTCATAGGGTTTTGTAGGAATTACTTCCACTTTACCCTTACGTCCATTGCTGTGATACAGAAGAGCATCTTCTTTTGATATTTTTGCCATTAGTTATGTGTTAATTAATTAACAGAAACAATTTTATACAAAATACTACTATTAACTGACTCATTTCATGATGAAAATCAGTATTTTATATTAGGAGTATCGGCATTTAATAATAAACGAACATTTATTTTGACTTCGTCGAGCTCCGCTTCGCTCCGGTTCTTGGTTTACCCCAACCCCATGGGGAGCGAAGAACCGAGTCCAGCTTGCTTGCGAGCTCGGCGCAGGGAACATAAAAAGAATCGGGGGAGGTTTTAAATTCAGGGAAAATACTAACACTTTTTAAAATACTGATCACTTTGTGTTGTACATATGACAAATTTAAATACTTTCAACACCACTAACCTAAACAGTTTTACTTTATAATTATGACTCAGAATATTGCAATCGGTACAGACATAGGTGGCAGTCATATCAGCTGTGCTGCAGTTGATCTTTTATCCGGGAACATACTGAAAGAGACTTTCACCGAAAAAGAAGTAAACAACCAGGCATCAGCAAAGGATATTATTAAGGTATGGTCAGATACTTTAAAAAGTGCTCTTTCTAAGGTTCCTATGAAAAACGTGAAAGGTATTGGTTTTGCCATGCCGGGGCCCTTTGATTATGTAAAGGGGATCAGTTATATAAAGGGTGTGGCAAAATATGAAAACCTGTATGGCTTTAATATTACCGATGCAATTTCCAGCAGTCTGAATGTTCCTGAAGGATTTCTTATCCGATTTATAAATGATGCCTCAGCATTTGCAGTAGGCGAAGCATGGGCAGGAAGTGCAAAAAATGCTGACAGATCACTGGCAATAACTTTCGGAACAGGTTTCGGTTCAGCTTTTATATCAAACCGGATACCTATTGTAGACGGCCCTGAAGTACCAAAGCTGGGATGCGTATATCATTTACCCTATGAAAAGGGTATAGCTGATGACTATTTTTCAACACGCTGGTTTACAGGACAATACAAACAAAGAACAGGTAAGGAAATTTCAGGAGTAAAGGAACTGGCCGCTATGGCTGCCACAGATAAGGTTGTTAATGATATGTTTATCGAATTTGGAGATAAAGCAGCCCTGTTTCTCGCTCCGTGGCTGAAAAAATTCGGAGCCGAAGTTCTTGTAATCGGAGGGAATATTTCACATGCTTACAACCTTTTCGGAGAGGTTTTTGATGAAAGACTGAAAAAAGAAAACTGCAAAAGCATAGTCGCCCTCTCTAAGCTGAAAGAGGATGCCGCTCTGTTCGGAGCAGCCTATCTTCTTGATGATGATTTCTGGAAATCTGTACAGCATGCATTACCATTAATGTAAACGGCGATCAATCGCCGCCAGAATCAAGCAACCAGCACCAAACAACCAGCAACGAGTACCCATTATCAGGCATTCATTATTAATAAACGATCAAAAACTTAAACACTTCTCATATGAGCACACAACAAGTTAACATTTCCAAAATCGCCCCGGTTCTGATGGCTTTTTTCGTCATGAGCTTTGTGGACCTGGTTGGCATCGGAGTTGACAGGGTCAGCACTGATATGAACCTGAGTGCATCTCTTGCCCAACTTATTCCATCGGCCGCATTTCTGTGGTTCCTTCTTCTGTCTGTTCCTGTGGGAGTTATGCAATCACGACTCGGAAAGCGATTTATGCTGAATATAGGAATGGTTGTTACCGCCATTGGCATGCTTGTCCCTTTTTTCTTTTATACATTTGCAATGGTTCTGGTGGGTTTTGCTCTTCTTGGTATCGGGAATACAATAGTCCAGGTATCAGCTAACCCACTTCTGGTGGATGTTGTTCCCGGTAACCGGACTTCCAGTTATCTTAGTTTTTCGCAATTTGTAAAAGCAATAGGTTCAATGATGGGAGCACCGCTTGCTGCACTTCTTGCAGTGCAGTTCGGTGACTGGAAACTTCTCTTTCTCGTATTCGGAATCGTATCTATTCTGTCAGTAGTATGGCTTGGTTCTGTCAAAATTGAAGAGTCTGAACAGAAGGAGTTTAAGGCGACATTCGGATCCTCATTCAAGCTTCTTGGTAATAGCTTTGTGCTTATGATGGTCCTTTCGATATTCCTGGTTGTAGGTATAGATGTGGGTTTTAATTCCAATTCGGGTCAATTCCTTATGAGACAGTTTGGTATTGATCAGGTAACTGCTGAGTCGGGCCGCAGCGTTTATTTCTTTGGACGAATGCTGGGAACTTTTGCAGGAGCAATTATGCTTACCAGAATATCATCACGTAAGTTCTTCCTTTGGACAACAATTTTGGGAATAGCCTGTTTCGCGGCAATTCTGTTTTCTACCTCAGCATTTATGGCATGGATACTTGTATTCATGATCGGACTTTCTGTTGCGAATATTTTCCCCCTTGTATTTTCAATTACAGTTGAAAAATTCCCAACACGCAGTAATGAAATTTCGGGACTTATGATGATGTCAATCTCAGGAGGCGCCGTAATTCCACTTCTTGTAGGGTTAGTTAGCGACCTCAGTTCAGTTGCAATTGGAATGTCAATACTGATTCTGTGTATGATCTATCTCTTAACAGTGTCAATCGCATGCCTTCGAAAATGAAATTTAGAAATCTGTAATGAGGATATTGAGAATAATTTTTCTCATTATTCTTTTTGGTTCTGTTTCTTTGGAAATGAGCCCTGTCTTTTCGCAGAGCTATCCCTTTCGTGAATACACAGTTATGGACGGTCTTGCCCAGAGCCAAAGCACTATTATTTTTCAGGATAGCAGAGGCTTTATCTGGATCGGAACCCGCAATGGGATATCCAGGTTCGATGGAATAGAATTTAAAAATTATTTCAGAAAAGATGGTTTGCCTTCAGGTGATGTGTCCCAGATTACTGAAAATAGTAAGGGTGTATGGGTGCTGGGGAAAAATGGATTATCATTGTTTAATGGCAAAAAATTCGTTTATTATCCGGCACCGGAAGGCTCCATTTATGAAAGATTCCGTCAGGTAATCCGAACAGGGGATGATGATTTCATTATAAATAAATTCAACCCTGGAAAGGGAAGACTGGATCTCGCACTTTTTAAAGACGGAAAATACTTTGACTATTCCGGTTCATTTCCTTCCCTGGATACTCTAAAATTAGAAACAATTATTAATGGAACAAATAACAACGAATTT
Source organism: Bacteroidales bacterium (assembly GCA_038247205.1). Taxonomy (GTDB): domain Bacteria; phylum Bacteroidota; class Bacteroidia; order Bacteroidales; family VadinHA17; genus LD21. The sequence continues at coordinate 23,628 of JBBRVC010000037.1, forward strand.
TTTATTCTTAACTGTAACGGCAGTCTTTTTTCATGGAAGGACAAAAAATTGACCCATCTGCCACGGACAGACTTTAATTATCATGTATTGTTGCTGGACAATGTTCTCACGAACAGAAATGAAAAGTATGAGTATATGGGGCAAATACCATATCACAATGGTAAAAAAAACCGGAATCTTATATATCGGGACAATGAAATGAATGATCATTTAATTCTGAAAAAGGGAGAATCGGAATTTAACATCAAGCTTCCCAAAGGACGGTATCCAGCCATGATTGATAGTGAGGGTATTGTGTGGCTCCCCGGAGAAAAAAATGTGTACAGGCTTATTTCTACTGCATTCTCAAGGTTCTCATCTTATAATGAACTGATTCCTGATTTGTGGGCGTTGGCTGAGGATAGAAACGGGCACTTGTGGTTTGGCTCAGTGAATGGAGATCTTCAGGAATTCGACGGCAAGGAATTCAGGTTAAGAAATGATTTCAAACCTCATCTTTTACGGGAAGCTGTGTTTTATAAGGGCAGCAGAAAAATTTCAAATGGAGATATATATTTTTCAACCAGCGATGGAGTATTGGTTTGGGATGGCAGCTCTTTTTCGAGACTTAAGGGAATTCCCCGGGGAGCCCAGATTTGCTATATCTATGAAGATCCGGCTGATAAATCAGTTTTATTCGGTACCCATGTCGGACTATATCACTTGAAGAATGATAGTATGAGAGTATATCCTGAATTTATTGATGAAAAACTGGGTGTAATAGAGGGTATTGTGCGTGAGAGTTCTGGAAAATACTGGCTTTCCGGACATAACGGACTACTTATGTTTGATGGAGTAAATTCAATTCAAATGCGTGACAGTATCTTACCAGAGTCAGATACTTATACAATTGAAAAGGATAAATATGGTGGTTTATGGATCACTTCAGAGGAAGGCCTTTTCTTCAAAAGATATGGCTCAAAAAAATTCTTAAGCATCCTTCCAAATTATGTTAACGCACCTGCAAACAGCCTGATGATGATGAATGATTCAAATCTCCTGATAGGAAGATTAACTGATATATGCATTATAAATCTCAGGAAGTTTTACAACAGCAATTCTGATTATTACAGACTTTATGACAGGACTGATGGTTTTCTGGGTAAAGATTGTCTTGATAATGGCATTATTAAAGATAAATATGGTCGGTTTCTTATTCTCTCATCTGATGGTGTTGATATTCTTGATCCTAAGCATTTAAAGCCTGATACTATACCTCCGCGGGTTTATATCACAGATATAGAGCAAGTTACCGATAGTCTGCCATGGGTGTCAATAAGTGAACCTGATTTGTTCTATAATCAGACCGGAAAATTTATTTTGAAATGGAATCAGAATAATCTTAGAATCAGCTTTACAGGCATCTCAACAACAAATCCTGAAAAAGTTACTTACAGTCATCGCCTCTCAGGTTATGAAGAAAAATGGTCGGCCAAAAGCAGCGAGCGTAAAGCAGTTTATGAAAAGATTCCTCCAGGAAATTATCAGTTCGAATTGATTTCATTTAATGCCGATGGCATAGAAAGTACGTTGAATGATAAGATTTCTATCAGGATAAAGCCGGCGATATGGCAAACTTTGGCTTTCAAAATCTTTCTCATTCTGCTGATTATTACATCATCAATTCTTTCGTATGTGCAACTAACAAAATATCGTTACAGGAAAAAGAGAGAAAGTGAAAAGCTGCAGTCAAGATTATCTCAGTTGCATATGGAATCTGTAATCAGGCAGTTTGATCCGCATTTTACATTCAATGTTCTATCTTCAGTTGGCTCCCTGATTATGAGTGGAGAAAAGGAGTTAGCTTACGATTATCTTATAAAGCTTTCCGGCTTATTGAGATCGGTTCTTACTGACGGTTCTGTCATAATCAAGCCCATTTCTGAAGAGCTGGATTTTGTCCAGAGATACTGTGAAGTTCAGAAACTAAGATTTGGAGAAAGGTTTGATTACAGTATCGTTGTTAATTCCGATGTTAATATAATGAGAGAAGTGCCTAAGCTTACAATTCAGATGTTCGTTGAAAACGCCATTAAACATGGTCTTGAGAGAAGAAAAGAAGGTGGCCGGATAGAAGTTGCACTGGAGAATAAAATGTCATGCCTCGAAATCAGGATTACAGATAATGGGATAGGACGGGCGGCTTCAGCGAAACTAAATACCAGGGGTACCGGAAATGGAATAAAAATTCTTACCGGACTTTTTGAACACATGAATACTTGTAATAAAGTCAGGGCAACTATTGAATTAACAGACCTTTTCAATGATTTGGAAAATCCTTCCGGTACTGAAGTTAATATTATTATTCCGGATGATTATCGCTTTGCATTTGAACAATCAAAATATTAAGTGTATGTTGAACACTAATACCCAGGTGCTTCTTGATTCGTAAGCTCTGAGTTCCGACAGATCACTTTAACCAGTATTCCCTTATTCCCTGTTTTCCCCATTTCTCCCGGATTTTAACTCCCCCCTTAAAAATGCATCACATGCATACCCTGAAGGGGGGGTTTTATTTTTTCCTGCAAGTAATCATATTCTTTTGCTATATGGCCATAAAACCGTAACTTGAAGTATGTTTCCGGATTCCCCATTTTCCCCGGCATGTTCTTGGAGGGGCCCTGTTTTGTATCTCCCTCCAATCAGCTTACAAAAGGAATTATTGGTGTAGGGGAATGGGTGGAAGATGAAGGTGGCAGGGCTGATTATGTTTATATGAAAAAGTTATAGCAATGAAAATAAACAGAATATTAATAAGCAGTTTATTTCTTATACAGTTCTCACTGAATTCTTTCACGCAGGATATTAGGACGCTTGAAACAAAAGTTGCAGATCTTCTGGCTGCGATGCCTGCTGCAACTGGTATGACCGCTGACAAACTGCACCTCCTTAAACCCGTATTAAAGTATGGTCTGCCAGCTGTTAAAAAGAGCGCCATAGAACTTCTGGCATGGAGCCGCGAAACCGAATACTTTTCAGAAATCCTCGATATTGCTGCATCTTCTAACGATACTGTAAAAAGAGCTGCATATGCAGCCCTCAAAGATCTTGGTTCTGAACAGGATCAGCCTATGCTGATTAAGTTGCTAACAGAAACCACTGATCCCCAATTGATTAAAAATATTCAGGCTGCTTTAACCAATGCTGCAATGAAAATCCCCGATGAAGAAAAGAGATCGGATATTATTCTCGCAGCAATTGCAGGGGGGGCTCCCAAAGAAAAACTTATACCGGTTCTGTCAAAGACGGGAGGAAGGAAAGCCCTTAAAACTGTACTTGACGAATTTGAAAACGGAAACCCGGAAATGCGGGAAATTTGTTTCAAGACCCTCACAGACTGGAAAGATTATTCTGCCTCTGCAGCCTTGTATGAAATCTGTATTTCGGGAAACAAATCTTATGAAGCACCGGCATTTGACGGCTATGTA
>JBBRVC010000038.1:0-27087 GCA_038247205.1 Bacteroidales bacterium
AATTGAATCCGGTTCCTTCATTAACAGGGTATTGGATAAGGATAACATTAGCAGATAATCTTTCCTTAATCATATCAAACGACCTTTCAAAGTTCGCTTTTTCGTGGTCGAGTCCGTTAATGGCGAGTATAAGAGGCTTGTTTAAATTTTCAGCATGCCTGAATTGTATTTCAGTACCAACTTCTACTCCGTTCTGGACATTTATTGTCATTACCGCAATATCGGCAGCAAACAGTGATGAGATAATTCCACCGCTGAAATCATCCATTCCGGGAGTATCGAGTATATTTATTTTTTTATTAAGGAATTCAGTATAAAGAACTGTTGAGAACAATGAATTACCGTTTTCGTGCTCAATGGGGCGGTAATCAGATACTGTGTTCTTTCCTTCAATTGTGCCTCTTCGTTCAATAATACCGCCATTAAAGAGCATTGCTTCTCCTAAAGTCGTTTTTCCTGAACCTGAATTACCCAGGAGGGCAATGTTTTTTATCTGGTCAGTCTGGTATGTCTTCATAATTTTTAAGGATTATATACTATACATTATTATTATATAAAGAATTTGGTTGATGACAAAAATAATATTTTTTTAAAAACTGGCTCAAATTGTACGAAGAATTAAAAATTTTTATTTTCTTTGCATAAGTTTTTTGAAAATACAGGAGTACCGGTTTTTCTTTCTCAGGTAAGTATATAAAACATTTGTCCGGAGAAAAGTCGGGAAGTAACCTGATAAAAGCTTACATTTTACGTAAGACATATTTTTTGGAACATGCTTTAATGCCTGATTATTTGGTACTTCAGGTATTGTATAAGGGATGTTCATGTGTTTTGAAAATATTTTTTTGCATGTTTGTGTTTTATATAATAATATCAATACCTTTGCAAACCATTTTTTTGGGTAAAATTTAATGCTAAAATAATTGGAAATATGCCAACAATTCAGCAGTTAGTAAGAAAAGGCAGGAAGAAACTGATCGATAAAAGTAAGGCGCCTGCTTTGGATTCATGTCCTCAGAGAAGGGGTGTTTGTGTACGTGTTTACACAACCACACCAAAAAAACCTAACTCAGCAATGAGGAAAGTTGCCAGAGTAAGACTTACAAATCAGAAAGAAGTCAATGCTTATATTCCAGGAGAGGGTCATAATCTCCAGGAACACTCCATAGTACTTATAAGGGGTGGCAGGGTAAAAGACCTTCCGGGTGTGCGTTATCACCTTGTACGTGGTGCGCTTGATACATCAGGAGTTGATGGTCGTACCCAAAGAAGATCGAAGTATGGTGCTAAAAGACCTAAGAAGTAACACTTAAAGGAATAAGATAATGAGAAAGACAAAACCAAAGAAGAGAATTCTGTTACCGGATCCTAAGTTTAACGATCCTTATGTAACAAGGTTTGTAAACAATCTTATGTATAGTGGCAAAAAGAACCTTGCTTATCAGATATTATACGACTCTCTCGAGATTGTCAGTGATAAATTTAAAACTGAAGGAAAGACTCCGCTTGAGATTTTCAAGCAAGCCCTCGATAACGTAACACCTCAGGTGGAAGTTAAAGCACGCCGTGTTGGTGGTGCAACATTCCAGGTACCAATGGAAATACGTTCTGACCGTAAAGTAAGTATCAGTATGAAGAACCTTATCTCTTTCGCAAGAAAAAGAACAGGTCATTCAATGGCTGAACGTCTTGCAGCAGAGCTTATGGCTGCTTACAAACTTGAAGGCGGCGCATACAAAAAGAAAGAAGACACACACAGAATGGCTGAAGCCAACAAGGCTTTTGCACATTTCCGGTTTTAATAATAAAGAGGCAGAGAGAACAAACATAGATGGATAAAAACCTGAAATATACCAGAAACATCGGAATCATGGCGCACATCGATGCCGGTAAGACCACTACAACAGAGCGTATTCTGTTTTACACGGGTCGTACCCACCGTATGGGCGAAGTACATGATGGAAATGCCACAATGGACTGGATGATTCAGGAACAGGAGAGGGGAATAACAATAACTTCGGCCGCAACTACAACTTACTGGAAGCATAATACTGATGATTATAAAATTAACATCATTGATACTCCCGGACACGTTGATTTTACAGTTGAAGTTGAAAGATCGTTAAGAGTACTTGATGGCGCTGTTGCTGTATTCTGTGCCGTTGGTGGTGTTGAACCACAATCGGAAACAGTATGGAGACAGGCCAATAAGTATGTTGTACCAAGAATTGCGTTCATTAATAAAATGGACCGCGCAGGTGCAGATTTTTTCAGTGTCGTTCAGCAGATAAAAGAAAAACTGGGAGCAAATCCTGTTCCAATACAAATGCCAATAGGTGCCGAAGAAAACTTTAAAGGTTTTATCGACCTTATAAGCATGAAGGCAATTGTCTTCTACAATGATGCAGATACCGTAACGCGATTTGAAATTGAAGAAGTTCCTTCAAATCTAATTGAAGAAGCTGAAGAATGGAGAGGAAAATTGGTTGAGGCTGTAGCTGAAGTCGACGATTCACTTCTCGAGAGATATATAGAGGATCACGAATCAATTACTCCCGATGAAATAAAAGCTGCGCTCAGAAAAGCCACTGTAACCGGATTAACTATTCCTGTTATTAGCGGATCAGCTTTTAAGAATAAAGGAGTACAGCATCTTCTTGATGCCGTAATTGAATTTCTTCCTTCACCGGTTGATAAAGGTTCAGTAACCGGTATCGATCCAAGAACTGATGAAGAGGTAACACGCGACCCTGACGATGAGGCCCCAATGGCGGCTCTGGCTTTCAAAATAGCCACAGATCCTTTCGTAGGTCGTCTGGCATTCCTTAGAATATATTCCGGCGTGCTTCATGCAGGAGATACGGTAATGAATATGCGAACAGGTAAAAGGGAGCGTATCAACCGTCTTTTCCAGATGCATGCCAACAAACAAAATCCAAAAGAATTTATTGCAGCAGGTGATATATGTGCAGGGGTAGGATTCAAAGATCTTAGGACCGGCGATACATTATGTGCACTAAATAAGCCGATTATACTTGAATCTATGGATTTTCCGGATCCGGTTATCGGAGTAGCCATCGAGCCTAAAACACAGGCTGATATTGATAAACTTTCAATGGCACTCGCGAAACTGGCAGAAGAAGATCCAACATTCCAGGTAAGAACAGATCCCGACAGTGGACAAACAGTTATTCACGGTATGGGTGAACTTCATCTGGAAATATTAGTTGACCGTCTAAAAAGAGAGTTCAAAGTTGAATGTAATCAGGGAGCGCCCCAGGTTGCATACAAGGAAGCAATTACTACCATGTCTGAGTTTCGTGAAGTTTTCAAGAAACAGTCAGGTGGAAGAGGCAAATTCGCCGATATCACTGTGGCCTTAATGCCTACTGATGACAAAATTCGTGGTCTTCAGTTCGTAAACGAGGTTAAGGGTGGTAATATTCCCAAGGAATATATTCCTTCAGTCGAGAAAGGTTTCCGTGAAGCAATGGTTAACGGACCACTTGCAGGGTTCCCTCTCGACAATCTCAAAGTTGTACTCAAAGACGGTTCATATCATGCCGTTGATTCCGACGCTTTATCGTTTGAAATTTGTGCAAAACAGGCATTCAGAAAATTTGCCGGACGTTGTAACCCGGTAATTCTGGAGCCAATCATGTCTACAGAAGTAGTTACTCCTGAAGAATATGTAGGTGATGTCATAAGCGATTTTAACAGAAGAAGAGGAAGAGTGGAAGGTATGGAATCGAAAGCAGGATCAAGGGTCGTTAAAGCAAAAGTACCTCTGGCAGAAAAGTTTGGTTATGTTACAGTACTTAGGACCATCACCTCAGGAAGAGCAACTTCCACAATGGAGTTCTCGCATTACGATGAGGTGCCTGCATTAATAGCAAACAGAATTGTTGAAACCACAAAAGGAAAAATTCTTTAAAGATGAGTCAAAAAATTCGTATCAAACTGAAATCTTACGATCATAACCTGGTAGATAAATCTGCCGAGAAGATTGTAAAAACAGTAAAATCTACTGGTGCAGTTGTCAGCGGTCCGATACCGCTTCCGACACACAAAAAGATTTATACAGTTCTTCGATCACCGTTTGTAAACAAAAAAGCAAGAGAGCAATTTGAGCTTTCATCCTATAAAAGGCTGCTTGATATTTACAGCTCGACACCAAAAACCATCGATGCTCTGATGAAACTTGAGCTTCCGAGTGGAGTTGAAGTAGAAATAAAAGTGTGAACCAGTTAAGTTAATAAGAAATGCAGGGATTAATAGGAAAAAAGGTAGGAATGACTTCCATTTTTGATGAAAACGGAAAGAATATTCCATGTACGGTACTGCAGGCAGGTCCATGTGTTGTTACACAGATTAAGACAATGGAGAAAGACGGCTACTTTGCTGTACAGCTTGGATTCGATGATAAAAAGGAAAAGCACACCACTAAAGCCGAGATGGGCCACTTCAAAAAAACCAATACTACTCCAAAAAGAAAACTGATGGAGTTTACAGGTTTTGCTGAAGGTCAGGTTTCAGAAGGTCAGGTGCTGACAGCCGAATTATTCAGACCCGATCTTCTGGTTGATGTCAGAGGCTGGTCAAAAGGTAAAGGATTCCAGGGTGTTGTTAAACGTCACGGTTTCGCAGGTGTTGGCGGACAAACTCATGGTCAGCATAACAGGGGCAGGGCACCGGGCTCACTTGGAGCTTCATCATTTCCTTCAAGAGTATTGCCTGGCATGAGAATGGCAGGTCGCACAGGAGGAAATAAAGTAATGTCGATGGACATGAAAGTGGTTAAGATTATGGCTGAGAATAATATTTTAATTGTCAAAGGATCAGTTCCCGGTCCAAAAGGCGGTTATGTAATAATATCAAAATGATGGAAATAGCAATTATTAATATAGAAGGTAAGGAAACCGGCAGGAAGGTTGAACTTAATGAGTCAATTTTCGGTATTGAACCTAACGATCATGCTATTTATCTCGATACGAAACAGTACCTCGCAAATCAAAGGCAGGGAACTCATAAATCAAAGGAGCGTGGCGAAGTAGCAGGTAGCACCCGCAAGATAAAAAGACAGAAAGGTACCGGTACTGCACGCGCAGGTAGTATCAAGAACCCTCTATTCCGTGGTGGTGGCCGTATGTTCGGTCCAAAACCAAGATACTACGGGTTCAAGCTGAACAAGAAAGTAAAAGAGCTTGCCAGAAAATCAGCTCTTTCGTATAAAGCTTCTACAAATAGTATTATAGTACTGGAAAACTTCAGTTTTGATGCTCCAAAGACCAAGGAGATGGTCAAAATGGGAAATTTACTGAATATTACTAATAAAAAATCAGTATTTGTTTTACCAGAACAAAATAATAACATATATTTGTCAACCCGAAATGTACAAGGGGTTGAAGTCATAAGTGCCAGTGAATTAAACACTTACAAGATAATGAGAGCTTCAACATTGATACTTGTCGAGAGCGCAGTTGACGTTTTGCAAGCAGCATTTGAAAACTAGAAAAAATTTGAGTAATGAATATTTTGCTTAAACCGATTGTAACAGAAAAGATGACAGCTCAGGGCGATAAATTTAATCGCTACGGTTTCCTCGTTGCTAAAAATGCAAACAAGTTACAGATAAAGAAAGCTGTTGAAGATCTGTACGAAGTTACAGTCGCCTCAGTGAACACGATGCGTTATGGCGGGAAAGTAAAATCCCGTAATACAAAATCGGGACTTCTTATAGGACGAACATCAGCCACTAAAAAAGCTGTTATTACCCTTGCCGAAGGAAACAAGATTGATTTCTATAGCAATATTTAATAACCTATATGGCAGTCAGAAAGATCAAACCTGTAACACCAGGTCAGCGACATAAAATCGCAGGCACTTTTGATACGATCACTAGTGCAACGCCGGAGAAATCCTTACTTCGACCGCTCAGAAAATCAGGGGGAAGGAACGTTAACGGTAAACGGACAATGAGATACATCGGTGGCGGTCACAAACAGATGTACAGAGTCATCGATTTCCAGAGGAATAAAGATGGCATGCCTGCAACAGTAAAATCTATCGAGTACGATCCTAACAGATCATCGAGAATTGCACTTGTTGTTTATGGAGATGGTGAAAAAAGATATATTGTAGCTCCTACCGGACTGCAAGTCGGCCAGGAGGTAATGTCGGGAAAAGAAACAAGTCCTGAAATAGGTAACACATTGTTTCTGAGCGACATCCCTTTAGGAACTATTATTCACAACATTGAACTTAAGCCAGGAAAAGGTGGAGCGCTTGCTCGCAGTGCCGGAACATATGCCCAGCTTTCAGCCCGTGACGGAAAGTATGCTACCATTAAATTACCTTCGGGTGAGACACGTCTGGTGCTTACAACATGCCGAGCTACAATTGGAACCGTTTCAAACCCCGATCACAACCTTGAAAGATCAGGTAAAGCAGGTCGCTCAAGATGGCAGGGACGTCGTCCAAGAGTAAGAGGTGTAGTTATGAACCCTGTTGATCACCCAATGGGTGGTGGAGAAGGAAGAGCTTCAGGTGGTCATCCAAGATCACGTAAGGGCATTCCATCCAAAGGTTTCAAGACACGCGACAGGAAGAAGTATTCCGATAAACATATTATTGAAAGAAGGAAAAAATAACTGATATGAGTAGATCTATTAAAAAAGGCCCTTTCATTGAATTTAAACTCGAGAAGAGAGTTCTTGAAATGAATGAAGGACAGAAAAAATCAGTTCTCAAGACCTGGTCAAGAAGATCGGTGATCTCACCAGACTTTGTCGGACATACTATAGCAGTTCATAACGGGAACAAATTTATTCCCGTCTACATTACCGAGAACATGGTAGGACATAAATTAGGTGAATTTGCACCTACCCGTACCTTCAGAGGACACTCTGGTAACAAATAATCAGTAATGTAAATATTGAAAAACATTTAGAAATGGGTGCAAGAAAAAGAAATACAGCCGATCAGAGAAAAGAGGCCGCCAGGACCAGATACCAGGCGGTTCTCAGAAACTGTCCTACTTCACCGCGAAAAATGAGACTCGTAACCGACCTTATCAGCGGAAAAGAAGTGAATAAAGCTCTTGACATACTCAAATTCAGTGCACAGGAAGCATCACGCAGAATGGAGAAACTTCTTCTTTCAGCAATTGCAAACTGGCAGGCAAAGAATGAAGGTGCAAGAGTAGAGGAAAGCAATCTCTATGTAAAAAATGTTCATGTCGATAGCGGCAGGGTTCTGAAAAGACTCCAGACAGCACCACAGGGAAGAGCCTACAGGTTGAAGAAAAGATCCAATCATGTAACCCTTGTGCTCGACAGTATGAAAGTTGAAGTTGAAAAAGCATCAAATTAGAACAGATGGGACAAAAAGTAAATCCGATAGGTAACAGATTAGGTATCATTAAAGGTTGGGATTCAAACTGGTTTGGCGGAAAAGATTTTTCCGGGAAACTTGTTGAAGATACAAAGATCAGGGAATACCTGAATGCACGACTTGCAAAAGCCAGTATCTCCAAGATCATTATTGAACGAACTCTTAAGTTGATAACGGTTACCGTTAATACTGCACGCCCTGGAATCATTATTGGTAAAGGTGGTCAGGAAGTTGACAAACTGAAAGAGGAGCTTAAGAAGATAACCAAAAAAGAAGTTCAGATAAACATCTTTGAGGTAAAACGTCCTGAACTTGATGCCAATATTGTCGCTAACAATATTGCCCGTCAGCTTGAAGGGAAAATATCATACCGACGTGCTATCAAGATGTCTATAGCATCAACAATACGTATGGGTGCAGAAGGAATAAAAGTCATGATCTCCGGCCGTTTGGGAGGAGCTGAAATGGCAAGATCCGAAACTTATAAAGAGGGTCGTATTCCACTTCATACATTCCGTGCCGACATAGATTATGCTTTAGCTGAGGCACATACAAAAGTCGGACTTCTTGGTGTTAAAGTGTGGATCTGCAATGGTGAAGTATTTGGAAAGAGAGATCTCAGTCCGAACATCGGAGCAAGAAACGCAAAAACAAAAAGTCTGAAGAGAAAAGCAAAAAAATAAGCTTTAAAGTATTTAAATAATTATATAACATATTTGAGCGATGTTACAACCGAAAAGGACCAAATTCAGAAGAGCCCAGAAGGGAAGGATGAAAGGCAATGCACAAAGAGGCAACCAGCTGGCATTCGGGTCATTTGGTATCAAAGCGCTTGAGGAATGCTGGATCACCGGAAGGCAGATTGAAGCAGCACGTCAGGCCGTTACCCGTCACATGAAACGTGAAGGACAGTTATGGATACGGGTATTTCCGGATAAACCTATTACCAAGAAACCTGCAGAGGTACGTATGGGTAAAGGAAAAGGTGCCCCGGAAGGTTTTGTTGTACCGGTAACCCCGGGCAGAATTCTGCTTGAAGCTGAAGGCGTACCTTACGAGGTTGCAAAAGAAGCTCTGCGGTTAGGCGCCCAGAAACTGCCGATAACAACAAAATTCATTGTACGACGCGATTACGAAATGTAATAAATTTTGACAGAGATGAAAACTTCAGAAATAAAAGAGTTAAGCACCCCGGATCTTCTCGAGCGAATCGATACCGAGAAAACAATGTTAGTCCGAATGAAGCTTAACCACGCAATCACTCCACTCGATAACCCGCAGAAAGTTAAAGAGGTAAAACTGACGATTGCACGTCTTCTTACCGAATTGCGTGCCAGAGAATTGAATCAGAAATCTAAATAGCCAGAACAGCAAATGGAAAGGAATCTTAGAAAAGACCGGATCGGTGTAGTTGTCAGCAGTAGTATGGACAAATCCATCGTCGTAGCCATAAAAAGGAAAGTAAAACATCCGATATATGGAAAATTTATAAACAAAACCAAAAAGCTGATGGCGCACGATGAAGAAAATTCATGCAAAATTGGTGACACAGTGCTCATATCGGAGACCAGGCCTTTGAGCAAAAACAAAACCTGGAGATTGGTTGAAATAATCGAAAGAGCTAAGTAATCATGATACAGCAGGAAAGCAGATTAACCGTAGCCGATAATTCAGGTGCAAAAGAAGTCTTATGCATCAGGGTCCTCGGGGGCAGCAAGAAAAGATATGCTTCGGTAGGTGATAAAATTGTTGTAAGTGTGAAATCCGCACTTCCTTCAGGTGAAGCAAAAAAAGGAACCGTGAGTAAAGCGGTTGTGGTGAGAACCAAGAAGGAGATTCGTCGCCCCGATGGTTCATACATCAGGTTTGATGATAATGCAGTCGTTCTTCTTAATAATGTAAACGAAGTTCGCGGTACACGTATCTTCGGCCCGGTGGCCAGAGAGCTGCGCGAGAAGTTTATGAAGATCGTTTCATTGGCACCTGAAGTGTTGTAATATATTAATCAGACAACGATGCAGAAGAAAACACATATTAAAAAAGGAGATACGGTTATCGTTTTAACCGGCGAATCAAAAAGTCAGAAAGGACGCGTTCTGGAAGTCGACAGAGATAAAAACAGAGCTGTTGTTGAGGGTGTTAACATGGTATCAAAACATACCAAACCCAATACAAAAGCACCTCAGGGTGGTATTATCAAAAAAGAAGCTCCGGTACATATTTCAAACCTTATGATAGTTGATCCGGCTTCAGGAACTCCAACCCGTGTTGGAAAAAGACTTAACGAAAAAAATAAATTGGTGCGATATTCTAAAAAATCAGGAGAGGAGATCAAGTAATGTACATACCTGCTTTAAAAACCAAGTATAAAGACGAGATCGTCCCTGCATTAATGAAGGAGTTCGGTTATAAAACCGTAATGCAGGTTCCCAGGTTAAACAAAATTGTTATTAACCAGGGTGTTGGTCAGGCAATTGCTGACAAAAAACTTCTCGAATATGGTGTTAAGGAATTAACAGACATAGCCGGACAAAAAGCTGTTCAGACTTTTTCTTCCAAGGATATTTCCAACTTCAAGCTGAGGAAAAATATGCCTATCGGAATAATGGTAACATTAAGAAGAGAGAAAATGTATGAGTTCCTTGAAAGACTCATATCAGTTGCTCTTCCCCGGATCCGCGACTTCAAAGGAGTAAATGCCAAACTCGATGGTCGTGGCAACTATACTCTCGGAATTACCGAACAGATTATTTTCCCTGAAATCGACCTCGATAAGATCGCGAAGATCATGGGTCTTCAGATTACCTTCGTTACATCAGCAAATACAGATGAAGAAGCTTTTGCGCTTCTGAAAGATTTTGGGTTACCATTTAAAAACGTTAAAAACTAAGTATATGGCTAAAGAATCAATGATAGCCCGCGAAGTTAAGCGCGCAAAACTCACCAAGAAGTATGCTGCTAAAAGAGCTCAGCTTAAAGCCGACGGAGACTATATCGGTCTAAGTCGCCTGCCAAGAAACTCTAATCCCAACCGGATGCGTAACCGTTGCAAATTGACCGGTCGTGCCAGAGGATACATGAGACAATTCGGCATCAGCAGGATCACTTTCAGGGAAATGGCCTCTTTTGGTCTTATTCCGGGTGTTAAAAAAGCTAGTTGGTAATATTAAGAATGAACTTAAACTATATTAAATAATAAAAGATGACTGATCCAATTGCAGATTTACTGACCAGAATTAGGAATGCCATCATGGCTGGTCATAAGGTTGTTGAGGCACCAGCATCCAATCTTAAGAAGGAAATAGCCAGAATTCTATTTGAAAAAGGGTATATCCTTAGTTATAAGGTTGTTGACGGTGAAGGAGTACAGGGTGTTTTGAAGATTGCTCTCAAATATAACGCAAAAAGCAAAAAACCGGCAATAAAAGAAATCCAGAGAATAAGCCGCCCGGGTCTCCGTCAATATATCGGAGTTGAAGAAATGCCAAGGGTTCTTAACGGACTTGGTATTGCAATAATATCTACCTCAAAAGGACTGATGACAGACAAAGAGGCAAAGAAAGAGAAAATCGGTGGTGAAGTATTATGTTACGTTTACTAATAGGAGGATAGCTTAATGTCACGAATAGGAAAATTACCTGTAAACCTGCCCAAGAATGTCACTGTTAATATAAGTGGCAGTAATGTGGTTAGTGTGAAAGGACCGCTGGGAGAACTTACCCAGGCGGTTGATAAAGACCTTAAGATGGAAGTAATTGATAATGAGTTAATTTTATCAAGACCATCTGAGTCGAAAAGTCATAAATCATTGCATGGCCTTTACCGGGCGCTCATAGCAAACATGGTTACCGGTGTTTCTCAGGGGTACAAAAAAGAACTTGAACTCGTGGGTGTTGGTTATAGAGCCGAAGCCAAAGGACAACAGCTTGAGCTGAGCCTTGGATACTCACATGAAATAATCATTGAGCTTCCTAAAGAAGTTACTGTTGTAACTAAAACCGAAAGAAGAAGCAATCCGGTGATCACACTTACGTGCATCGACAAACAACTTATAGGACATGTGGCAGCTAAGATCAGATCTCTCAGACCACCTGAGCCTTACAAAGGAAAAGGTATCAAGTTTGTCGGAGAACAACTCAGAAGGAAAGCAGGAAAATCTGCAGGGAGCTAAGCACTCTGATAAACGCGGTAGTATTTCAAGATAAGTAGATTTAAATAAAAAATATCAATGGTTAAGAGACAGGGAAACCTGTTAAACAACTTGACCAGGTTAAAGTAAAAGAAAATCATGGCCTTAACTAAGTTGGAAAGAAGAACCAGGATCAAAATGCGGATCCGGAAAAAAATAAGCGGTACTGTCGAAACCCCACGGTTGGCAGTTTATCGTAGCAACAAACAGATTTATGCTCAGGTTATTGACGACCTGAAAGGAACCACCCTCCTGTCGGCAAGCTCAAAAGAAAAAGAAGTAGCCTCCACGTCGGGTATAAAAAAAGTTGAACAGGCAAAACTCGTGGGAAAACTTCTTGCTGCAAAATGCAAAGAGAAGGGCATTGAAACTGTAGTTTTCGACAGAAGCGGAAATAAATATCATGGTAGAGTAAAATCATTGGCTGATGCAGCCCGCGAAGGCGGTTTAAAATTCTAGTGAATTATGGCAAACGGAATAAGAAAAGTAAAAACCAGCGATATCGAGCTTAAAGACAGGCTTGTAAGCATCCAGAGAGTTACCAAAGTTACCAAAGGAGGACGTACCTTCAGCTTCTCAGCCATTGTTGTGGTTGGAAATGAAGATGGCATTGTCGGACATGGTCTGGGTAAAGCCAGTGAGGTTACAACAGCTATTGCTAAGGGTATCGAAGATGCTAAAAAGAATCTGATAAAAGTTCCGGTTCATAAAGGAACTATTCCTCACGAACAGGTAGCAAAATTTGGTGGTGCAAAAGTATTCATCAAACCGGCTTCTGAAGGAACAGGTGTAAAAGCAGGTGGTGCTATGCGTGCAGTCCTTGAGAGTGTCGGAGTAAAGAACGTTCTTGCAAAGTCAAAAGGTTCATCAAACCCTCACAACCTGGTTAAAGCAACATTTGCTGCTCTTCTCGAAATGCGCGATGCATTAACAATTGCCGAGCACAGAAGCATTTCAATGGACAAAGTTTTTAACGGTTAGAAAAGTACATTACAATGGCGAAAATACGTATCACCCAGGTTAAGAGCAAAAACGGAAAACCTGAAAGACAAAAAAGAACCCTCGAGGCACTTGGAATCCGTAAATTGAATCATAGTGTTGAACATGAAGCTACTCCTCAGATTCTGGGAATGGTAGAAAAAGTAAGACACCTGGTTATAACTGAAAATATTTAATAAAAACGATATTATAAAACAAAGTTATGGACTTAAGTAACTTAAAACCTGCTAAAGGATCTGTTAAAAAAGGTAAACGTCTGGGTCGCGGACAAGGCTCGGGCAGAGGCGGAACTTCAACAAGGGGGCATAAAGGCGCCAAATCCAGATCAGGTTACAGTAAGAAAGTTGGTTTCGAAGGTGGACAGATGCCTATTCAGAGACGTCTTCCGAAATTCGGATTCAAAAATATCAATCGGGTAGAATATAAAGGTATAAATATTAGTACTCTGCAGGAACTTTCAGAACGTCTCAATATTGAAAAGATTGATCATGAAGTACTTGTAATGGCGGGACTGGTTTCAAAAAAGGCATTGGTTAAAATACTGGGTAAAGGAATTCTCGAAAGAAAACTCGATGTTCATGCCCATGCTTTCAGCAAAACTGCTGTTGAAGCGATTGAAGCCAAAAAGGGAACCGTTGTAATACTGTAATTTCATGAGACTGATCCAAACATTAAAAAACATCTTCAAGATAGAAGATCTTCGAGCAAGACTACTTTATACTTTTGGGATAATTTTATTGTACAGGCTGGGAAAATATATTACGCTGCCGGGTATTGACCCGTCACAGCTTGCAGGGCTTAAGGACCAGACATCATCGGGGATAATGGGACTTCTTGACATGTTTTCCGGGGGAGCTTTTTCACAAGCCTCTATTTTTGCATTGGGGATCATGCCATACATTTCAGCTTCAATCGTTGTTCAGCTTCTTGGTATTGTATTTCCATATTTCCAGAAACTACAGAAAGAAGGTGAGAGCGGAAGAAGGAAAATGAATCAGTATACAAGATATCTTACAGTAGGTATTCTTATTCTTCAGGCACCAACATATCTTATAAATCTTGCGGCACAATTACCGGAAAGCGCTTTTATCCTGCAGGGATTCTTCTTTAAATTTTCCTCAGTTGTAATACTGACTGCAGGAACTGTCTTTGTGATGTGGCTTGGAGAAAAAATTACTGACAAGGGTATTGGTAACGGTATATCAATCATCATTATGATAGGTATTATCGCTCGCCTTCCCTCAAACTTCATCTTTGAGGCAGGTACACGTATGAACGGTGCAGGTGGCGCAATTGCCCTTATTGTTGAAGTTGTTTTCCTTTTCGTAGTTGTTCTTGGAACAATACTACTGGTGCAGGGTACACGGCGTGTTCCGGTTCAGTACGCCAGAAGAGTAGTAGGGAACAAACAGTATGGTGGCGTGCGTCAGTATATTCCCCTTAAAGTAAATGCTGCCGGTGTTATGCCGATAATATTTGCCCAGGCTATTATGATGCTTCCGATTATTATCGCAGGTTACGCTGAGTCGGGCTCAGGTTTTGTTGTTGCCTTCTCAGATATGTACGGATTCTGGTATAATTTGGTTACTGCAATATTGATAGTTATCTTTACATATTTTTATACAGCCATTACAATCAATCCTGTTCAGATGGCAGAAGATATGAAGAAAAATGGTGGATTTATCCCTGGCATTAAACCGGGAAGGAAGACAGTTGAGTTTTTTGATACAATTATGTCAAGAATTACATTCCCTGGCTCAATATTTCTGGCCATGGTTGCAATTCTGCCATCGTTGGCGGTTAAGGCAGGTATTTCTCCCCAGTTTGCTCAGTTCTACGGAGGTACGTCACTTTTAATTCTGGTTGGTGTTATTTTGGATACACTGCAGCAGATTGAAAGTCACCTACTTATGCGACATTATGATGGTCTGATGAAATCGGGCCGGATCAAGGGCAGATCAGGAGCTGTAACAGCAATATAAAAAATTAGCGTTCTTTGATGTTGTATTTGAAGACTGATGAAGAGGTAGGGTTGTTAAAAGAGAGCAATATGCTGGTGTCGAGAACACTTGCAGAAATGGCTGCTCTGATACGACCGGGAATTACCACTCTTTATCTCGACCGGATTGCCGAAGAATTCATTCTCGATAATGGTGCAACACCGGCATTTAAGGGATATGGTGGGTTTCCGAATACTCTCTGTACATCTGTCAATGATGAAGTGGTTCACGGTATTCCTTCAGGTTATATCCTGAAAGAAGGAGATGTGATTTCCATCGATTGCGGGGTGATCCTCAAAGGATGGTATGGCGATGGAGCATATACTTTTGCAGTTGGTGACATAAGCGAGGAGTTAAGACGGCTGCTCGACTACACCAGGGCATCTCTCGAAGAAGGGGTAAGACAGGCTGTAGCCGGTAACCGGGTAGGAGATGTGTCTTATGCAGTGCAATCAAAGGCTGAAAGCGGAGGTTTTTCTGTGGTTAGGGAACTTGTAGGGCACGGATTGGGAACAAAATTACATGAACCCCCTGAGGTACCAAACTACGGAAGAAAGGGAACCGGGTCAAAAATGGAAAAAGGACTGGTGATCTGCATTGAGCCAATGATTAATCTCGGTAGAAAGGAGACAATGCAAATGGCTGATGGATGGACCATTAAAACCGTTGACGGAAAGCCTTCAGCACACTTCGAATACGCCGTTGCAGTGAATAAAGAAAAGGCAGATGTTTTAACTACATTTGAATTTATAGAAGAAGTTTTAAATAAAATGTAAATCGTATGGCCAAACAGGCATCAATTGAGCAGGACGGCACGATCATCGAAGCCCTTTCAAATGCAATGTTCAGGGTAGAACTCGAAAACGGACATGTTATAACTGCACATATTTCAGGTAAGATGAGAATGCACTATATAAAGATCTTGCCCGGCGACAAAGTTAAAGTTGAAATGTCACCATATGATCTGACAAAAGGAAGAATAACATTCAGGTATAAATAGAAACTTAAAGATAATGAAAGTAAGAGCATCAGTAAAAAAGCGCAGCGCTGACTGTAAAATAGTAAAACGCAAAGGACGCATTTACGTAATAAACAAGAAAAATCCCAAGTTCAAACAAAGACAGGGATAATTTTAATTAATTTTGCAACTCATTTAAGAAAAATAGTTTATATGGCACGTATTGTTGGTGTAGATTTACCAAGAAATAAAAGAGGCGAAATTGGCCTGACTTACATCTATGGAGTGGGCAGAAGCATTGCACAGAAAGTACTGGATGAAGCCGGTGTCGACAGGAATGCTAAAGTTCAGGATTGGAACGACGATCAGATCAATTCTATCCGTAGAATTCTGAATGACAATTATAAGCTCGAAGGTGAACTTCGTTCTGAAACCCAGACGAATATAAAAAGGCTTATGGATATCGGCTGCTATCGTGGTGTGCGTCATAGAATTGGTCTGCCTTTAAGAGGTCAGAGTACCAAAAATAACGCCAGAACCCGTAAGGGCAGGAAAAAAACTGTTGCAAACAAGAAAAAAGCTACTAAATAAATAGATTATGGCAAAGAAGACTGGAGCATTAAAAAAGAGGGTCGTCAAGGTTGAAGCATTAGGACAGGCACATGTTCATTCATCATTCAATAATATTATTGTGACTCTGACAAACAATTCAGGTCAGGTAATATCATGGGCATCAGCAGGTAAGATGGGCTTCAGAGGTTCAAAAAAGAATACCCCTTATGCAGCTCAGATGGCATCGGAAGAATGTGGCAAGGTGGCGTATGATCTTGGACTTAGAAAAGTAAAAGTTTATGTAAAAGGACCCGGATCAGGCCGTGAATCAGCCATTAGGGCAATAAATAATGTAGGAATAGAAGTTACTGAAATTGTTGATGTTACACCTATGCCACATAATGGTTGCCGTGCTCCCGGAAGAAGGAGAGTCTAAGTAGTTATAAAATTGATTATTGTAAGTAATAAATTATTAGAACGATGGCAAGATATACTGGCCCAAAAACAAGAATAGCAAGAAAATTCGGGGAACCGATCTTCGGACCTGATAAGAACCTGGAGAGGAAAAACTTTCCACCCGGGCAACACGGGATGAATAAAAAAAGGAAGAAAACATCAGAATATGGTGTTCAGCTTAGAGAGAAACAAAAAGCCAAATATACTTATGGAATTCTCGAGCGCCAGTTCAGAAATACATTCGAAAAAGCTTCAAGGACCAAAGGTGTAACCGGAGAGGTTCTTCTTCAGCTTCTCGAAGCGCGTCTCGATAATGTTGTATACCGTCTGGGAGTGGCTCCAACAAGATCCGCCGCCCGTCAGCTGGTGTCACATCGTCATATAACAGTAAACGGAAGCGTTGTAAATATTCCTTCATTAACTCTGAAGCCCGGCGATATTATCGGTGTACGTGAAAAATCGAAATCTCTCGAAATTATTGTCGATTCACTTACAACAAGAAAATATTCGAAAATTTCATGGCTTGAGTGGGATGATGCCCAAATGGCAGGTAAATTTATGAATAAACCTGATCGTACCGATATTCCTGAAAATATCAAGGAACAGCTTATAGTTGAATTGTATTCCAAGTAATAATATAAGATTAATTTCTATGGCCATTTTATCATTCCAGAAGCCTGACAAAGTAATAATGCTTGAAGCGGACAACACGCACGGAAAATTTGAATTCCGTCCGCTTGAACCTGGCTATGGTATTACCGTAGGCAATGCGTTGAGAAGAATTCTTCTCTCTTCACTTGAAGGTTTTGCAATAACCTCAGTAAAGATTGAGGGTACCGATCACGAATTCTCTACCATCACAGGTGTAATAGAGGATGTGACCGAAATTATCCTTAATATGAAACAAGTTCGATTTAAAAGAACTATTGAGGATGTAGATCACGAAAAAGTAACCGTGAAAATAAGCGGGCAGGAAGTATTTAAAGCTGGCAATCTTAATAAATTATTAAGCGGCTTTGAAGTTCTTAATCCTGAGCTGGTGATTTTCAGAATGGAAACTGATGTTAAGATCCAGATGGAGATTGCTATCAACAAAGGCAGGGGTTATGTGCCGGCAGAAGAAAACCAGCCACCTGATGCTGAATTTGGCCTTATCGCAATTGATTCAATTTTTACTCCGATAAGGAATGTAAAATATACAGTTGAAAACTATCGTGTTGAGCAGAAAACTGACTACGAAAAACTTCTTTTAGAGATCGAAACAGATGGTTCAATACATCCTAAGGAAGCCTTGAAAGAAGCTGCAAAAATTCTTATTTATCACTTCATGCTATTCTCTGACGAAAAGATAACACTCGATTCAGATGATAAGATGGCTAATGAGGAGTTTGATGAGGAAGTATTGCATATGAGACAGCTTCTCAAGACAAAGCTAGTTGATCTTGACCTTTCCGTAAGGGCACTGAACTGTCTTAAAGCTGCAGAAGTTGAAACACTTGGTGATCTTGTCAAATTTAACAAGAACGACCTTCTCAAATTCAGAAATTTTGGGAAAAAATCACTCACCGAGCTTGATGAATTGCTTGAATCTATGAACCTCTCATTTGGCATGGAAGTAAGCAAATATAAGTTAGATAAAGATTAATTAGAAAATTGGTTAAGGAAGTATAGAAATGCGACATTCAAGAGTTATTAACCATTTAGGAAGAACGAGTTCCCACAGGAAATCTATGCTGGCAAACATGGCATCTTCACTTATCCTTCACAAAAGGATAACAACCACAACTGCCAAAGCTAAAGCACTGAGGACATACGTGGAACCTCTCATCACTAAATCAAAGGAAGATTCTACCCATTCAAGAAGAATGGTATTCAGCTATCTTAAAGATAAAACTGCTGTATCAGAATTATTCAGAGACGTATCACCAAAAGTAGGAGAGCGCCCGGGTGGATATACACGGATATTAAAAATTGGCAACAGGATCGGCGATAATGCAGAAATGTGTATTCTCGAACTGGTTGATTACAACGAAGCTATGCTTGGATCAGGTGATGCTGCTAAAACGAAAACAACCAGGACAAGAAGGGCTCCTAAGAAAAAGGATGAAGCTGTAACAACTTCGAAAACTCCAAAAGCACCAAAAAGCCCAGAAGCTAAAGCCTCAACTGAAGTAAAAGAAACCCTTGCTGAAGGTGTAGAAAACACTGAAGAAGTAAAATAAGTATCAATGATATTTCAATCTAAGGGATAAGTGGCTAAAGCATTATCCCTTTTTTTGTATATTGCACATATGTTTAATAATAAAATTACAAATCTATGGGTCAAATAGTTAGAGTACATGCACGTGAGATTCTTGATTCCCGCGGCAATCCCACAATTGAAGTTGATGTAACAACTGCAAGTGGTTTTTTTGGCAGGGCAGCTGTGCCTTCCGGTGCCTCAACAGGCGAAAACGAAGCTCTTGAGCTCAGAGACGGTGATAAAAGCCGTTACCTGGGTAAAGGAGTATTGAAAGCTGTTCATAATGTAAACAATGTAATAGCTGAAGAAATTCTTGGAATGGATGTTACTGATCAGAGTGGTGTTGATAAAAAAATGATCGAACTCGATGGTACCAAAACAAAAAGTAATCTTGGAGCAAATGCCATACTTGGTGTCTCTCTTGCAGTTGCTAAAGCTGCTGCAGAATTCCATGGATTGCCGCTGTTCAGATATATTGGAGGGCCAAATGCGGTTACCCTTCCTATTCCTATGATGAACATCATAAATGGTGGATCACACTCTGATGCACCAATCGCATTTCAGGAATTCATGATACGACCTGTTGGAGCTCCTTCATTCCGCGAAGGCCTCAGGATGGGTGCTGAAATATTCCACTCACTCAAAAAAGTTCTGAAAGAACGCGGTTTGAGTACTGCAGTAGGTGATGAAGGCGGCTTTGCGCCAACGCTGGGTGGTACCGAAGATGCTCTTGAAACAATTCTTAAAGCAATATCTGCAGCAGGTTACAAACCCGGCTCAGATATAACAATCGCACTCGACTGTGCCGCTTCAGAATTTTATTCAGATGGCATTTATAATTATGCAAAGTTTGAAGGAACTAAAGGCGCCCGTAGAACTTCAAAAGAACAGGTTGATTTCCTTGAGCAACTCATCACTAAATACCCGATCGATTCTGTTGAAGACGGTATGGCAGAGAGTGACTGGGACGGATGGAAAATGCTTACTGACAGAATTGGTAAGAAATGTCAGATAGTGGGTGATGACGTTTTCGTTACAAACGTTGACTATCTTAAAAAAGGCATTGAAATGGGTTGTGCAAACTCAATCCTAATAAAAGTTAACCAGATAGGTTCACTGACCGAGACTCTCAACGCTATCGAAATGGCTCACAGAGCTGGTTATACAACTGTAACTTCACATCGTTCGGGAGAAACTGAGGATACTACAATTTCAGATATCGCAGTTGCTACCAATTCCGGACAGATCAAAACCGGTTCGGCCAGCAGAACTGACAGGATCGCAAAATACAATCAACTGATCCGAATCGAAGAGATGCTTGGTGATCTTGCAGTTTATGGTTATAAAAAATAATTTGTAATTATCTCATAATGAAGAGGCTGTCATTGACGGCCTCTTTTTTTGTGCCCTGATTTACTTTAAAAATGCATCTATTGACTCTTTAGGCTAAAAATTAAAAATTAGACACTTTGATTAAACCTAACAGGGGGGTATGTCAGTGTTTCTGCAGGGCTGAAATAGTGCCGTTTACGGACGTAATTAACAATATTTTAAAATAATGTTAATATCAGGTTCAAAATTGTGCCATTTTTTCTTTGTTTTTATAAAAATATGGTGTACATTTGTTGAATCAGGTGAGCGATAAAAGACTGCTCAGAAATGTGGAAGTTGAAAAGGTTACTTAACTGAAACACAATCAATTTCAATCAGACCTCCGGGTCTGCACATCAGATGGGCCGGAACCTGGACTTAAGGAACTTCGGTTCCGGATGTTCAGAAGATCGACGAAAAACCGGAAACGTTCTTTTCTACGATTGAGTCACAGAGCTTCAGATTGAAAAATGGTTTCGACTGTTAATCAATCGGAAACTGATGCAACATCCTTCGGGATAAAAGCAACAGCGCTTGAATGACGTTTCATCCCGGAAGTCCGCCTCAAAACGGATAAAAGGAAAGCTGGAAGGTTCTGTTATAAAAGGCAAAACCGGAAAGCCATGGGTTGCAAAAATTGGTCTGGTACCCGTCGATGCAACCGGTCATAATAACATTAGCCTGACACTAATATTAACCTCGGTTAATTTAGTGGATGGGAACTAATCGAAAGAGTAGTTCCCATTATTGTTTTATATACCTCCCATCTCACCCATTTATAGAACTAACAGTTTTCTGATATTCGGTTATTAGCTATCTTTATCCCCTAATCAGATATATAGCATGGCATACTCAGGATTAATCAGTTTCATCCGGGCGCTCGACAAGGACAATGAGCTCCAACGGATCAAAGTATTTGTAGATCCTGTTCTTCAGATCACAGAAATAACCGATAGGGTTACAAAAAATTCAGGTAAAGCACTTCTTTTCGAAAATACTGGAACATCTTTTCCTTTGCTGATAAATGCTTTCGGTTCCGATAAAAGAATTGCAATGGCAATCGGAAGGGAAAATATGGATGATGTCGGCAAAGAAATTGATGAGATGCTTTCACGGGTTCCTGATTCAAAAAGTGGATGGATGAAAAAACTGTCAGCACTTCCATCCCTGATGAAAATAGCAGGTGTTCTTCCTGTCAGACTAAACAGAAAGGGTAAGTGCCAGCAGGTCATTCATTCCGATCCGGATCTTTCTATTCTACCCGTGCTGAAATGCTGGCCTTACGATGCCGGAAGATTTGTTACTCTTCCTTTGGTTCATACAAGACACCCAAAAACAGGCAGTACAAACCTTGGTATGTACAGAATGCAAATACTTGATAATAATACAACAGCCATGCACTGGCAGCGCCACAAAACGGGGGCAAATCACTTTGAGGAATGGAAAAAAGCTGGAAAACGCATGCCTGTTTCTGTTGCATTGGGAGGCGATCCTGTTTATACCTATGCTGCTACGGCTCCGTTACCTGAAAATGTCGACGAATATATCCTGGCAGGATTTCTCCGGAAGAAAAAAGTAAAATTGGTAAGATGCATTACCAACGACCTGTTTGTTCCTGATGATGCTGATATCATTATTGAAGGATATGTTGACCCGTCTGAGAATCTTGTGTGGGAAGGACCCTTTGGTGATCATACCGGCTTTTACTCACTGGCTGACTGGTATCCAAAATTCCATGTAACTTGCATTACACATTCTGCCGATGCAGTTTATCCTGCAACAATAGTCGGCGTACCTCCTCAGGAAGATGCATGGATTGCAAAAGCTACAGAGAAGATTTTTCTGTCTCCGGTCAGGTTATCACTATCTCCAGAAGTGATCGACTTCCACCTTCCGGAAGCCGGAATTGCTCACAATTTACTGGTAGTAAAGATAATTAAGTCCTATCCCGGTCAGGGAATGAAAGTAATCAACTCCCTTTCAGGCGCCGGACAAATGATGTTCACAAAATATATGGTGGTTGTCAGCGGAGATATTGATATAAGAAATTCCAGTGAATTAATTAAACATATATTATCCAATACTGATCCGGAAAACGACCTTCTGTTCAGCAGAGGGCCACTTGATGTACTAGACCATTCTTCTGACACCTTCTCATTTGGAGGAAAAGCAGGTGTGGATGCTACTGTCAAACTGCCGGAAGAGCTTGCTCAGAAATCAGCAAACAGGAATATTGATAAAAGACAGCCTGACAGCAGAATAATTGAATTTCTAAAGAGTAGCGATATCACAAACTATAACGCAGAGCTTTTAAAGGAGAACATACCGGTATTAATTATTTCTGTTGACTGCAGTAAAGATACTGAAGCTGTTATTCGGATTAAAGACCGGTTTAAATCTCTTAATGCAGGTGATTATTTCAGGTTGATTCTTTTGGTTGATCATACTGTTGATCCCTTTAACTATTATATCACCACCTGGCAGGTATTGGGAAATTCAGATCCCCTTCGCGACCATGATTATATTGACGGCTCACTCTTTATAGATGGTACTATAAAGGCTTTCCGGAGGGGCGGCTTTCCACGCAGATGGCCTAATGTTGTTTGCTCGGATAGTGAAACCATATTAAAGACAGATCAAAAGTGGGATTCGCTTGGCATTGGGAAATATATACCTTCACCATCATTAAAAATCCAAAAACTTGTAAGAAATGGTAATGATGAGATCATTGTTATACCTTAGTAAATCCATTTAAAGAAATACTTAAGTAGGTAGTACCGATAATTACTCTATTTTTGTAGTATCTGATGGGAATTCTTTATCTAACATATAGTCATGAATTACTTAATCATTACCATTTGTTTGGGGTAGTTCTGCCGGCTGCAAAATTCTTGTCACAAATCAAGCCATACTATCTGTTTCTGATTTACGGCCTTTTTATTTTTGTTCTGATATATCTGCTTTTTACAGCCCAGACAAAAAGCCTGATTAAAACAAAGAAACTCCTTAAAGAAAAAGAACAGGCTCTGAATCTGATTGAAAAGCAAAAACTCGAACTGGAGTTAAGGGACAAGGATATAACCGACAGCCTTAATTATGCTCAACGGATACAGGAAGCACTCCTGCCTTCAGAGGAATATTTCAGAAAATATTTTAGTGATTCCTTTATTTTCCTGAAACCAAAGGATATTGTAAGCGGCGATTTTTACTGGATGGGTGAAAAGGGGGACAAGGTCTTTGTTGTTGCAGCCGACTGTACAGGTCATGGGGTTCCCGGGGCATTGTTGTCGATGATTGGGATTGAAATTATTGAAAAAACAATTAATATAGAAAATATAGAGAAGCCTTCAGACATACTTGCAGTTTTGAATAAAGCATTGGAAAAAACTTTCAGCAGGGAGAAGAATATCGGTACAATTATCAGGGATGGAATGGATATCGGCTTGTGTGTTGTTGACAGAAAACGAAAGAAGCTTGAATACTCAGGGGCATTTTTCCCTCTTTACCTTATACGTCAAAATGCACTTATCGAACTTAAGGATAATAAGATTATAATCGGAATGAATCCTGCAAACATCCCGTATAAGAATCACGAACTTGACCTTCTCGATGATGATATATTCTACATTTTTTCAGATGGTTATGTTGACCAGTTTGGTGGATCAGAGAATAAGAAGTTCATGTACAGGAGATTCAGATATCTTTTAATGACTATACATCGATTGCCTTTATCAGATCAGAAGGTTATTCTGGAGGATAATATCAGGACATGGATGAACGGAAATGTTCAGGTGGATGATATGATGGTGATAGGGTTCAGGCCGTTGACAAAAATCAAAGATTCTTTTTGATCTTTTCGATAAGTGCAGTTGGCTGAAAAGGCTTACTGATATAATCATCGAATCCGGAAGACATACATTTTTCTTTATCTCCCAGCATTGCGTTTGCCGTGATAGCGATCATCGGCACATGTGAGTTAGTAGTTGATTCCAGAGCCCTGATCTTTTCAGCTGCAATAAGACCGCTCATTACAGGCATCTGTATATCCATGAGTATCAGGTCGTAATTGGCAGAGCCGAATTTGTCGAGAGCTTCCTTGCCGTTTAAAGCAGTTTCAATACTGTTAACCAGAGGCTTAAGAGAGAGCAGAGTTATTTTCTGATTGATAATATTATCTTCAACAAGCAATATCCTGAGATCCTTTAATTCTTTCTGTACCTTATCCCTGTTGATCAGAGCATCAATTTTCGAAGAAGCAATCTGGGGTTTACGTTCCGGCAGGTTACTCGTATAGGGGAGGCTGATATTAAGTACAGTAAAATTCTTTTCCAGTTCCTGGGTGAAAGTACCATTACCCGCTTTAATAAGTTTTGCGGCCAGACTTCCTTCCTCATCATTATGGTCAATGAGGATTATGTTATGATCGGTTTGAATTCTTATGATCAAATAGTTTTCATGATCTTTCTCTTTCTCTTTCCTCAGATTGATTGTAACTTTTGTCGATAAATCGTGGTCCTTGTTTTCAATTGTATTAAAGAGAGCAAGAAAAATCTGTTTAATAATGATTGGATCGCCATAACATTCAAATTCGCTTAATTCTTTTTTGCTAAGTATAAAATCAATATTGGCATTTTCCTTTAGTTTGTAGAGTTCAATAGTA
Source organism: Bacteroidales bacterium (assembly GCA_038247205.1). Classification (GTDB taxonomy): domain Bacteria; phylum Bacteroidota; class Bacteroidia; order Bacteroidales; family VadinHA17; genus LD21. The sequence goes on from JBBRVC010000038.1 coordinate 24,820, forward strand.
TTCTCAATTGTTGAATGAAGGTTAAATTTGAAATGTTCTCTTTTTTCATAAATAGTACTCCCGGCAGATTGCATTGTTAAATCATTAACAGTGGTTACCATGTTGTTTGTTGATGCAATAAAAGTTTCAAGAAGGTCTTTCTGTTTCTGAAGCAATCCTGATTTCATAAGGAGATCAGTAACGATAACTATATTATTTAGAGGCTCCCTTATCTTATGTGAAAAATCATTTATTACAATATCTCTTCTCCCATTGATTGAGGCAACATTTTTAAGCGATTCTTTCGTCGTTTCAATAATTGCTGCGCTCTTCTTCAAAAAGTACAATAATAAACTAACTGATAGTATGATTAGTATACCTGCGACAAGCCTTTGGTTAATCGAAACAAACAAAACCGACATGATAAGTCCAAAAATGGATGCGTATGAGAACACTTCTATTTTCTTCATGGTTTTATCAAATATCTCCTCTGTTGAAAGATTTACGACTTCATTTTTATTGGTTATCTTAACCATTAAATATATATTTGAGATTATGTAAAATTAAATAAATTCTGATATAAATATACAATAACTGAAATTAACAACCTTTGACAGGAAAAAGCTACCTTTGTGTTTGGTCCGATATTTGAAGAAGTAGATATATTTTAAGCGATATGAAAAGATTTTCCAGGTTGTTTTTTTTGCCATTCGCCCTCCTGGCCTCTGTATCTTTCATTTCTTTATCAGGTCAGGAAAAAGAAGGGATGGTTAAGTATACTCCTGATTTCAGGTTCAAGGAAGGCATCTTTATCAACTTTGAACAGGTGCGTCAGAATAATCCAATTCCAAAGGCAAAACTTCTGACTTCAACTGACTACAATGACAGGGAGTTTTTTGATAAGCTTCTTGAATCAGAAAAAATTTATTTTTACGATGAGATGGGTATAAGAAAAGAATATCCATCCAACTCTATCTGGGGTTATTCCCGTAACGGAATACTTTATATTCAGATTCAGGAAAGCTTCAACCGTATTACTTTTATTGGAAGTATTTCACACTTTGTTGCAGATATTACTTCCTATGATTCAAGATATTACAATAATCCATACGGATACTACGATCCTTATTCATATTATTCTCCATACAACTATTACAATCCGTATGGTTCCTATTATTCTCCTTACCGCCAGTCAAATATGGCGCGTAATGAGATGAAGCAATATATATTCGATTTTGAAGAGGGTAAAATGCTTGAATTTGATGTACAGAATACAGAACTCTTGCTTATGAAGGATAGTAAATTGTATGAGGAGTATGTTCAGCTGTCGCGGAAAAAGAAAAGAGACCTTATGTTTGTATATATTCGAAAGTTCAATGAAAATAACCCTTTGTTAATTCCCTCTAATTAGTATGAAAAATTATTTGATGGCTATTCTTCCGGCCATTTTCCCGATTCTGTTAACCGGTCAGGCTCCTTTTCCGTCTAAAGATGAGATAAAAGAGTTTACAGCTTCCAAAACATACGTAGTTCTTGAAGATGATGCGTTTTCTTCATTCAACGTATATATAAAAGATGCTATGAAGGAGTACTGGAAGGTTACTCCATATGAATTTACAACTACCCGTGAGTTTAATGTGAACCGAACTAATCCTGCTTATTCATTCATCGTACTCACAGAGACGAATTTCGACAGGGATAAATCGAATTCTGTCTTTAATTTTATTAACCTCCTTCAGGGCAAGAAAGTTACCAAACTGGGTGAAATGCCTGAAATTTGTGCCATCCCGCTTTCTTTTGCAGGAGAAGAGGATATTGACTACAGCTACAAGCTTGGAGCGATTCTTTCATTTATTCAAAAACATGCTCTTATGATCGCAGATGATCCTTCCCTTACAGGAAGGAAGTATCTGAAGTACTACAATAAATTTGTACCTGATGTCATGGGTAAAACAATTCTTATCAGGCAGGAAGATCTTTCTCCTGAAATAGATACTCCGGAAAAGATTAAGAAGATTTATTCAAACAAAATTGAAGTGGTCACCGAAGAAGATATTGTTAAGGCTATTGAAAATAAAACTCCCAACACACTGATTTTACACAAGGTAGGCCCGGTCGGGGATGACGTCAGCTCGGGTTATTGTTTTAAAATGCTGATAGGGACTGATGACTCAAATATGTATTATTATAACCAGCATCTGATTGATAAGAATAACCCAAATGGCTTTTTACCGTCAGATTTAAGGCGACTTGCCAGATTCGAGTAATGCAGCACTGACAAAAGATTTC
>JBBRVC010000039.1:0-27053 GCA_038247205.1 Bacteroidales bacterium
ACAAACCCTTCCATCATCCTGGGGTGGTTTTTTTGGTGTTATACTTACACCCAACAAAACCTCCCTCGGGGCGGGGGGCCCTCTTCAAAAAAAACAAACCCCCCCCCCCCCCCCGCTTCCCTTCCCCAGACCCTGAAGTAACCTGTCATCCCGAAGCGATAGCGAGGGATCTCATTGATTTACACCCATTTAATTTTAATATTTTGAACTGAAAAAGATGTGTATAAAGGGTAGCTATAGTTTGAGGAGAGAGCCTGCCCCGCATCAGCTGTCCTCAGCGGGGGTTGGGAGGGGTTATGAAGTTGCTTTTAAAGGATTTTCTTACGTTCTTTGCTTTATAAGGATATAATCTTTTAAATGATTCCTGAAGAATTTAAAATAAGGCTGGCTGATCAAAAGATGGTCGATGCAGAATCTCTTCTGAAATCACTGGAAGAACCATCGCCGGTAAGTATCAGGATAAATCCCGCAAAATGGAAGAAAATTCCGTCAGGATCAGAACCTGTTCCATGGTGTGAAAATGGTTTTTATCTTGAAACGAGACCTTCCTATACACTCGATCCGCTTTTTCATGCCGGTTGTTACTACCCTCAGGAAGCTTCAAGCATGTTCCTGGAACAGGCTCTGAATCAATCACTAGTATCACTTGAAAACATTCGTGTGCTTGATTTATGCGGAGCTCCGGGCGGCAAGAGCACTCATCTTTCATCATTAATCGGACCCGAAAGTGTTCTTGTAAGTAATGAAGTAATAAGATCACGGGCTGCAATTCTGGCAGAGACTATCACAAAATGGGGAATAGGGAATACTATTGTCACACAGAATGATCCGGCTGCATTCGGGCGGCTTCCCGACTATTTTGACATTATCCTGGTTGATGCTCCCTGCTCGGGTGAGGGAATGTTTCGCACAAATGTGGCTCAGGAAGAATGGTCGGCAGAAAATGCTTCTCATTGTTCTGAAAGGCAAAAGAGAATACTTATGGAGGTATGGCCGGCATTAAAAGAAAATGGAATATTGATCTATAGTACCTGTACATTTAATCCGGGTGAAAACGAGGAAAATATCAGGTGGCTTCTGGAAAAGCATGAAGCCGAATGTTTAAGACTTAAAATATCAGATTTTCCGGGAATTACAGAAATAGATTTCCATGGGATTTATGGTTATGGATTCTATCCCGGTAAAATCAGGGGAGAAGGTTTCTTTATTTCAGTTATACGAAAAACAGACGGACAGTCTGCTATTCAAATAAGAAACCAGAAAAAGCCTGAATTAAAACCCGGGAAAAGTGATTCCGAAATATGTGATAAATGGACTGATTTCCCAAGGGAAAAACTACTGAAATGGGGTGATGAACTATCTGCAGTTCCTTGCGATCTGGAAGAATATGTGCACCTTTTCCAAAATCTTAAAATCGTAAAAGCCGGAACTAAAATATTTAAGGTTAAGAACAGCGATTATTTGCCCTCTGCAGAACTCGCATTATCAATCCACCTTAAAACTGATGCCTTTCCAAAAGAAGAACTTAATCTGAATCTGGCAACAGGTTATCTTCGAAGGGATAATTTTACAATGATAAATTCACCCATGGGTTGGAATATAGTTACCTATAATGGGGTAAATCTGGGATTTGTTAAAAACATGGGAAACAGGCTTAATAATTATTTCCCGGTAGAGTGGCGGATTCGAATGAATATGGCTGAGCCCGGAAATGAGAATATTATAAAATGGGAAAGGAATAAAAGATAAAAGACAAAAGTAAAAAGACAAAAGTAAAAAAAATCAAGAACTTACACAGAGGGCACAGAGAAGACTCACATAAACACAAAACGTAAAACGCAAAACCAATAAGGCAGTAAACGGTAACAGCAACCTGTAACCAACAAATGAACAAACATCGTGAATTTCAAATATTTGTAAAACCTGCAGGTGCCGAATGTAATCTGTCTTGCTCATATTGTTATTACCTCATAAAGAAAGATCTATATCACCCTAACGCTCCAATACTGATGAGCGATGAGATACTCGAGACATATATAAAGCAACATATTGAGGCCACAACTGATGATATAATTAATTTCTCCTGGCACGGAGGCGAGCCCCTTCTGGCGGGTATTGAGTTCTTCAGAAAGATCGTTGAGTATCAAAGGAAATTTAAACCTGCCGAAAAAAGCATTTCAAATGGGATCCAGACTAACGGGACCCTGATGAATGATGAATGGTGCAGTTTCCTCGCAGCGAAAAACTTTACCGTTGGAATAAGTATTGACGGACCGGCTGAGATGCATAATACTTACAGGCGTTCCAGGGGTAATTCTGATACATTTGCCAATGTTATAAGGGGATATAGGCTAATGCAGAGTTATGGTATTGTTCCTGAAGTCCTCTGTGTTATAAATTCTCAGAATGTCAAGCATCCTGCTGTTTTATACAACTTCTTTAAACAACTGGGAGTTAAATATTTATCTTTTCTACCACTTGTTGAGAAACAATCCGGATCACCATCTGGTGTAAGCATGTCAACAGTTCCATCCGAAGAGTTTGGTATATTCCTAAGTACAATATTCGAGGAGTGGGTAGAGAAGGATATTGGTTCAATTAAAATACAAATCTTTGAGGAAGCTGCACGAAAAGCATTCAACCAGGATCACACTTTATGCATATTTAAGGAGAATTGTGGCGGAGTACCGGTCATTGAACGTACCGGTGATTTTTATTCATGCGATCATTATGTTGATCCTGACCATCTTATTGGAAATATATTAAATGGCTCCCTGTCAGTATTTCTTGACAGTAAAAAGCAACAGGATTTCGGACGGGCAAAGTCTTTGTTACTCCCACGCTATTGTATTGATTGTGAGGTAATATCAATGTGCAATGGTGAATGTCCCAAAAACAGGTTTATCAATTCGCCTGAGGGTGAGCCCGGACTTAATTACCTATGCAGCGGATACAAAATATTTTTCAATCATTGCCAACCATTCGTTGATGCAATAAGAACTGCATGGAATAACCCCTAAATCCCCAAAGGTCATACGCCTAAACTTAAGCATTTTGAAGGAGAGCCTGCCCCGCCTTCTAGCGGGGGTGGCCGGGTGAATTGAATATCAGATATTTACAAATTCAGTTTCCCGGCCGGGGTGATTGATTTTGACTCTATTTCAGTTTTTCCTTAAAGAATCCTATCGTTCTTCCCCATGCCAGTTTAGCAGCTTTTTCATTATAACGTTCAGCATTCGAATCATTATTGAAAGCATGAGCTGCCCCTTCGTAAATGAAGATCTGATACTCCTTCTTATACTTCTTCAATGCTTCCTCGAAAGCAGGGATTCCCTCATTGATCCTGGCATCATTACCGGCATAGTGTGCCATTATCGGAGCTTTAATCTTTTCAACGTCTTCGGGTTTCGGCTGACTGCCATAATAAGGTACGGCAGCATCCAGATCAGGGGCATTTACTGCAACCTGATTTGTCATGGCGCCTCCCCAGCAAAAACCTGTACAACCTACTTTCCCTGTTGATAGTGGATTGGTTTTCAGATATTTAACCGCTGCAACAAAATTCTTTGTTGTTTCTTCCGGAATAAGCTTTTTGAATAATTCACCCACATTACTGACATCTTCCGGTGTGCCACCAACAGGGGTCAAAGCATCAGGTGCAATAGCCAGAAACCCTTCCTTAGCCATCCGCCTTATAACATCCTGTATATGAGGTACCAATCCCCTGTTTTCATGAATAACAATTACTGCGGGAAATTTCTTTCCATTTTTGGGTCGCGCAAGAAATGCTCTCATTTCCCCTGTCTGACCAGGATACCTGATAAACTCCGTTACGATATCACCATCATCCTGTACCTGAGGCATAATGCCATTTGTTCCTTCTAAAACGGGTATCAGGGCCATAGCTCCGGCGGTACTACCAGTAAACAGAACCAATTTACGTATAAAAGAGCGACGATCCGTGCGTCCTTCCTTATAGTCATTGTAGATTGATGAGAGACTTTTATCCATATGGCATGTTGTTTAGTGAATATTAAACTATTAAATTACGAAAAAAAATTGAATCAGGGAAGAGGAAATGAATATTTTGCATTTTGCATTTTCCCTTACACAACACAGAGGTGAATTGAAATAGTTTATTTATTTACTAAATTGCATATAAATATCTTCAATAATGTACACCGATATATCAGGAGTAATTCTTGCAGGGGGAGCCAACAGGAGGTTCGGAGGAATAACCAAGGCTACCGTAATGGTAGGTGGAAAGACAATCGCGAAAAGGATGACTGATGTTTTGGATAAATTATTTGAGGATATAATAATAGTTACAAACACTCCTGAGGAATTCACTGAATTCAAAAAATATAAGATTGTAAAAGATATAATTGTAAAAGCCGGACCTCTTGGAGGAATAGATGCTGCCCTCGAGAATACTTCGAATAGTGCGGTTTTTATTTTTGCCGGAGATATGCCCTTTTTAAATGCCAAAGTAATAGAAGATGTAATAAAATATTATAAAGCAGGTGAATTTGATGCTGTCGTTCCCAGGATCGAAACCTTCATTGAACCACTGCATGCAATTTATAATGTAGCTGTAGATGAGTCACTTAAAGCTTTTCTGACTACAAAGGAGAATCACTCAGTTCAAAATTTCCTGAAAAGGCTTAAAGTAAATTATTTTGAGATGGAAAATACTGCTGAACTCAAATCAGCGTTCACAAATATCAATACCCCGGACGACCTTGCTTATTTTGAAAATATTTAAAAACAAGTTCCTCTTCCAAAACAGGATGTGAATTAATTACTAGCTTTATAAAAACTTCAAATTCCCGACACCATGAAAAAAGTTTCTCTGTATATAGTTCTTGTCACCTTATTATTGTCTTCATGCAGGAAATACAGCAAATATGAAGGAGTCGCATTCACCGAGAAAGAACCGCGTGACTGGGAAAATCCTCAGATGTTTAATCAGAACAGAGAAGATCCTCACTCTACACTGATCAGCTTTAATGATGAAGAAAGCGCTCTGGAAGGTATAAGAAATGAATCGCCAAACTATATCTCACTTGACGGTACCTGGAAATTTAATTGGGTGAAATCTCCCGACCAGCGCCCCTTTTGGTTTTTCAAGGATGATTATGATACCCGCGATTGGGATGAAATCAATGTTCCTTCAAACTGGCAGATGAAAGGGTATGATGTTCCAATCTATGTTAATATACCATATCCCCACAAAAAGGATCCTCCTCGTATCCAGCACGACTGGAACCCGGTAGGTTCATATAAACGGACGTTTAAAATTCCTTCCGGATGGAGTGAAAAAGAAGTCTTCCTTCATTTCGGTGCTGTGAGTTCTGCATTTTATGTATGGGTAAATGAACAACTCGTTGGTTATAGCGAAGATAGTAAAGTGCCGGCAGAATTTAATATCACAAAATACCTTAAAAGAAAAAACAATACGATTGCTGTGGAAGTATATCGCTGGAGTGACGGTAGTTATCTGGAGGATCAGGATTTCTGGCGGTTAAGTGGAATACAAAGGAGCGTCTTTCTTCATGCCAGGCCCAAAACTTATATCAGCGATTTTTTTGCAAATGGCGACCTTGAAAATAATTATTTGGATGGAGTTCTAAGGCTTGCGGTAAATTTAAATGATAAGAATAACGGCAATGAAGATTTTATTGTTGAAACTGCTCTTTTTGATAACGGAGAACAATTGTATTCAGAATCGAAAGATGTAAGACTATTTGGAAACAAGGGTGAAGTGGAATTTGTCAAAAATATGGGCGAGATAAAAAAATGGACAGCTGAAACACCCAATCTCTACTCACTTGTGATCAGTCTTAAGGATCCTTCTGGTAAGATACTTGAAAGCATTAGTTCAAAAATAGGCTTCAGAAAGGTAGAAATCATTAATTCCCAGCTTTGGGTAAATGGTGTGGCCATATTAATAAAAGGAACAAATATGCATGAGCATGACGATGTAAATGGTCATGTAATTGATGAAGCCATGATACTAAAAGATATAAGGGTGATGAAGAGTCATAATATAAATGCCGTAAGGACATCTCACTACCCACAGCAGGAATTATGGTATGAGATGTGCGATAAGTATGGCCTTTACCTTGTAGATGAGGCTGATATTGAATCACATGGGATCGGTTACGATAAAGATATTACCATTGCAGATAAACCGGAATGGGAAGCTGCTCATCTTGACAGGATGCAGCGCATGGTTGAACGCGATAAAAATCATCCATCAGTAATAATCTGGTCGATGGGAAATGAAGCAGGCGACGGCAATAACTTTCTTAAAGGCTACAAATGGATAAAAGGCAGAGATGCTTCAAGACCGGTTCAGTATGAAAGAGCTGAAAAAAGTACCAATACAACAGAAAGGCATACTGACATCTGGTGTCCTATGTATGCCAGAATAGAATATATTGAAGCATATGCAAAAGATGATAAGAATGACAGGCCTTTGATTTTGTGCGAATATGCCCACGCAATGGGAAATTCCACCGGGAACCTTCAGGATTACTGGGATGTTATTGAAAAGTATCCTAAACTGCAGGGCGGGTTTATCTGGGATTGGGTAGACCAGGGGCTGCTTCAAACCGATGAAGAAGGTGAAAAATACTGGGCATACGGTGGCGACTTTGGTGAAGAAGGTATCCCAAGCGATGGCAACTTTTGCCTGAACGGTCTTGTTTGGCCCGACAGAACAGCCAAACCCGGACTGAGCGAAGTTAAAAAGGTTTATCAATATATTGGATTTGAGGCAGTTGATCTATCGCGGGGTTTGATAAAAATAAAGAATAAGTATGATTTTACAAACCTTTCAGCGTTTAATTTTGACTGGGAAATTGTCTCTGATGGAACTGTTATTCACTCGGGAAAACTATCTTTCCCTGATATTCAGCCCAGACAGGAAACTCTTGTAAGTATACCTGTTGAACAGATTGAACCGGAACCAGGAACTGAATACTTTCTCAATATAAGTGCTTCACGGAATGATGAGTGGAACTCTGTTCCTGAAGACCATCTGTATGCCTCTGCTCAATTCAAGGTGGCAGAAGGAAAAGCCGTAGCGAGCAAACGGGATGAGCTTCTTGTTCTTCAGACAAATACTGTTGGAGAACTACTGGAAGTAAGCGGTACCGATATGAAACTGGTTTTCAATATGGCTGACGGCCGTCTTAATTCTTTTACTTTTAAAGGAACAGAACTGATAAAAAAAGGTCCTGAACCCGATTTCTGGCGTCCGCCGACCGATAATGATTACGGCTATGGCATGGATTTAAAACTTGGTGTGTGGAAGAAGGCAGGGGAGAAGAGCATTGTTAAAAAAGCCTCTATAAGTCAGCCGGAGATGGGTAAGGTGATTGTCAGTTTTACATACGACATTCCTGGAAATGAGGGTGAAAAGATAGCTGAATATTCTTCACAGTATGATATTTATGGGTCTGCTGATGTTGTTGTGAACAATAAATTTTCCAAAGTATCTGAGAAAATTCCTGAATTGCCAAGGATGGGTATGCAGCTGCAGTTGCCTGAGCAATTTATGAACCTTAAATGGTTTGGACGCGGACCTCATGAGAATTACGTTGACAGAAAATCCTCGGCTGATGTCGGACTTTATGAAAGTACTGTAGACGACCAGTATGTACCATACATTCGTCCTTCGGAGAATGGCTATAAGACTGATACACGGTGGCTTACATTAACTGACAATTCCGGGAACGGTATTCTTGTAAGTGGAGACCCTCTGATATGTTTTTCGGCTCTGAATAATATTCACGATGACTTTGAGTCGCCCGGCAAGCTATCACAGTACAGAAAAGATGCAAAATCAGCAAACACCCATACCACCAATATCAAGCCACGGGAATTTGTCAATCTTAATATTGATTTCGGTCAGATGGGAGTAGGCGGTGATGACTCTTGGGGAGCAGAGATACATCCTCAGTATCGTTTAACCGGAGGTGCTTACGAATATTCCTTCAGGATCAGACCTGTAGTGAAAAATGATGACGTTGCCTTACTCGCAAAGTTAAAGCTGTGAAAAATAAAGATTAGGGTCTCTGTATAATGTTGTGAAGAATGAGGTCAGGAACCTCATTCTTTGATTAAACGTACGAATGAGCTATATGGACATAGAACCTAATACCTAACCTAATCAGGCATATTTATTTATCGGAATTTTATAGGTCTTTTTTTAGAATTATACATATTTTAACATTTTAAATAATATTATTGAATTGTAAGGATCGTATTATCAGGAGAATATGGCCAGATGTGCATTTGTCAATAAGAATAGTTTTTAAATAGAGTGTTTTATTTAAATAAGATTACTAAATTGGTGCGTGTTATTCTTATGAATTATTAACAGTCTTTAGCAGCCTTTCGACTTTTAATAATTTGGTCGCCGTTGAAAATAGTGAGGATCTTTTGAGTTTATTAAAAAGGTGTTTTTAACTTATAAAATACAATTATAATCTGATTATCTTCAAACTCACAGAAAACCAATAAACCTGATTAAAAAACTATAAAAATTTGCATGCCTATGATATAGCCTGAGTTAAACAAAACAGGAAGGCGTTGGACCCGCCCTCCTGCAAGAATTAAGTTACTTATTAAAATAACCTAACCAAAAAACTTTTCAAAGTTATGAAAAAAAATTTTGATCTATGGGTATGTTCATACCCTATCCTAAAAAAACTTATTACTAATCTTAAGATTACAGCCCTCCTTGTTGTTTTTATAACGACAACAGCTTATTCCGCAGGCACATCAGCTACGAGTGACCCCAAGGGAGTTTCATCGGAACTTCAGCAGAAAGTTGTTACCGGTCTCGTTAAGGATGAGAACGGACAACCATTAATCGGTGTTTCTGTAGCAGTAAAAGGTACTACCACCGGCACTCTCACAGATGTCAATGGTAAGTATACACTTAATAACATCCCTGACAACGCTACCCTGGTATTTACATTCGTTGGAATGACACCTTTGGAAGTATTATTAGGTGGCCGTAACAAGGTTGACGTTACATTAGCAGAAATGTCAATCGGACTTGACGAAGTGGTCGTTGTTGGATATGGTACTGCCAGAAAAGTCGACCTAACAGGCTCTATAGCTGCAGTGAAACAGGAAGCCTATGTAAATCAACCGGTAAACCGTGTCGATCAGATCCTTCAGGGACGTACAGCAGGGGTGAATGTAATGAATGCCTCAGGTGCTCCCGGTGGTACAACAAGCATAAGGATTCGTGGTTCTAATTCAATAACAGGTAGCAACGAACCTCTTTATGTTGTTGACGGTTTTGTTGGTGCAAGTTTCCAGGATGTTAACCCTACTGATATTGCTACAATCCAGGTACTGAAGGATGCATCTTCGACTGCTATTTATGGTAGCCGGGGTGCTAATGGGGTTGTACTCATCACTACTAAAAGTGGTGTTGCCGGTAAACCAAAACTTTCTTTTACAACACGCTTTGTTACAAGTCAGGCTGCTAAAACATGGGATATTATGGATGCCGGCACTTTTGCAGAAACTGCAAATACCAGAGCTGATGCTCTTGGTGCTACCCGTATATTTACAGATCAGCAGGTAGCCGATTATAAAGCAAACGGTGGAACTAACTGGCAGGATGAAATATTACGGACAGCAAATGGCCAGGAATACCAGCTGGATTATTCGGGAGGAAGCGACAAGGTTACCTATTTTATATCCGGTAACTACCTCGATCAGGATGGTATTGTTATAAATTCATACTTCAAGAGACTTTCTTTAAGGACTAACCTGGATGCTAACCTGACAGACAGACTGAAAGCAACTCTCAAGGTTAACTTCTCCAGAAGGGTAAATAACAATACATCCGGTGCTTTGAATACCTCGGGACCTCTCGGAGGTGCAGCCGCATGGGCTCCGACAACACCTCTCTATGATGCCAACGGGATTCTTACTGTCAGGGACCCTGTCAGTTCAATCAAGGATAACCCTGTAATTCTTTCAATGGATGATAAAATTCAGGAAACGAATACTTTTAATACAAATGGTGGATTTAACTATACAATAATGGAAGGTCTGACCCTTGATATTGGATTTGGTGCAAGTTACTCCAATGGGCAGTATAAAGGTTTTACAAAGAATGCCCTTAGCAATGCTCCATCGGCTCAGCGTCAGTCGAGGGATAATCTATTTCTCCAGAGTACAAACACTTTAACATATGCAAAGACATTTGCAGAGATTCATAAACTGACAGCTACTGCTGTTGCAGAATATCAAACCGTTACAATAGATCAGTACAATGCTTATGCAAATAACCTGGTTATCCCTGCTTTGTCATATGATAACCTGACACTTTCAGGTTCAGCCTCTGCTGATGCCTATTCCTCAAAGTCAACTATAGGTTCATATATCGGAAGGGTTAATTATACTCTAAAAGACAGGTACCTGGTAACAGCATCTGTTCGTAGTGATCGTTCATCGAAATTCAGAGGCGACAATCAGACATCTGTATTCCCATCAATAGGCATTGGATGGCGACTTTCTGAAGAAGATTTTATGCAGAATTTAGGGCTGGATAATTTAAAACTGAGAGGAAGTTGGGGCGAGACAGGAAGCCAGGCAATCGGAGTATATGGAACAGTTACATCCTATACTACCAGTTTGGGTAATGCCGGAGCATCCTTTAATAATGGTTCAATAACTTCCGGTATCAATATTGGTAACCCGGGTAATGAAGGTCTGAAATGGGAAACTACAGCCCAGACAAACGTGGGTATTGATCTGGGAATATTTAATAACAGACTCAGTGTTGAAGCCGATTATTTCCGTAAATATACAACTGACCTTCTCCTGAGCGAACCATTGCCGGGTTATGTTGGCGGCGGAAGTATTTACAGGAATCTCGGAGAGATCTCAAACAAAGGATTTGAACTAAACATAAACGGAGTGATCATTGATAATAGCAATTTCTCATGGACTGCAAACCTGACAATGGCCTTCATGAAGAATGCCATTGAGAGCCTGGGAACAAGGGAATCTATAGTACAGTCAGGTGGTTCTGGTGCCGGAATGGTGAATTTCCCTGAGATGATACTCAAACCAGGTTATCCGATATCAAGCTACCTTGGTTACAGATCTCTTGGTATCTGGCAACAGGATGAAGCTGCAACTGCAGCTATTTATGGGAATGCCCCCGGTGATTACCGTTATGAAGATTTTAACAATGATAATGTAATAAACGGTAGTGACTTTCAGATCATCGGATCAGGGATCCCAACTAAGATCCTTGGGTTTAATAATACTATGACATACAAGATGTTTACTCTTAATGCATTCTTCCAGTCAATGCTTGGATTCGATAAGTGGAACTTCGCTTATGCCCAGACAATGATCGCCGCAGCTGATGCCCGTGAATATACACATGTTGATATTCTCAACAGATGGTCACCTACTAATACAGGTAGTCTGGTAGCTGCATTCAGCAAGACTAACATACAACAGATTCAATCATCAGCCTATGTAGAAAGCGGGAATTTTCTGAGACTTAAAAACCTGAGTTTGCAGTTTAATTTTCCGAAGCAGTGGATGAAAACTATTGATGGTTCTGTTAATATAAGCGGACAGAATATCTGGACCCTAACCAATTATAAAGGTCTCGATCCTGAATCATATTCAAATACCGGCGCAAACGAAGATATGCGCGGTGGTGATGGTGGATCTTATCCAAACGCCAAGATCTGGACATTCGGGCTTAACTTAAACTTTTAATTTTAAATAGGAATAGCTATGAAAAAAATATCATTTATATTAATGCTGGTATTGATAGTGACTTCATGTGAGGATTTTTACAAAGAAGATCTGTCAACCCTGATAACCGCGGAAAGCGGTGCATTGACAAGTGAACAGGGTCTTTTTGCTGCACTTTCCGGCGCCTACAAACCAATGGCCCAGGTCTGGAGCAGGGGATTTGGAAATTCCTCTACTGCTGCCATCCTTATGGGAGGAGACGACCTTACAACCCACAAAGCAAGTAATAAGGCTGACTTTCGTGAATTTGACCAGTACCTGGTAACAAATACTAACCAGCGTTTGCCTTTCGTTTGGAACGGAGCTTATAAAGCCATACAGGGTGCAAATAACATAATTGCAAACTATGAGCAGGCAGTTGGAAACCAGAATAATATCAAACAGATCGCCGGGGAAGCATTCTTTCTTAGGGCCTATAACTATTTCTGGATAGTTCGTATGTGGGGAAAGGCTCCTCTGGTACTGAATTCTCAAAATTTCAGCGATGAACTTCTGAAGGTAACTGTAAGCTCCGAAGCAGACCTTTATGCACAGATAATAAGTGACCTTCAGAAATCTATGACTCTTCTGGCTGACAAAAAGCCACAACCGGGAAGGGTAGGTAAAGGAACTTCTCAGGCTATTCTTGCACAGGTATATCTTCAAATGACCGGATGGCCGCTTAAAGATGCAACAAAATATGCATTGGCCGCAGCCGCAGCTAAAGACGTTATTGATAACAGGGCTGTATACGGCTTCGATCTGATGCCCAATTTTATTGACTTGTGGGAAAGCCCGACTTTAAAAGCCAGCGGTAATAAAGAAGAGGTATTCGCAATTAATTTCCTCGGCCCGGGTACCGGATCGAGTGGAAATGCATGGGTAGGTATTGCTGCAACACCGAGCGACAGAGGCGGATGGGACGATTATTTCTCAGAAATTACATTCTTCAATAATTTTCCAGCAGGAACAAGAAAAGATGTGACTTTCGATATCGGCTTTACAAATTCAAATAGTGTTTATGTTCCATGGACCAGCTACCAGGTAAAACGTCCATACTATAAAAAACTCCAGGGTAGTAAACTCGACTGGAACAATGCTATATCCATGCCTTTGATGAGGCTTGCAGAGGTTTATATGATCTATGCTGAAGCTCAGACAATGGCAACAGGAAATACTTCCGATGCCGCAGCTCTTGAAGCATTTAATAAAATTAAACGTCGTGGTGCCGGTAAACCTTTAAATACTCCGGATGCAACAGTTGATGCAACTTCTCTTACCTGGAATCAGATTATTGACGAAAAAGGATGGGAATTTGCGGGTGAATTTTGCCGCTGGTTCGACCTTGTCAGAAGAGAGTTGGTTCAGACGGTTGTTACTCCCAAAAATGCTGATGAACTTCCTCCTAACGCACCTATTTCTACTAAAGTCTATTACCTGCCTTTACCATTTATAGAGACTCAGGGTAATCCTAACTTAGTAGGTGGCTGATTGGAATAATTAAAAAGGAAAGGGGAGCATAGTTGGCTCCCCTTTCTTTCAATATATCAACTGAAAATTTCTATTAATTTTAAAATCAGAGAATTATGTCCGATTCAAAAATTTATTCCACAGAAGCTGAAGAAACAAAAAAATCAGGTCATTCGCGGCGACAATTTATGGGTTCGCTTGCCGCAATGGGTTTAGGCGGACTTGCTATTCCCTCGCTCTCGAATGTGGTGGCCACAACTCCTCAGATAGAGAAAGCTGACGATCTCCTAAGAGATATGAAAATTACCAGGGTCAGGTGGTATAAAGCCCCAAGCAGGCCTATGACAAACCAGAGTTTTCATATTGTAACAGTTGAGACAAATAAAGGTATCACAGGAATAGGAGAGGGAGGAACCGCATCACTTGTCACTGAGCTTGCACAACTTATTATAGGTGAGAATCCCATGCAAATTGAGAATCTCTGGCAATTGATGTACAGGAGTTATTTTTATCCCCCCGGACGTGAAAAAATTCATGCATTGGGCGCTCTAGACCTAGCTCTTTGGGATATTAAAGGAAAGGCCCTGGGATTACCGTTGCATATGCTGCTGGGTGGAAAAACCCGTAATTATCTTGAGTGTTATCCAACCGGCTTCAGAGGTACAAAGGGTGCAAGTATAAAGGATAATGCAAAACTCTGTATGGACCAGGGGTATAGAGCATACAGGGCAGGAACCACCGGTCCACGGGAAGGAGCAACAAGTTTTAATTCCCGCCATTGCATTGAGGATACTCTCAAACAATGTGAACAGGTCAGGGAAGGCGTAGGTCCGGATGGCGACTGGTGTGTGGATTTTCACACACGCCTCGATATATCTGATGCTGTGCGACTTGCAACACTCATAGAACCATTGGCTCCTTATTTTGTAGAAGATCCGATCAGAAGCGAAAACAAGCAGCAATATGAAATGGTAAGGGAAAAATTAAATGTACCCCTTGCTGTTGGAGAACATTATGGTGACAAATGGGATTTCCATGAATTAATGGAGGCAAATCTGTTTGACTGGTCCAGGGTAACAATCCCGAATTGTGGTGGCATTTCCGAATATCAAAAAATTTCCGCCATGGCTGAAATTCATTACATAGGGCTAATTCCTCATTTCACGGGTCCTGTAGCAACTGCTGCACTCGTAAATGTATGTAGTACGTATCCGGGACCTGTTCTCATGGAAAACTATGTACCTGAAAATGATCCTATGCCTCATCTGCCAGTAAAGTTTGATTTTAAGGATGGTAAGACATGGCCAAATGACCGGCCGGGTCTTGGTGTTGAGGTTGATTTTAAGCAAATTAAACTCGAAGCTGAAATCACTGAACATAACCAGGGTTTATCAGTGTTCAGGAGGCCGGATGGTTCAATAACCAACTGGTAGTCAATTAAATAAAGTATGAGAACTGAGAGGCTGTTTCAAAGGCATGGTAAATGATTTACCATGTTCTCCATAACCCCTCCCAACCCCCGCTGAGGCACCGCTGAGGCGGGGCAGGCTCTCCCCTTTAGCAGAAAGTTTTATGAATTAAATCAGGAAAAACATGAAAACAGAAGAGAATAAAGATGGTATTAGCCGGAGAGATGCAGCAAAAAGGATTATGACAGGTTCCGCTGCAGGGTTGTTTGGATTGAATAGCGGCATCATTCCCGGTTCTTCAGAGGTGAAAAGCCAGGAAAGTCTTCAATCGACATTGCTGAATAAATTTAAGGCAAAGCTTAAAGCAGGACAATTTGTATATGGTCCCTTTATCGAAACTATCGATCCTGCATTTATTGAAGTATCAGGGTATTCAGGTTTTGACTTTGTAATTATTGATGCAGAACACGGTCCTGCAGGATTATCTCAGGTTCAAAACCTTATCAGTGCCGCAGTATTAACGAATGTTATTCCAATAGTAAGGACAAGCAATGCTTCAGATACAGCTATTCATCAGCCTCTCGATCTGGGAGCTCTTGGTATCCAGATCCCTCAGGTTTCAACAGCACAAATGGTAAAGGATTGTGTTAAATCTGCACGATTTTATCCTGATGGGGAGCGAGGTCTTTGCAGATTTGTAAGGGCTGCCAACTACTCATCATTGCAACGCGATGAATACTTTAAAAAAGCAAATGAAGGATTACTTATAATTCAGCTTGAGGGGAAAGAGGTACTTGCTGACCTTGATAACATCCTGAAGGTGAAAGGTGTGGACATTTTCTTTATAGGTCCATATGATCTATCACAGTCACTGGGAGTTCCGGGGCAGGTAACCCATCCAAAGGTTATTGAAACTATCAATGGTATTGTAAAAAGAGCACTCTCACTGGGTGTTGTTGTGGGAACATTTGCAGATACACTGCCGGCAGCAGCCATGTGGAAAAAGGCCGGAATCCAATACATCTCCTATTCACATGATGTCGGAATCTACACTGATGCTTGTACCAGGCTGATAGCAGACCTGAATAACCAATAAATTAAGTGCAAAGCAATAATTGAAAAAGCTGAACCTATGAAAGCGATTGCCTCAATTTTAATGCTTACATGTTTTTTGTGTTTTGCTCAAGGTCAGAACAGCAAGACTAAAACAAGCAAACTTGTTGTCGATACATATACAAATTCTGATAAAATCGATGGGATTTTTGTGTACGAATTCAATACACAAACGGGAGATCTTGTGTTAAAATCGAAAGTTGCAGGAGAAGATAATCCATCATATGTTACAGTAAGCGAAAATGGAAAATTTATTTATTCGGTAAATGAGTTTAAAAACGGAACTATTAGCGCTTATACCTTAAATAGTCAGTCGGGCGAACTGGAATTTCTAAACCGTATGAGTACAGGAGGCGAAAGTGCTTGCCATGTTACACTTGATGAAAAAAACAGACTGGCTTTTGTATCCAATTATGGAAGCGGAAGCCTCTCTGTTATATCCTTGAATGAAGATGGTTCATTAAATAAAAGAGTCCAGTTTTTTCAGAACAAGGGAACCAGTGCAGACAAAAGAAGGCAGGAAGGGCCACATGTGCACGGAGCTTTTATTACTCCCGACAGGAATTTTCTGCTTTCTCCTGACCTGGGAACCGACAAAGTTAATATTTACAAATATGATCCTTTGGATACGTCTCAGCCTTTAGTGCCTTCAGAACCATCATTTGTGTCAGTTAAACCCGGAAATGGCCCTCGACTTATCACGTTTCACCCGAATTTAAGCATAGCCTATCTTATACAGGAGATGGGCGGGGTTATAACGGTATTTGACTATAAAGACGGTACGTTGTCAGAAAAACAAACAATAACTATGGTTTCGCCTGATTTTAAAGGAAAAAACGGAGCCTCCGATATACTATTTTCGAAAGATGGCCGGTTTCTGTATGCTACCAACCGTGGCGATGCAAATGAGATTGTAATATATTCAGTAAGTAAAAAGGATGGACGGCTGGAATATGCTGGCAGACAGACTAGTATGGGAAAGACACCCCGAAGTATTGCAATTGATCCAACAGGAAATTATTTGCTTGCCGGTAACCAGGAAAGCAATGAGATCATTATTTTTAACAGGGATAAGAAAACAGGAATGCTTACTCCGACGGGAAAAAGGTTTGAGGTTAAAAGACCTGTGTCACTGAAGTTTGTGAATCTGAAATAACTCAGAACCTTATTTTTTCAATGAGACAATTATTATCGCAATTTTGAAGAATACATCAGAATGATGATTTAACATTATTAAATAGAATTATTTTTATGATTACATTTATCTGTCTTAAATTTATTCAACCTTGAAATCTATTAAGCTTATTGATTAGTTTATTATTTACAATTATATAATTTTTTAGATGAAAACACATAACAATTCAAGCTTCAGAATACCAGAGTTCTTAAAACTACTGGTTCTATTAATTTTATTTACTGGCGGTGGTCTTGTTGCACAGGTGAAGATGACAGAGCAGCCGTGGGTTCTTCCGACTTATCCTGTTCTTCCTCCCGAGAAAGCCCCTATGTTCTTTACAAACGGATCGTATCAGGGAGCCTCTCAGTATATCTATCCGCTTGCAAAGAATGATGTAATCTCTGATCAGAAAGCTGATCACCCCTGGACAGCTCTAACACTTGAAAATGAGTATATCAAACTCTCAGTTACACCCGAAATCGGAGGTAAACTCTATTATGCCGCCGATAAAACAAACGGGTATAATTTTATTTATAAGAATGATGTGGTTAAGCCGGGAAATCTTGGAATGACAGGAGCCTGGGTGTCAGGAGGAATTGAATGGTGTGTATTGCATCATCACAGGGCTTCAACAATGCTGCCGGTTGATTATTCACTATCGGAAAATGAAAATGGCAGTAAAACTATTCATATAGGGGAAACAGAACCACGCCACCGGATGAGATGGACAATCGGAATCACAGTTACTCCGGGAAAATCATATTTTGAAGCAGAAGTGAAGATTGCCAACCCTACACAATTTACCCACACCTTTTTATATTGGGCTAACGTAGCTACACATACAAATAAAGATTACCAGGTTTTCTTTCCTCCAAGTGTTCAGTTTGCAACATTTCATGCAAAGAACAGTTTCGCACGCTGGCCATTTTCAAACGAAATATATAATGGCCAGGATTTTACAAAAGGGGTTGATATAAGCTGGTGGAAAAATGTGGAGAACAGCGCTTCATTTTTTGCATATGATCTGAAAGAAGATTTCATGGGTGGTTATGACCATGGCAAAAACAGTGGGACAGTCCATATCGGCGATCATAATATTGTTAAAGGATCAAAACTTTGGGAATGGGGTTCGGGTGTTCGCGGCCAGGCAACAGAAGCAAGATTAACCGATGATTCAGGACCTTATGTTGAAATCATGGTAGGTGCTTTTTCCGATAATCAGCCTGACTACAGCTGGATCAAACCAGGCGAAGTTAAGACATGGAAACAATACTGGTATCCGGTAAAGGATATCGGTGGATTCCGTAACGCAAACCTTAATGGTGCAGTAAACCTTGAACAAAGAGAAGGGAACAATGTATTCCTAGGTTACTATTCGACGCAGAAAGTTAATAAGGCCAGAATCATTCTCAGGAACGGTGAGAAAATCGTCCTTCAGAAAGATGTACTGATTTCACCTGAAAAAACTTTCACCGAACTGGTTAAGTTAGAGGGCCCATTCAAACTGACTGATCTTTATACAGAGATGGTTAATACCGAAAATAATGAAGTTCTTGTATCATACCAGCCCGTTGAAATCAAACGTGTTGAAAATCTTCCGGAAACTGTAAAAAGTCCTCCGCTTCCAAAAGATATTGCAACGGTTGAAGAGCTTTTCCTTACCGGTAACAGGATAGAGTTGTTCTATAATCCAAGATATGATCCGATGGATTACTATACTGAGGCTCTGAAGCGCGATCCAAATGATATCAGAACAAATACTGCTGTTGGAAACAGGTTTCTCAAGAATGGCGATTATACAACTGCCAGGAAATATTTTGCCACTGCAATTAAAAGATTAACAAAAGATTATACCAGACCATCCACCTGTGAGCCTCTTTATCAGCAGGGACTGACTTTGAAAGGACTTGGACTATATGATGAAGCTGAAGATACCCTTTACCGTGCAACATGGGATTATGCATATCATTCAGCAGCATACTTTGAGCTTTCTCAGATCTCCAGTATGAAAGGGAATTATGCAAAGGCATTGTATCAGATAAATGAGTCATTATCAACCAATGTAAAAAACAACCGGGCTATTGCACTCAAAGCAGCTATTCAGAGAAAAATGGGTGACTTTGAAGGAGCAACCATGACCCTTGGAAACATTCCTGTTGCTGATCCTCTCGACATGAGAATAGCAAACGAAGTATATATGATCTCAAAAGAATCCGGTAATTCACAAAAAGCCGGGAATGACCTTAAAGATCTTACTAAGAAAATGAGGGATTTTGATCAGAATTATCTCGAAGTTGCTGTTGGATATCTAAATGACGGAATGCTTGCAGATGCTGAAGATGTTCTTGGCAGGTTTAAAGGTAAAAATCCGGAAATATCTTATTATCAGGGATTTATTGAGGATAGAAAAGGAAATAAAGAATTGGCTGAAAAGTTTTTCAAATCCGGTAATGCACAGTCAGAGGATTACTCTTTCCCTTTCCGTCTGGAAACCATTACAGTACTTCAAAAAGCTCTTCAATATAATCCTAACGACGGGAAGGCTTATTATTATATAGGTAATATTTTATATGATAAGCAGCCTGAAAAAGCAATTGTCAGCTGGGAAAATGCGGTAAAGTATGAGCCCACACTTGCAATAGCTTACAGGAATTTAGGATGGGGATATAATCGCACCAGGCATGATATTGCAAAGGCGATACCATTTTATGAAAAGGCAATCTCCCTGAATAAAACTGACGCTGTTTACTACGATGAACTTGACATTCTGTATGAGAACAATAATTCACCTGTTGACGTCAGACTAAAGTTGTTTGAAGGCAATAATGATGTTGTCAGAAATCGTGATGATGCATTTGTTCGCCAGTTGGGAGTGCTAACTCTGGCCGGCAAACCTGAGAAATCAGTCGAATATCTGCAGGGAAAGAGATTTAGTTACCGCGAAGGTAACTCACGTGTAAGAGAGGTTATCATCGATGCCCAGTTGTCTCTGGGTTTGAAATACTATTCAGAGAAAAATTATCAGAAGGCTCTTGAGCACTTCCTGCTGGCACAGATACCCGATGAGGAAGCAGGTAGTGCAAGATCGGGAAACAGGGATATACAGGTTAATTACTATATAGCTCTTGCGAATGAGGCTCTGAGGAATAACTCCAAAGCAAAGCCTTTTTATAAAAAAGCTGCTGAACAAACTACAAGAAGAGCAGGATATATGACCTACTATCAGGGACTTAGCTATCAGAAACTTGGTGACAAGACCAAGGCTGCGGAGATCTTCAATGCGTTGATAACTGATGGTGAAAAACAGATAAATCAAAGTCCTGATAATACCACCGATTTCTTTGCGATTTTTGGTGAGCGCGAAGCTGAAAATATCAGAAAATCACAGGCATATACCTTGAGAGGTTTGGGATATAAAGGGATAGGTAAGACTGATCTGGCTAAAGAGGACCTTAAAAAAGCTGTTGAATTATCTGTTAGTAACTTATGGGCTAAAACTGAATTGAATGGCCTTTAGTTGAAACCATTAAAATGAAAAAAATATTCGAGTGAGAAAAGTTGCACCCTGTTAAACTAGCAGGGTGCATCTGTTTGAGATTATATCGAGCACTTATATTATTTCTCAATTAATGAATAATTTCAGTTATGAAAAATCAATTTATTGGACTTTTGCTATTGCTTTCTGTAACTCTGGCAGGACAAACAAAATCTCTAAAAAAGTCCCTGCTTTTATCTGAAGGGAGTCCCGAAAGTGTTGGAATGTCATCTGAACGATTGTCAAGAATTGATGCAATGCTAACAAAGGCAATCTCCGATGGAGAAATCCCCGGTGCAGTGGCCCTGATTGCACGCAAAGGGAAAATAGTATATTTCAAAGCCTTTGGTACTGCTGATAAAATAACCGCCCGTAGTCAGAACCGGGATGATATCTTCCGTATTGCTTCTCAAAGTAAGGCAATAACTGCTACTGCTGTTATGATGTTATGGGAAGAGGGAAAATTCAGGCTTGATGATCCTATCTCAATGTACATTCCGGAATTTAAAAATCCCCGCGTATTATCAAATTTCAGATATAGCGATACAACATACTCCACTGTGCCTGCTGACAAGGAAATTACAATCAGGCATCTCCTTACTCATACATCCGGAATTGGGTATGGTGTAATTGACCAGGATGAAAGATTTAAAATGATTTATTCGAAAGCCGGAATAACGGATCTTTTTACAACAGGGTCAGTTACGATAGGCGAAAGTGTTAAAAAACTTGCAAAATTACCCTTGCATTTTAATCCCGGAGGGGATTATCTGTATAGTGAGGGACTTGATGTGCTGGGCTATTTTGTTGAGATAATATCTGGAATGCCCTTCGATGAATACCTGAGAAAACATCTGTTTGATCCTCTTGGGATGGCCGATACCTGGTTCTATCTGCCATCAGAGAAGGGGAAAAGGCTTGTTCCGGTTCAGTGGAAAGTAAATGGCGAATGGAGTACTTATCCTGTCACCTTTTACGATCCGGACTATCCTCTTAAAGGTTCCAGATCATTCTTCTCGGGGGGTGCCGGTTTATCAAGCACTGCAAGAGATTATGCTACATTTCTTCAGATGTATTTAAATGGGGGAGAGCTGAATGGGGTTCGGATTCTAAGCCGTACAACGGTTGAACTGATAATGCAGAATCAGGTGGGGGACTTATGGGAAGACACATCCGGACGGGGCTATGGTCTTGCATTTGGATTACTAAGCCAGAAAGGCGCTGCCAAAGGTGGCCTTGGTAGTATAGGATCCTTTGAATGGGGCGGATATTTTAATACATCTTATTTTGCAGATCCCGAAGAGAAAATCATCGGAATTATTATGAAGCAAACCCAGGGATCAACCGGCGACAATTCATCATGGAGGTTTCAATTACTTGTAGGACAATCTATTGACGATTAAAAAGGTAAATTATGAAAAGGAATATACTATTCACAGTTTTTTTTGTAATTATTTGCTACATAACAAATTATGGATGCAAATCAGAGCAGAAAGCTCAGATATATGAACTTAGTTATCCTTCAGAAGGCCGTTCAGAGATTCTTTTTGATGACGGATGGAAATTTTTCAGAGGTGATTCCACTGGTGCTGAGAGCATAAAATTTGATGATTCAGGCTGGCGAAGCGTCGATCTGCCCCATGACTGGAGCATCGAAGATATTCCGGGAACAGATTCTCCTTTTGACCCTGACGCGGTAAGTGAAGTTAGCGGAGGGTTTACTCTCGGAGGTATCGGATGGTATAGAAAATCATTCATTATTCCTGGTAAGGATATAAAACGATTTCTGATACAGTTTGATGGTATTTATATGAATCCTGAAATATGGATAAATGGAGTTTCCCTTGGAACTCATCCTTATGGATACACATCCTTCTGGTTTGATATAACAGACCATCTGATCAGTGGTAAGCCTAACGTGCTGGCCATAAAAGTCAGAAATGAAGGTGCAAACAGCCGATGGTACTCAGGATCAGGTCTGTATAGGCACGTTTGGTTGAAAGTACTTGAACCTGTGCACATTGCCCAGTACGGAACAAGTATCACAACTCCGGAGATCAATGCGGATTCTGCAAAAGTAACAATCAAAACAAAAATCAATATTCAATCTGATAACATATCTGAATTAAAGATTGTAACACGGATATTAAATGCGAATGGCGACGAAAAGGCCGCTTTAATTTCTAAAGGCATTGCCGGAAATTCCGGTTCTCATGAAATTGAGCAAAACCTGACAGTTACATCACCGAAGTTCTGGTCAGTAGATTCTCCCGTTCTTTATTCCGCAGTAAGTGAGGTTTTTGAAGGTGAAATATCAGTCGACAGGGTTGAGACAAAATTTGGTATCAGGACGATTCAGTTTGATGCTGAAAATGGGTTCAGGTTGAATGGTATAGAGATGAAATTGAAAGGGGGCTGCTTTCATCACGACAATGGCTTGCTGGGTGCCAAATCATATGACCGTGCTGAGGAGCGTAGGGTGGAACTGCTCAAGGCAAGCGGGTATAACGCAGTACGATGTTCTCATAATCCTCCTTCTCCGGCATTCCTTGATGCATGTGACAAATTGGGAATGCTTGTCATTGATGAGGCATTCGATATGTGGAATGAGCAAAAGAATCCTTTTGACTATCACCTTTATTTTAATGAGTGGTGGGAAAAGGATATTGAGAGTATGGTATTGCGCGATCGGAATCATCCATCTGTTATCTTATGGAGTATTGGTAATGAGATTCCAAACAGACAAAAGCCTGAAGTAGCTGAACTGGCAAAAAAGCTCGGTGATTACGTTCGCCGGCTTGACCCGACCCGACCTGTTACTTCCGCAGTAAATGACCTTAAGCCGGATAAGGATCTTTATTTTGCAACACTTGATATCGCAGGCTATAACTATGCCTCGGGTGGGGATCATAATAAAAAAACTATGTACAGGGATGACCATAAGAGAGTTCCGGGACGCATTATGGCAGGATTGGAATCTTATCCGCTTGAAGCTTTCGATGCATGGATGGATGTTATTGATAATAAATATGTTATAGGTGATTTCGTGTGGACAGCGTGGGATTATATCGGAGAAGCGAGCATCGGTTGGAGAGGTTATCCACAGGAAAAGAATTTCTTCCCATGGAACCTGGCATATTGTGGTGATATTGATATCTGTGGTTGGAAACGCCCTCAGTCTTTTTATCGTGACGCTCTATGGATGCCTGACCAGATTTCACTTTTTGTAACACCCCCTGTACCCTCATTTGAGCCAAATCCGAAGAGGGCATCATGGAGCAAATGGCATTGGCTGGATGCAGTTGCCGACTGGAACTGGAAAGGATACGAAGGTAAACCAATTGAAGTAAATGTCTATTCCTCTTGTGGGGAAGCAGAACTGTTTCTGAACGATAAATCTCTTGGCAGAAAGAAAACCAACCGTTCAACTGAGTTTATTGCAAGCTGGCAGGTCCCATATCAGGAAGGTGAGCTTAAAGCAGTTGGTTATAACAACTCGAACAAGGTTGCCAGTTCTATACTTTACACAGCAGGTGAACCGGCACATGTCAGAATGACTGCCGACAGGGCTGAAATAATTGCTGATAATCAGGATCTAAGCTATGTAACTGTTGAGATAATCGATAGTAAGGGAATCAGAAATACAAAAGCTGAAAACATGCTTAAGTTTGAAATTGAAGGTCCCGGCGTGATAGTCGGTGTCGGAAATTCGAATCCGGTAAGTACTGAAAGTTATACTGCATACGGGCGGAAAGCCTGGCAAGGACGTTGCATGGTAGTAATAAAGTCAAAAAATGAAGCCGGGAAAATAATACTGACTGCTACTTCAACTGATCTTGGGCAGGCTTCTGTTGAAATATCGTCAAATTCAAGTTTGTAATATATTTTCAATCCATTACGTGCTACTCTTCCATAGAGTAGCTCATAATACGGAGTTTCGGCTGTCAGCCCCGATGTTAGTTTCTGATGCTATGTCATTGTCCCAGAAATCATTACCTCCATCAAGGGGTAATTTGTTTCCGGTTTTTGAGCAGATGGAGCCATCTTTAAGTTTAAAGAAAGGGTAGCTGCGGAAATTGGTCAGATCAAAATTTAATACATATTCCAGGTCAGGTAATACCACCCCGGGATCTGCAAAAATTCCTTCATTGTCAGACCTGAACTTTGGCTGGGGCAACCCTTTAACAGCATTATTAACTGCCCAGTAAGCATTATTCTTAAAAACTGCCAGGGTGTAATTACCATCAACAAACTTATCGGCAGGTGTTGTTACGAGGACAATATTATTTTCAAAAATGAAATCCTTATATGCTCCAGGTTCAAAATTGAATCCCAGTCCCTGATTGGTAACAATGGTATTATTGTAGGCATGAAAGTTCTTCATCGGAATAGCCTGAGGGTCGCACCACATTAAAATTCCGGCGTGACTGTTTTTGCTGCCATCATTGTAACTGATGTTATATCGCATAATGTTATTGCTCCATTCGGAAGCACCATTATATTGAAAAATCCCATAGCCGGCACCTTCGTTGAAAGCAGACAGGTTATACTGCAAAATTGAATTTGTGATACCTCCGTCGAAATCAAAGCCGCCACCATCCTTGCCATTGAGCGATGTCTTATTATGGTGAGAATAGCAATGCTGGATTATAAGGCTGTCACACATATAACCCCATATGCCTACAGGGCCATTGCCTTCGCGTGGCATATCCCAACCATTATTCATTGCTTCACAGTACTCAACAAGTCCGTTAACAACTCCGCCCAGCAAAATGCCATTTCCACTATGGTTATTCTTAACTATAGGGCAACCTGGGTTATTCTCTGCTACTGAATGACCAACGTAGATGTTTCGCGGAGTATGAAACCGGGTACTATCGGGATCATTTACTCTCTTATTTCCCGCACCTGCATTTATACCGCATGATCCGTTATCGCGGGCATGTACGTTTGTTATCCTTATATTTTCTCCTCCTGAAATCTGAATTCCATTCAGCAGGTATCCTGAGGTCACTACACTGTCAATAGTTCCATTCCTCACCTTAAAAAATTCAACACCGTTGGTTTTATTTCCTTTTAAACGTCCGGAGCCCTGTGTATTTATATTTTTAAAAATCAAATATTCGCAATTTGACGATCTGAAGGCTGCCGAATCACCCGAATAAATAGTTGCCCTTCCCTTTCCGTAAGAACTGAAGACTACAGGAGCACTAAAGGTTCCTGAAATTGATTCAATCGCTATACCCCCATAATATATCTGGTCTGACTTAAGCAATACCTTGTCGCCTGCTTCCAATTGAATTTTATTGATCATGGAGAGTGATTTCCATGGTTTTTGGGGTGAAGTCCCTGAATCAGAATCGTCTCCTGATTCACCATTGATAAAGTAAGTAGAATACTGGTTAACACGGCCATTCTTACAACCAGTAATCAGAATGAGGATAAAAATTGCACTAAAGATTTTTTTCATGATAGTGATTATATTTCAATAGGTAATGTCAACTTTCAGCACTTCTTTCTCTCCAGTCAGAACATTTCTGACTTTATATGTCAGCGTTGCAGGTGAACTTTTAGTAACAACAACTCTTGTTACTGAATTGGCTGCAAGACTTAAAAATCCTGGTCCTCCGGCAGAACCATCCACAAGATAAAAAGGGATATCCGACTTATTTGTAATTTCTAAATAAGTGCTTTTGGAGTTAGAGTAAAAAGGTTTTCCTACTGAAATGCACTGATAAAAGAAACTTCTGGCATATTCTTCCTTGCCTGCAAGCATATCCCTGAAATAAGCAAGAGTATGTCCGGCAAACATTGCTTCTTTAATTGAATCATGGTTTTTTTCTTTCGCGAAAACCAGTGTCATTGGCCTGTGGGTATACACTGGTTCTCTATATTCTTCACTAACAATACCATGCACATCACTATTGGCTATAACAGTGAGGTTGTATTGTTTGCAGAATGTCATTACAAGAGGGTAGTATTCGGTGTCGTTATAAAACTCTATTCCATGCAACCAGCCTTTCTCAAGCAGCCTTTTATGGATGTCGTAGAGTTTTGGAATACCATCTGCCTCTTGTGATCTCCACCCAGGATGATTCCACTGAAGAAATGCATCCTGTTTTATGGCCGCTTCAAATGCATCCCAGGCTGAATCAACAACCATGAGATTAGCATCTTTAATAAATAGTGCATTAAAGTGTCCCGGCGGCATTGAGCGCGTGATCTCAGTTCCGTGGATAAGTATGATATTTCTCTCTCTGGCATAATTTTCGCTGATTTTCCATGCTGCATTAAAATCGAGAGGTATATAATCTTTTTTTGGAGTATATTCCAGATGATCGGTTATCGCAATAGCATCAAGCCCATCTCTCAAAGCCTCATCAATTCTCATCGTGGGCCAGACAGCTCCATCGGAAAATACAGTATGAAGATGGAAATCACATTTCAAGGTTACATAACCCGGAAGATCAGGAATGTTAAGAATTTTCCTTTGTCCAATGCCTTGGAAAGTAATAGAAAATAGCAGTAATAATGTGATAGTCAGGTTTTTCAT
>JBBRVC010000040.1:0-26751 GCA_038247205.1 Bacteroidales bacterium
ATCATTAAGCTGTCAATCAAATGCTTTTGTCCGATGATCACCTTGTTCATCTCCATCCTTATAATATCTACAAAAGCGCTTTCTTTTTCGATTTTTTCGTTTAAAATTCTAATGTCAGTTGTTTGCTCCATAGCTCAAAAATTTAGGTATCAAAGATAATCAATTTTGGGGTGAATTATTGTTTAAAAAAGTCGTGTGAACTTATAACAAAAGAATGGCGCTTTTTAATAAAAAGACGTTAAGGAGTGTTAAAATATAGTTAAACTATTTAATCCTCTTGGATACCCTCAATTGAAAAGGGATTCCATCTGAATCCTGCCCTTATTGAACTTCTGAAAATTAATATCAGAGCTATTGGAATAAGTGCATTATTAAATATCCGAGGCAGAAAGAAAAGCGGCAGAAAGAAAACTGCACACAAAGCAAAAACTACCCTGAACCAGATCTGCCAGTTCTTATTCATAACAAGGCTGATAAGGCATAATAAAAGGAACGGATTGAGCCAGATAATATTGAGATTCCACTTCATCTGTTCATGATCGGTAAAAAAATTAAAGAAAATCATAAGCAAGGCCAGTATGGAATATCCTGAGAAAAGGATAATATCCAGAGCATTGTTAATAGTTTTTCCCTTAAATTTTGCGGAGAAGATAATAATAAGGATAAGAATAATTCCTAATATTATAAGAGGTGATGAATAAAATTTCATATTCAACTCAGGCAAGGGAAACTTAACAGCAGCCTTCGGATTACGAAGCAATGGAATCATTTTTTCTCCACGGTTGACACGGGCCTCCGATAATTCCCTCTGAAGATCAAAAGGCAGGAACATCTGATCGCGTGGATAGGCCTTTTTATCAGCTGATATACCCATTATAAGATCAATTCCAAGGTCCAGCCATGGATAACCTTTCTGATATTCCCCTACTTTTTCTCTGAATGTTGGCTGGTCATCTGTCTGGATGGGGACATAAACCAATGATTTCCCTAAAGATTTTTCAAGAAGGTCCCGTATCCTGGTAGAACAATCATCATAGAAAAAGTCATATCTGTATTTGATATTTTCAGGCTTAAGATTTTCGGCTAATAGTGAAAGAAGTATCTCAATTTCAGAATTTTCCAGGTTGATTCTTTGAATATATACAGATCGCTGTTCGTAGGCGTAATCTTTTAAAAACCTTTTGTATGGATATACTGCCAGCATGTAATTTAATCTGCCTTTAGCAAATTTCCATGCAAAATTCGGTGTGCTGAAGTCAAATACTCCCCAGTTATATACCAGGTCCCTGTTGTCTGCAGGAGTTACAACCCTGAGTGCACTATGACCATAATGAGAGTATGTTTCTGTACCGGGATCACAGGTTATCAGGTATAATTCCACATCGGTTGTATCCTGTGAGTGTAGCTTTGGTGAAGCTGACAATATAATGATCGTCAGAAATAAAAATAATTTTCTCATTGAAATTCATTTCTGTAAACGTAAGAGATTTTTGCCAAAAATGAAAATACCTTAACAACTCATATAAAGTGCTAGCTTAATTACAGTTGGTAAACAAATCAAATAGATTTGGCTGCTGACAGGCTTTTTGTTAGTTTTGTGCCACCTTTACAAACAGGAAATATCAATGTTAATGTAATCAAATTATGAGAAAATCTTCAGTCATCAGTATTGGGCTAATTGCCCTTCTGTTATCAGCCTGCCAGAATAATGGAAGTTTTCAGGTTACTGATCTTCACATACATATAAAGGGAAATATGACTATTGAAGATGCAGTAAAAAAGTCTGTTGATGAAAAAATTGATTATGGAATTGCTGTAAATTGCGGCCTTGGATTTCCTATTCATACTGATAGCCAGATAGATTCAGTATTACTAATCTTTAAGGATTATCCGCAGTTTTATCTCGCAATGCAGGCAGAGGGAAGAGAATGGGTGAATATTTTTTCAAAAGAATCCATTGGGAAATTTGACTATGTATTCACCGATGCTATGACTTTCACTGATGAAAAGGGCAGAAGAAACCGGATCTGGATGAAGAATGAGACCTGGATCGATGATGAAGAACAATTCATGGACTACCTTGTAAAAACACTGGTTACTATTCTGAATACTGAGCCGGTTGATGTTTATGTAAACTCTACTTTTCTTCCGGATCAAATGGCTGACAGGTATGATAAGTTCTGGACCGCTTCGAGAATGGATCATGTGATAAAAGCTGCAAAAGACAACAGTATTGCAATAGAAATAAATAACAGGTACAAAATCCCATCAGCTGACTTTATTAAACGGGCAAAATCGGCCGGTGTGAAGTTCACTGTAGGAACAAATAATGCCGATGAAAATTTTTCGGGCACAGAATATGCCAATAAAATGATCATAGAGTGTAAACTAAAACAAGATGATTTTTTTCTACCTGTAAAAAAGAACAGACAGAACAACTAGTACAAATATAAACAATAACATACCCAGTACTTTGGATAACTTCGACCTTGTAAGAATACTAAAATTTCTTCCGGGAATAATTCTTGGATTGACTGTTCATGAGTTCAGTCATGCTTACGTTGCACACAGATGTGGCGATTCAACATCAAAAGATCAGGGAAGGATCACTCTGAACCCATTAAAACATATTGATCCTCTTGGTTTTATGATGTTGATTGTTGCCGGTTTCGGATGGGCCAAACCTGTCGAATTCAATGAGAGGAATCTGCACAATCCAAAAACTGATGTACTTAAGATTGCTTTTGCAGGGCCGCTTTCAAATGCGATACTGGCTATGTTCCTTTCCATCATTTACTCATTATTGAACATAATTGAACCGGCACTTCTTAACAACGGGCTGTTTTCAGAAATATTCATGTATGGCATTTATATAAACTGGGGTCTTTTTATTTTCAATCTGATCCCGCTCCCTCCTCTTGACGGATCCCACCTTCTGTATTTTCCCTTGAAAAAATACCCGGTTCTTTATGAAGGACTTTATAAGTATGGCTCATTTATTCTTATCGGTCTTCTTATTGCGACCGCAGTGACCAAGATCAACTTTCTTCCGATTTTGCCGGCAATTCAATTTCTAGGACAGGGATTTTTATTTCTGGTTGGTTACAATTAATTAAGAATCTTTCGGGCACTAATAAATTTTGAAAAGCAGTTTTAATTTCGTATCTTGCAGGAAACAAGCAAGTTGTGGATTTTGCATTCATCATATTGAGTATCATTACCGAATGTATTTTACCCCAATCTGATAAATATTCAGTGCTGAGGGAAAAAATGGTTAATGAACAAATCATTGACAGGGGAATAACAGACAAAGCAACCCTGGCAGCCATGAGAAAAGTTCCCCGCCATTTATTTGTGCCCTACTCCGTTGCAGATGAAGCGTATGAAGATACTCCGGTTCTAATCGGATATGGTCAGACCATCTCCCAGCCCTATATAGTTGCTTACATGACCGAAGTAACAAGACCATCTCCAAAGAAGAAGGTGCTTGAAATTGGTACAGGCTCGGGGTATCAGGCCGCAATTCTTGCCGAGATAGTTGACACTGTTTATACAATTGAAATTGTTGAAGAGCTTGCGAAATCATCTTCTTTCCTATTTAAAAAACTTGGCTATAACAATATAGATTCTAAACATGGAGATGGTTACAAAGGATGGCCAGAACATGCTCCATTTGATATAATAGTAGTAACGGCGGCTCCAGAAGAAATTCCTCAGCCCCTTATTGACCAGCTTGCTGAAAACGGAAGGCTTGTAATTCCTGTGGGCGAAGTGGGTTCCGTTCAGCAATTATTACTCTTAACAAAGAAAAATGGTAAAGTTTCAAAAAAGCGCTTATCATTTGTACGATTCGTTCCCTTTAAAAGATTATAAGATCAAAAATCTCAGGATCAGCAGTCTTCCTTCTTTTTACTTGTTAAATGCCAGAACCCACAAATGGTGCATTGGTAAGTTTCCAACCGCACTCTTTTTCCCGACATAACATAAACTATTGCTTCCTGTGCCGTATCTTTTGACTCGTATGCCGTTTTTTTGCATCGAGGTTCAAGAGGGGCGATCTTCTCAATTTTCGAAAGCTTGTATTTCATTTCAATAAATTATTCTTTTGGATAAATATCATGCAAATCTAGACATTATCAACGACCTTTTCTTTGCAACGCTGTAACAACCTGGTGTCAAATATATTCGAAGATACTTAAAGAATTGTTGTTCCATAACCGGACATCAGAAGACCAACTCCATAGCCGAACATTTAACAGATTTCAGGGTTTATATTATTAAACTAATATTAAGAAACAATGAAAGAACTGAAGGGTAAAAAGATAGCTATTCTGGCAACGAACGGATTTGAAGAATCAGAATTGTTTGAACCCATGAAAGCGCTTGAAAATAGTGGTGCAGAGGTTTACATTATTTCACCAGAAAAGGGAACAATAAAAGCATGGAAACATGGTGACTGGAGCAAGGAGATTAAGGTTGACGTGATAGTTGATGAAGCAAATGAGAGTGATTATGATGCTTTAGTTATTCCGGGAGGCGTGATTAATCCCGATAAGCTGCGAAGAAATTCTAAAGCAGTGGATTTTGTAGGCCGTTTTTTTGATAATAACAAGCTTGTTGCTTCCATATGTCACGGCCCGCAAATGCTAATTGAAGCAGAAGTTGTGAACGGACGGACGATGACATCTTTTTCTTCAATTAAAAAAGATCTTCAGAATGCCGGAGCAAACTGGATTGATTCGGAAGTTGTAGTTGATAATAATCTGATCACATCCCGTAGTCCCGATGATCTTGAAGTCTTTAACCGGACAATTATTGAAGAAATAGCCAGGGTACAACAACCCTCCCGTGGACGAAAATCATTCAGCAATATTTAATTAAAAATGGGCCACATTTTTTAAATGTAACCCATTGAAATTTAAATAATTAAACTGATGTGATTCCGGAGCGACTCGAACGCTCGACCCACAGCTTAGAAGGCTGTTGCTCTATCCAACTGAGCTACGGAACCAATATTTCAAATAAACACTTACTGTTACTCTACCCTCCCGATAGCAATCGGTCTGGATGACCTACGGCACCATTTACAGCGTGCAAAAATACATTTTTTTTCAATTAGTCCGATATGAAAATTCATTTCATCGGATAAAAAGATATATTAAGATGTAATGAACTTTAATAGAGTACTTTATAAATAATTTTATGCCTTATTAAGATAATTAACCAATCCTTTCATCTCAATTATCTGCCTTAGTTTTTCCGGGAGAGGCTCAAACCTGAAGGTATTTGATCCTACAGTTATCTCTCCGGTTTCGAAGTTTATGTCAGCAAAATCACCTTCAATGTATCCTTCAACCGCTTCTTTATGAACAATAAGAGCCAGACCCTGATTGATGGAAGACCGGTAGAATATCCTGTTTACTGATTTGACAATAATAGCTTTAATACCGGCATGAGCAAGGCCGACCGAAGGATGTTCCCTGGAGCTTCCACAGCCAAAATTATCTCCAGCAATAATAATATCGCCTTTTTGTACATTTTTACTAAACTCCGGATCAAATCCTTCAAAAAGATGTGGTTTTATTGAGTCAGGGTCGGTGCTTAAAATATTATAGGTAAACTTCCCTGCGAACATCTGGTCGGTGTTCAGATTATCAACATCGGTATAGTTCCATACGCCATTTGATTTTCTGTTTTCCCCCGGTTTGATTTCAGATGTCTTGCTCTGTGCTGCAAAAAACGGAAATTTATTTTCAATTTGATTTACTGATGGATGAGTAATTACCCCGGTTAATGATGAAGCTGCTACGGTAGCCGGAGATGCAAGATATATCTGCGCATCCTTATTACCCATTCTCCCGGGAAAGTTTCTGTTCGCTGTTGATATAACTGTATGTCCGCTGGCGGGTATCCCCTGCCCTGTTCCCAAACAAGGTCCGCACGAAGGTGTTAGGACATTTGCACCTGACCTTATAAGTGCAGATATAATTCCTTCGTCGATAGCCTGAAGAAATATTTTTTGTGAGGCTGGGATAATATGAAGCTGGAAACCCTCTTTAATAATTTTCCCGTTTAGGATGCCGGCTGCAATTCTTAAGTCCTCAATCCTGCCATTTGTACATGTCCCGATTAATCCCTCGTGAACTATGGTACCGGCTACTTCACTCACAGCCTTTACATTATCAACATTGTGAGGTGCTGCTACAACCGGAAAAATATCATCCAGATTAATATTGATTTCCCGGAAATACTTTGCATCATCATCAGCCTTAACACCTTTAATTACTTCGCCAAAAAACTCATTTAAGATCTCATCAGCAGGAAAAACACCATTTTTTGCACCCATTTCCGATGCAAGGTTGGCAATTGTCATCCTGTCGGAGATATTAAGACTTTTCACCCCCTCTCCATGGTATTCGATTGACATATAGTTTGCGCCATCCGAGCCAATCATTCCAATAATCCAGAGTGAGAGGTCTTTGGCATAAACACCTTCCCGTAATTTTCCTGAAAGGGTTATTTTTATTGATTCGGGAACCCTGAACCATGTTTCTCCCCTTTTCCAGATACCTGCTGATTCTGTGCGGTCAATACCGGCAGCAAATGAATTGAAAGCTCCGGCGGTAGATGTATGACTGTCACTACCTACAATCAGCATGCCGGGCCTTGCATGGTATGACATAATCTGGTGGCAGATCCCTTTTCCGGCATCATAAAATTTTTTAATTCCCTGCTGAGCTACTATATCTCTTATCTCCTGATACTGATTAGCCAGGTTAGCATCGGCGGGAGGAGCATTATGATCAAGTACGACAAGCATCTGGTTGGGATCGGAAACCATGGCTCCGCCCATCTTTTTAAAAGTCTTGAAAATACTTGAAGTATTATCATGAGTAAGAATAAGATCGGGCCGGGCAAATACTACAGCACCAGCCGGTGCATTGAATATTTTTTCAGCAAATGTCTTTGAACTCATTGGTAATAAAGTTTTTATCAGATACTAAATACGTATTATAAAACATATTTAAATACGTATTTTATTTAATTCAATATCTATCTTAATTTCCGAGCAATCCGCCTTTCTGGTAAATCTCATACTGAATATCTGAAAAAGGATTGGCAGTGAAGGTTTTATTATTTCTTAAATTTAGAATTTTCCCGGTCAGTAAATTTACTCTTATTCGGTCTCCGTTTTCAAAATCCACATTATTCAAAGTGTTGCAGGATATTACGGGAAAAGCAGCATTTATTGCATTTCTTTCATAAATTGTGCCAAATGATTCCGCTACAATTGCCTGTATACCAATGGATTTAAAACAATCAACAGCCTGCTGTCTTGAACTTCCACTCCCAAAATTTTTTCCGGTTAAAACTATATCACCTGCTTTGGCCTTTTTAGGAAAATCTTCAAATCCGGCAAGGTTGTCGAAGGTATACTTTCCCATCTCATTGATATCGGTGATAGCCAGGTAACGGTTATGGAAAATCATATCTGTATCTATATTATCATTAGGGACAACCCAGATTCTGCCTTCCAGAATATCTGGTTTCGAGGTTTTTAATTTCTGACCCTCTTTCTTTGATAAAGTTTGTACAGGTGCAGGTCTTTTAAAGACCGCTGGTTTATCAGGTATACCGGATGGAGAAGTAATGTAACCTGCTACGGCTGAAGCTGCTACGACTTCAGGAGATGCCAGGAATACTTTCCCTTTACCCTGTTTTCCCGTAAAGTTCCTGTTGCCGGTGCTTACTGTGATCTCGCCGGGTCCGTTCTGTCCAACCTGTCCGGCAGCACAGCCTGCGCATCCAGCATTTGAAACTAATGCTCCGGCTTTTTTAAAAATGGTTAAGAGACCCTGTTCAAGACATTGATTCCAGATATCATCTGTTGCAGGAACAATTTTGAGCACGACTCCGGGGGCAACCTTTCTTCCCTTAAGGATTTCAGCTGTTTTAATCATGTCTGATAATCTACCATTTGTACAACTGCCAATGAATGCAGAATCTATTTTATCCCCGTTCAGCTCATCAATGTTAACGGTATTGTGAGGTTCCCCCGGAAGGGAAATCATTGGCTTAAATTTGGTTACATCAATTACGAAAGATTTTTCATATGTAGCATTTTCATCAGCATAGACAGCATGAAAAGGATTCATTGTTCTTGAACTGCAATAATCGATTACTTCCTGAGAAGGAGGAAATAAAATAATTATTGCACCCATTTCGGTTGCCATTGAAGATATTGTAATGCGGTCGTCGAGTGAAAGTTTTTCAACTGAAGATCCGTAGATTTCAATGGAATATCCCAGCAATGAACTGGCTCCAAACAATTTAAGAAGGTTAAGAACTACATCTTTTGAGCTCACATTTGCAGGTATATCACCCATAAACGTAAATTTTACCGATGGTGGTACCTTAAACCATACTCTACCTTTATTCCAGGCAGCAGCAATATCCATATCGCCCATCCCCTGGCCGAATGCCCCCACGGCGCCGAGGATGTTTGCATGTGAATCAGTTGAGACTGCGGTGGAGCCTGGATAAACCAGGCCTTCATCAATAAGAATATGAGTGCCAATGCCTGCATCAATATCGAAAACTTTAATTCCGTTTTCGCGTGCATAGAGTCTGCACAGGTGCTGGTTTACCGCATATTTTTGATCTGAGCCTGTTGGATTGCAATCGAAAGTAAACATGGTTTTGTCCGGATCGGCAACTGACAATGAAAAATCCTTTAAATTCTTAATAACATTCGCACCTCCAAAGTCCCTTGCAACCCTACTATCTATTTCAATATCAACAATATCACCCGGGTGAAGAACCTTATTGTCTGAATGTTTTGAAAGAATTTTTTCAAGCATAGTCATTGGAGTCATACTAATTATTTTGAAGGAAACGAAAAAAGCGCTGAATTATTTAAACTGGGCCCGGTAATCTCTGGGTGACATGCCTTCAGTTTTTCTGAATTGTTTATTAAAGTTTGAAATACTCGTAAAACCGCATTCAATTGCAATATCATGAACCTGATACCCTGTTTCACGGAGGAGGTAGCAAGCCTTGTTAGTCCTTACCTTGTTAAGGTATTCAACGAATCCATCTCCGCAGTTTTTCTTAAAGAATCTGCTGAAAGTAAACGGAGTCATCCTCACGATTGCAGATACTTTTTCCAGTGAAATCGGTTTGAAGTAATTTTCCCTGATATAAGTATAAACATCGGTCATTTTTTTATTTCCTCTTTCGTCAAATGCCTGTTTATAATCCTCTGAGCAGAGAAACCCCTTTTTTGTTGCTGTCGACATTAGTTTTAGTAAGAATAAAAAATCGATCACCTTGTCAATACCCTTACTGTTAACCATTTTGACGAGATGCTTCTCTGCATTCTTAGCTGCCTCAACTGAAAAGATTATTCCTCGTTCAGATTCCATTAGTAATTCTTTTACCGACTGCAACTCGTGTTGTGATAATAATTTATCGCCGAGGGATCCATATTTAAAGTGCAAAACAATACCATGTTTCTCCGGTAAAATAGTATCCTGCTTATAGTAGTTCCAGCAGTGAGGAATATTTCCTGCCATGAAAACCAAATCGTACTTGTCGAATAATTCCACACTATCACCTACTATTCTTGTTCCGTTGCACTTTATATTTAATAAGATTTCATATTCGGGATGAAAATGCCATAATCCCCCGGTATCGCTTATATATGAAGCCCTGAAACCACCTCCATCGTCAAAATCAATTTTCTTAAGTTCAGCAATCATATGGAAGAGTAATTTTAAATTTCAGGTAAAACCAAATTTACTTATTATTTTGGCAATAGTTATGAACATATTGTGCATATTTTTTTAAAAATAACTTGATTTTAAATTCTTTTTAATGTATATTTGCTAAGCTCACAATTATTAAGAGGAGTTGAGCGAGGGTAGGTGGTGAAAATCAAAAGGATTGTATTGCAGACATTGACTTTCACATCAGGAACTTTAGGATTAGCGCCAGCTAACCGTGGTTTCATCCTTTTATCAGACAGTAGATTCGGGATTATCTCATAAATAAAGCCCGCTCCCTGATTTTCACAACCGCCCTTCTCCTCTTTTTTTTACTGCTCAGGTCGAACCCCCTCCTACAGTTTCATAATTAAATAATGTGTTAATATTTACATTATCTTTGGGCTTTCAATGGGGAAAGGCTAACAAATATCAATCAGCCATTAGAAGGTAAATGAAAACTTACATCAGAAGGAGGGAGAAAAATGACCAGCTGGTTGTCATTTTTGGTGGTTGGGGGACTGACGAGAATGTCTTTACCCCTCTTTGTAAAGATGATTTTGATTTCATTTTATTTTATAATTATTCATCTGATGAAGCTTTGGTTCTTCCTGAGATGAAGTCATATAAAAAGATTACTGTTATAGGCTGGTCGCTCGGAGTGTGGGCTGCCGAATATCTTTTCCCAAAAACAGGTATTGTACCTGACATTGCAATTGCTGTGAACGGTACACCGGTTCCCGCTGATGACCAGTATGGGATTCCATTAAATATTTTTGAGGGCACACTGAATAACCTAACAGAGGAGAATATGGAAAAGTTTTATCTCAGGATGTTTGGGGATAAAAAAACATATGAACTTAATAAAGACAGAGTTCCTCACAGAAGCATTAAATCACTTAATGATGAATTAAGGTGGTTATATAACAGGATCATGGAACAGAAAGACCCCGGATTTAAGTGGGATTATGCTGTAACCAGCGAGATTGACAGGGTATTTCCATCAGAGAATGTCAACAGTTACTGGGAAAAGGAAAAAAATACAAAACATATAGTTTTGCCATTGCCGCATTATTTTTTTCATAAGTGGAATTCTTATACTGATTTTATAAGTTTTACGGAAAACTATAAATCTGACGGAGAGGTACCTGGTCATATTTTTTTACCGCATAGCGGTTAAACAATAGGGAAGGCTAAATATAAATAATCATTTTTGCTTTATATCGAAAATCACAAAAAACAGGTTAACGGCTATACCCTGTCAGAAGCAAAAGATTAAGAACAGGGTATCGTCCTGCATAAACAGAGCCAAAATCTTAATGAGCCACGTCAAGGGCGAAATAGGGATGACAAATTTTATATGGCCTGTAGGCTTAAACTATGCATTGGTGAAACCGCTCCGTGGTATATCTAAACATGGAGTTTACAGCCATTATAACATTCACTTTCTAAGAGAGCGGCCTTGGAAGAGAATTCTACAGCCTATGAAGCTTACACTCATGCAAAATATTAGTATCGAATCCTTACAGATCTTTTATAAGGATATTGGAATCTGATTTTGAAATAAGCTCATCAAACTTATTAAGCATAACCATGATCTTTTCGTAGTCTTTGTTTTTGACAACTACTTTATTTTCAACCCCTTTTCTGTCGAGACGTAAAAACACAAGGCCGACAGTTATCTTATGGATATCCAGGGCCGGTTGGAACAACTCATCGCTGTTTTCATCTTCCTGTGAAATGGAAATAAGGGCAGCATCCTTCAGATCCTGAATAAGGTTATTGACAATCTGGTTGGGGATTCCCAGTGTATTTGAAATGTTACGAAGGCTTAATGGCTTTTCACCTGCGGCAAATTTTCTGGCAATAAGATTAAGGATCATCAGTACCAATGCCTTTTTCTGATAATTACTTATATTAAGATTTTCAGCTTCCAACTCATATTTTGAAATGTTCTGGTTGAAATAGGATAGTTGGGCGCCAATAAGTACTACTATCCAGCTGCTCTGCATCCAGATGATGAAGAGAGGGATGGCTGCAAAACTACCGTAAATGGCACTTAATTTTGAGATTCCAAATTGAAGGTCAATATATAACCACTGAAGTGCTACCAGAATAGTACCTGCAATTATCCCTGAGATCATTGCCGGGAGGAATTTCACCTTCGTATTCGGCATTATAATAAACAGAAGAGTAAGAATGATCCAACTAAGAAAATATGGTGTGAATTTGAAGAGAAAAGATATTATAGGTTTGAAAAAATCCAGAATCGGAGCCCTCATCATGAAATCATTCAGTTCAGTGCTAATGAAAACTGAAACACTGCTTGAAAGTACAATGAAGACCGGAGCAATTAACATAATTGTAAGGTAATCAGTAAATTTCCTGTACCAGGGTCTCTCCGTGCGGATTTGCCAGATAAAATTGAATGATATTTCGATATGCTCAAGCAATGCCATTACCGAATAAAACAGAATAATAATTCCGACTCCGGCAATGTAACCGCCACTGGTTTCCTGGAGTGCATTTCTTGCATTTGTCAGCAGCCAGTTTAAAATCTCCTGATGTGATTCAAATTCCTTAACTATTAATTGCTCAAGATTCTGGTCAAGGCCGAATCCTTTTGCTATGGCAAATGCAATAGCCACAACCGGAATTATTGAAAGCAAAGAATAAAATGTAAGAGCAGAAGCCCTTAGTTGTATAATGTTTTTGGAAAAGCCGCTTGCTGCAAGATAGAATATTCTTAGCTGCCTGAAAAGGAATGATTTTTTTTTGGATAATTCCTTGAATGGTGATTGCCAGATATCATCCTTTAGTTTTTTAATCTGGTCTGTCACCCATGATACAGGATTTTCCATAATGATTGTTCTTAAAAAAGAGTTTTTACAAGCAATTTCAAATATACTAAATAAAATAATTAGATTAATTTCACCCTTTAAACAGGAGAGAAAAATGAAAATCCAAATTCTTGAGTTTATTGAAGGTGCACAAAAGGCTGAAGGCCTTGTTGTTATCATTGATGTCTTCAGGGCATTTTCAGTTGCCTGTTATGCTTTTGATGCCGGTGCTTCACGCATTATTGCAACAGGAAGTGTTGAAGCTGCGTTGGATCTCAGAACAAAATACCGGAATGCAATTCTGGTTGGTGAAAGGGACGAAAAAAAGATTGAAGGATTTGATCTGGGCAACAGCCCGACTGAAATTCTGAAAAACGATCTGGAAGGGAAGACAATTATTCATACAACTACGGCAGGAACGGCCGGTCTTGTAAGTGCTGTCAATGCAAATATTGTAATAACCGGAAGCCTCGTTAATGCACAGGCAATTGTTA
Source organism: Bacteroidales bacterium (assembly GCA_038247205.1). GTDB lineage: Bacteria > Bacteroidota > Bacteroidia > Bacteroidales > VadinHA17 > LD21. The sequence goes on from JBBRVC010000040.1 coordinate 13,099, forward strand.
AATACATAAAACTTATGAATCCCGAGGTGGTCACTCTTGTGGCTATGGGTTACAGGGCAAAAGGTTCTGCAGACGAAGATCTTCTATGTGCAGAGATGATCTCCGCACGCCTCAATAATTCAGAAGAAGATTTTGAAAAGAAAATTTCAGATCTCAGATCCGGAGCAGGTTCACGTTTTTTTAAGCCTGAGAATCTTGAGTTTTCTCCGCCAACAGATTTCTTCCTATGTACAATGAAAGACAGGTTTGAGTTTGTAATCAGGGCTGAAAAAAGACCGGATGGAAACATCGATCTTATGAGAATTGACTTGTAATACGCTTATCCTAAAATCATGATTTAAAGCACATAGATATGTGCGAATGGCAGATGTAAGAATATATTAAGAGTGGCATTCGTCTAGAAGAAAGGCAGTATATTCCTTCTCCTGTGTATCTCCCTGTATGTACAGAACATACAAATTTTGTAGAATCCGAACAGTCTCAAAGAGATATCAGAAGAGTCGAGCCTGATCTCCATCCTTTCCCGGTACCTGATAAAAATACCTGCCAGCACCCGGGTCATATGAAGTATCTCAAGAAGCCGGTAATTTCTTAGTATAAGGAGTGTTGAAGAAAATGCTTTTTTATCGGTAACAATTCCATAGAGTTTGCTTAGGTTTTCAATTCCGAGCTTGGTTTTATTCAAAAACTCCCTGTTGGTTTCAAGTCCTTCATGCATCAGTCCATTATCAATATGGAGTATACCAATATCAGCTTTTTTGAGCTGGTAGCCCAAAAGTGTATCTTCATGGCCATATTGTCTGAGTTCTTCATTAAATCGTATTTTGGTAAAAACAGATTTTTCAAATAGTACATTGAAGGTAGAAAAGTTAGCATGGGGATGCTTATTTCGTTCAGCAGCCTTTCGCTGTTCCAGCTTCTTACCGTATTTCCACCTTAAAAGCTTATCCGGATCGCCTGGTTTGCTGTCGTGATATAATATTCCACCGCATATAACTCTAGCTTTGGGAAGAAAAGACAACCACTTTCGCAAATAAGCCTCAGCAGTTCCGGGTACCATTGTGTCAGCATCAATAAAGAGCAGATGATCTCCTATCGCCTCCATGGCAAGCCGGTTCCTTATTGCAGATCTCCCGATATTCTTTTCAGAATAAATAACTTTAATGCCTTCACCCTCAAGAGATTTGTATTTGTTTTTAAATTGAGCAGAAGAACCGTCATCTCCGATAATGATTTCGCAAAACTCCGGCACCTTTTTTATTCCGCTTTTCATATAATGAACAAGTGCTACAATATCATAATCAAACACCGGAATCAATAGGGAAATCATAGTTTAAATATCTGTTCAAGATTAATAAGCCAAAAATACAATATATTTCTAATATAATATCCCTTTCTGTTTTGGCAAAGAATTTGCAATAACTATTTTTGATGATTGCTATTAAATGTTTCATAAATGAAAAAGTTAATTCTTGCAGCATTCTTAATCACTTTTGCGGCAGTTTCGTTCGGTCAGTTGAAAAGCGGCTATGAAATTGATCTTACCATCACCGGGTTGCAGGATTCAACAATTTATCTTGCTTATCATCTGGGTGATAAGCAATATCTGAAGGACACGGTAAAACTCGATAAAACAGGTCATACAGTGATCAAAGGAAAAGAGCCTCTCCCCTATGGTATTTATATGATAGTGTTGCCGCAAAGAACATATTTTGAAGTTTTAATATCTGAAGATCAGCAATTTGGAGTCGTTACTACATACAAAGATTATATTAATAATCTCAGGTTTGACGGATCTGTTGAAAACTCTGCATTTCTTGATTATCAAAGAAACTGGGGTTTAATGCAGCAAAAAGCTATCGGTATCTCAAAAAGACTGCAATCGAATAAGCAGAATAGTGACTCTCTGAGGGTTCTTACAGAATTACAGAAGAATACTGAAAAAGATATGATCGCATATCTGAAAAGCGTTGCAAATTCACAGAAAGGTCAGCTTCTTACAACACTTGTGAAGGCATTGATTCCCATTGAAGCCCCGGAATTCAGGTTTTCTGCTGTCAGTCAGAATCCTGATTCGGTGTTATGGGTTATGAAGTATAACTACAATAAAGATCACTTTTTCGATAATATCAGTCTGACCGATGAAAGTTTGTTGCGCACACCCATTTTGCAGTCAAGGCTTGATGCATTCTTCAAAAATGTTGTTATACAGTCACCAGACTCATTAAATAAAGAGATTGATAGGATTATTAAAAAGTGCAGCAGTAATTATAAAGTTTTTCAATTCATATCTGTCTATCTCTTTAATCATTTCAGAGAAAGCCAGGTAATGGGACATGATGCTGTGATGGTTAAGCTCGCTGATGATATTTACCTCTCCGGGAAAGCAGACTGGGTATCCAAAGAATTTAAAGATGATCTGAGGAAACAGATAGAACTGATAAGACCCACACTGATTGGGAAGAAAGCTCATGACCTGGTTATGAATTCATATAAAAATGTCTTTGTTTCTCTGTATGATGTTGAAAAAGATTTTACAATCCTCTATTTCTGGGAACCTGATTGCGGACACTGTATAGAGTCAACTCCCAAATTGAAAGCATTTTACGAGAAAGCGAAGAACCAGGGAATTGAAGTCTTCGCAATTTGCACAACTGCTGAAAAAGAGAAATGGTCAAAGTATATTCAGACCAATAATCTTACATGGATTAACGGCTGGGATCCGCAAAGAACATCACGATTTGATCTGTATTATAATATTCAGTCGACACCTATGATCTATATTCTTGATAAGAACAAGAAGATAATAGCAAAAAAACTTTCGGTTGAGGATATCGGCCCGTTTATCGAAAACTACAAAAAGTATCAGGGTATCTGAGTATACTCATGATTAAGCCAGTTGACGAGATCCAGGATTGAAGTGAACTCAACTATTTTATTATCAGGTGTAATACATTTCCATACCTTATCGTTTTCTACAGGAACCGTAATAACAGGAAATTGTTGAACCCTTGAAACTTTGTAACCAGCCCTGATAACTGCTCTCTCAGTCCAGTATCGTTTGCTGCCGGAACCTTCCACATAAAAGACCCCTCTGTCTTCACCTCTGAATGAAAAGCTGCCATCCTTTGAATTAAATCCGACCACTGAAGAATCGAAAAGATGATCGAATGCTCCCTGTAACATTAAATCCTCTGGTGCTCCCTGGACCAATTTTTCATTAAGTGTCAGCCATATTTTATCTGCCTGACTGATTGCAATACTGAGGTCATGTGTAGAGAATATTATTGTTTTGCCTCTCTTCAGGGCGAGGTCATGCATAAGATGCACAATTTCATATTTGCTTTTTATATCAAGAAAAGCAGTAGGTTCATCCATAATCATTATTTCCGTATCCTGGGCCAGCACCCTGGCTATCATTGCACGCTGACGTTCTCCATCTGATAGTTCGGATATATTCCTGTCATAAAGGCTTTCCATTCCTGTTTTCTCAATAGAATCCATGATAATATCATGATCGCTGCTTTCAATTTTACCCACCCAGTTTGTATAAGGGAACCGCCCAAGAGAGACCAGTTCATATACTGTCATGTTAGTTATCTTCACAATCTCAGTTGAGATAAAGCCCACTTTTTGTGCAAGTTCCAACCGTGAGTAATCCTCAATTTTCTTCCCGGAAATGTAAATGTTTCCCTCAATTGAGGGCTGAATACCGGTTATGGTTCTTAATAATGTGCTCTTCCCGATCCCGTTCCGCCCAATTACTGCTATCAGCTCCCCGTGCGAGGCAGTTGCATTTAATGGAGAGAGCAGAGCATTGTGAATTTTTCCTGCTATATACCCGATCCTCAAGGAATCCAGTGATAATATTTCTTTACTATTTTTTTTCATCAGAAAAAGCCTGAATATTTTCGATTTCTTAAAATTACCCAGATAACTACAGGTATTCCGATAAGAGAAGTAACAGAATTTACAGGAAGAATATTATCCGACCCGGGCATCTGTGAAATAATGTCGCTGGCAAGCATTATGGCTCCCCCGGTTAGTATTGTACCGGGAATGAGTACCTTATGATCGGAAGTTTTAAATAATATTCTGGCTATATGCGGGACAGCTATGCCGATGAAGCCTATCGGACCGCAGAAAGCCGTAACACTTCCTGTGAGTAGGCTTGTACAGGCAAAAATGATAGTCCGCGAAAACCTTACATTCAGCCCGATGCTGCTGGCATAGTTCTCGCCCAATAATAAGGCATTGAGCATTTTAATGGAAAAAATGCTCAGAAGGATACCGGCTGAAGAAGATACCAGAAGTACATTAAGCTGCTCTGACGTCAGATTACCCAGACTACCCATTGTCCAGATTACATACGCTTTCAACAATGTTTCATTGCTGAAGTACTGCATTATACTTACTATGGCTGAAATTCCGCTTGACAGCATTATTCCAAGTATCAGGATGGTCATAATATCCTTTACACGCGACGATATGATCATAATGAGCAGCATAACTGCTCCGGCTCCAATACATGCTGCTCCTACCAGCATCCAGTTTCCATAACCTGATAACATCAGAGGCGAAAGTGCCGCAGAAGAGCCCATAATTACAAAAGCTACTCCAAGACTTGCTCCTGAACTGATACCCAGAACATAGGGACCAGCCATTGGATTCCTGAATACGGTCTGCATTTGTAAACCACTAAGAGACAAGGCAATACCCACAATGATTGCAGTTGCTGCTTTTGGAAGCCTGAATTTCAGTATTATGGTTTCCAGACCATTCCCGTTATTGCTGAAAAATGCAGATATTACATCCGATGGCCTTATTACAACAGAACCAAGGAAGATATCAAGAATAAAAAGTACAACTAAGATTAATAAGAGTATACCAAAAATGAATCTTCGATCCTTTCCGGGCGATTGATCAGAATATTCTTTTCGCATCTTGATAGCCTGCTGCATTTAATCTAATTTACGATAATAATAAAGCTCATTGCTGAATAGTCCGGGATGAATTATTGATGCAATGTCTCTGAGTATTAACTGCGGATACAAACTACCACTCTCCCAGTAATCATTTCCGCCATATTCGTTCACCCTGTTATTGTTGTTGTATAAGTTTCCAGTTTTAAAACATTCGAGACCGGCGAGTCTTTTGTCGACAGACATAATATCATCTTTCGATCCAGCACTCCCTATATTCAACCAGTAATCAGCTTCAAGTGCCTTCAGATATACATTTTCTATTCCGTAAGGCATTGAATATGATGATTTGGTCTCTTTCCACAGGTAATCTCCTCCGGCATCATCTATGATCGCACTTATGTAAGAGTTCCCCGGAGAAATAAACCAGGTGTCTTTGTAGGGAAGTCCCAGTAAAACTTTCGGTTTTTTGCCGGCATTTTTTTCTATGTGAGATTTTGTGTGCAGATATTCTTCTGCCAATGATTTGAAGATTGAATCAGCCAGTTTCTCTTTACAATAAAGTGCCCCGAACATTTTTATCCATTCGGCTTTGCCTAGAGGATCGGTTTCAAGGTAATCAGCATTAAAAATGGTTTTTAAACCTAATTCTTTAATTTTGTTAATATAACCAGTTGACTCACTTCCTATTCCGTACATCATAATCAGGTCTGGCGATATTTTTATTATCAATTCCTTATTCAAATTTCCTTCGTAGCCAACGTCAGGGATCTGATCTTTTTTAAGCTTTTCATAAATGGAATTCCTGTAGATAAATCTTGCTCCGGACACACCCGAAACTGTATTCTCCTCATTCAGAGCAGAAATCATTGCAAGATGTGTTGTTGACATGCAAATGATTTTTTCAAGAGGAACGAAGATTGCTTCGGCAGAATCAATATCCTTGGGAAGAGTACTGCCCTTCCTGATGAGATAAAAAATGTGGTTTATACCTTCTGCACCTTGCCATGGATTAATTACTGTAAGCTTTGTATAACCTTCATTTCTCTCAATTTTGAATCTTTCAGCGTAGGTCACAATTGCTCCTGTATCTATATCTAATTCATTATCAGCTGATTTGTTCCCTCTGCATGAGAATAGTAAAATTAATGCAAGCAGTACCCATCCTGAATGCCGGGATATTCTTACATAATTTAAAACAGATCTGATCATTCTGTTTGCTTATTTTTAAATAACATCTGTCCCGGCAAAATATCCGTCTGGTACTGAGAAAGAAATGTTCCTCCGCTATTGTAATGGAGAATAAGTCCTTTTTGCTGATAATCAATGGCATCTGTGACAAAAATATGGCTGCTAACAGGATCTATTCCCAACTTATAAAAATAGTGACCACCGGTTTCAGGAACCACAGGGTTTACCGGCAAGGCAGCGTCATATACTGAAAGTGATTTTACGCCGCTCTCAAGATAGAACAGACTGTCTCCTCTCCCGTTTATCTGAAGTGACGTTGGAGACGCAAACTTATCAGGGAATATAATTCTTTTCTGAATAACGTATGTTGCTGAATTAATACCTATCAGTTCTGCATAATTATTCCTGAGCCAGCCACCATTACATAGTACCCAAACCATATTATGCCTGTCGACAACCATGCTCTCAGGCTCCGGTGCAACCTTTATTGAATCTACAACTCTGTTGTTAAGCGTGTTAATGACCATTACATCACTGCCACCTACCCATTCAGAGACAAATGCCCTCTGTCCGACAACCAAAATAGATTCGGATGTTCTTCTGATGTTAATAAAACCTGAAATTGTATTATCATTCAAGTCGATAATCGTAAGAGAGTCTGAATACATGCTAGTTACATAAGCTTTGCTGTTATCCGCAAAAGCAATCTGACGGGGAGAGTTCAATCCATCAATCGTTTCCACAGATAACATCGTACTCCTTTCCACTATTTCAATTTTGCCGGAATTATTAACCACAATGTATGCATTGCTGCCATTAAATGCCATTGAATTTGGAACATCTCCAAGAATCCTGTTATTTATTTTACCGAAGACATCATTATAGATCTTAGTAGAATCATATGAGTAAAAAGATAATGCACCATTGCCCAGCCTGAAATTTCCCTCATTAATTATAAATACTCCATCACTACTTAGAAAGGTTGCAGGTAATTCTGGTTCAGGATCGGGCAACCTGACACATGAAAAAAGTAATAAAATCATTAATGCAGCAGTAAAATAAGTCCTCATAATCTATTTAGTTAAGTTGAAAATAATTCCAATCGAATAGTACCTCCGTGGCATTGGGTACCAGGCGATTACCTGGTAATCGGCATTAAAAATATTGTTAATATCAAAATTAAGGTTGACAGAGCTGTCTTTAACATTGATCTTATAGCCAGCTTTCAGACTGTTTAAGAAATAACCCGGCAAAAATTGAGAATTGTCAGTTGTTGTGAATCTTCGGCTGGTATAATCAGCAATCCATGAAACCTCCAACTTCTTATACAAAAACAAAAATGTTGCATTAAATTGGTTTTCAGGAATATAGATAAGTTGTTTGGCCTTAGAAGAAACCGTTTCATTGACCTGCGAGGCGCTGGTAAATGAGTACCTGAGATTTATTTTGGTGATAAAATCATCCTGATCCAGTGTCAATCCGAGATTTGTCTCGGTCCCCATTGTTCTTGCATTTCCAATGTTTTGTGCCGACCAGTATGAAAATTCTCCCGGGTGCCATTGTATCATGTCCCTGATGGAATTTCTGAACAGGGAAATATTACCCTCAAGGCTAAGGGAGGGGCTTAATTTGCTGTTCATTGTGTAAGTTATCTCACCTGCAATAGAGTACTCATTTTTAAGTTCAGGATTTCCCCCGGGAATCCAGTATAGGTCGTTCAAATCCGGAACCTTGGAATTGCGGGAAAAGCCGGCTTTAATAACATGCGCGCCGCCTTCTGAAATCTTAAATTCAAGTCCTGTGTTAAAATCCGGGATCAGGAGTTTTTTATTGTTAATTATTTCACGAATCAATAATATGGAGTTCAGCCGTTTTCCGATACTGTTCTCCAGGGATGAAGTAATATTGAATACATTCCGGGATGTGGATTTATCGTAATTATTTGATTTTATTGCTGACAGCTCATTATTTAAAGTTAGTTTAAGTACTGTGTTTTTCCAGGTTGTTGATTCCATGCCGGCTTTAATGATAAATTTCTGAGAGAAGTTTCTGGAATCTATAGAGGCGATCCTGTTGAAGTAGTTTAGCCTGGTTATAGTCAGTGCTCCTGTGGATGAAAATTTAAAATCACCTTTGATGGTTTTATAACTAAGCATTGTTCTGAGCGACTCATCGAACTGTTTTTCACCGGTATTAGCATGTGAAAGAATTATGGGTGATGGTAGATTTCTCCGCGACGACTGGTACCAGACCCTTGCTGAAGAGATGCTGTTTTCTTTTTTTAAATAGAACTCCTGCAAATAACCCTGCTGAGTGAACTGACTGTTTCGCCGTTCTTCCAAAACAGGTTGAGCACTAATCTCATTATTAAGATACCGAAAGTTATTTTCCGATGATTCAAGATATACTTTGGTAACAATCTGAAAAGAAGCATCCCCCGATCTGACCTGAAGAGACCCGTTGTATCTTCCATAGCTGCCAGCTGAAGGATTTAATATAAGTGAAGTTTCCTTTTTCCATTCAGGAATAGTCTCTATATTAACTATTCCGCCAAATCCTCCGCTTCCATTAATCATTGATGATCCACCGTATAAAATCTTTATATTATCGACAAAACATGATGGAATAAGAGAAAGGTCAGCCTGACCGGGCATGGGGCTATTGATATTAATATCATTCCATGTTAAAATAGTATGGCTTGCTCCTGTGCCCCTTAATGAGATTGTGGCAGACCCACCCAAACCATAGTTTTTAATAAAGATCACCGAGTTTTCTGAGATTACATCAGCCAGGTTTTTCTGACGGTATCTGCCAAGCACCGTTGAATTAATTTCGTTGTTGATAACTTTTACTTCAGAACCAGTTTGTTGCCCATTTATGGTAACTTCTTTAATATGGATCGTATCGTTAATGGTCTGGCTGAAAGAGTATGATGAAACAAATAGTGAAATACTTAAAGCCGTATATTTCAACAATTTATTTCCTCTGTCATTACTCTGAATCATAATAATCTGATCGTTACCTGTAAGCAAAATGAAAACTGAACACCGCATCTTGGTATCCAGGAAAAAAACAGAGGGAATCAGTGGAGATTGATCCGGTGCTTTTCTTCCCGAAAGCTTTGAATATAGGTCTGTATGGCAGGTCTTCTGACTTATCCCGGTTTTACGAAGCCTTCCCATAACGCTGAGCGGAACAGTGGCAGGTATTTCATAAAACTTTATCGTTTAGAACGATTGGGCATCACAGCAGCGGGTACTGTTGCGGATTCAAACCGCATTCCCTTTTCATCACAATGATTTTATTTCATTGCAACACCAAAACAGAACAAAGATATATTAAATCCTTAATGAGTATCTGAAAAAGTCATCTGAGATATCAACAGTAACTCAAAATATAAAAAAAACGATTGTTTTAAAGTGTTCCACAGGAGCTTCTGACTATAAGTTCCGGTATCAGGTTCACCTGTCTTTTATATTTCCCCTTTCCTGAATTTTTAACTTCTGACCAAATCATATTTGCAACCTTTATAGCTATTCCGGGGAATGGTTTCCTAAGGCAGGTAATAGGTGAAAACATAAGGTCAAAACCGGCACCTTCTTCCATGGATATCAGAGCAATGTCCTGGGGAACCCTAAGATTCTTCTTTCTGAAAAATGCCATTAAGGGATATACCATATGAGAGTGAAGGATTATCATAACATCAGCACGATATGGGGGTCTTAAGAATTTTTCAAGCTGTGAAAAATCAATATCATCCTTAGCAACCGATCTGTCAATTTCGACTGCTATAGGCTTATTCATTTCCGGATTTTTAGAAAGGGCACTGATAATTTCATCAATAACCTGTATGTCTTCATTGACCGAACTCCTGTCTGTTACAATCAATACATTCTTATATCCTAGTTTTCTTATATGGTTTGACACCAGTCCTGCTCCAGCAGATGTATCGGTGCATACATTGTTCAGCCGTAATGTTTTAACGTGTTTTTCGAGCAGAACAAATGGGTAGTCGGTTGCATTAAGCGATCTCAGAGTCTGCTCGTCGGCTGCATCGCCAACAAGAATGAGACCGCTGTAGAATTTTTTAAAAGCACCCACCATTCTATCATATCTCTGATCATCAGGATCTTTTGTAACAATTGAAAAACCGACTCCGATACTGGAGAATGCTTTTTGCAGAAATGGGGTAATCTCAACAACAAATGGGCTGTTTATAGATGGAACGATCATTCCCAGGATTCCGGGCTTTTCTTCGATGGGGGAAATTTCATCTTTGACCTTGAGAGGATTAAAATATCCCATTTGTCTGGCAAGAGTCAAGACCCGTTCCTGGGTCTCTTTTCTTATTCCTTGCTGATCGGCCTTATTATTAAGAACAAGTGACACCAGAGTTCCGGATACACCAAGCCTGTTAGCTAAATCTTTGTTTTTAAATTTTTTTCCCATTCACCCAATTTTTGGAAATTAAATTTAATCTTTTTTTTGAATCTGCTTCACAAATTAAATATTTTTAACTAATAAACAGTGAATTGTATCTGAAATTATGCTATAAATCTTCTATTTAAGGGACCCCGCTGAAGCTGGGCAGGCTCTCCCCTTAAGAGATAGATCTTCCTGGGCACCTATTAATCCATTTCTTCAATCAGATAGATAATTATTTCTTTGCCGGGTTGATTCCTCTCTGTTTTGCAGCATCTTCAAGCCGCTGTTGCCATTTAGATTTCTTCACCGGCTTTTTCCGGTTTTCTTCAAGTTTTGCAAGAACCTTATCTTCATCTATAAATTTCTTCGAAATAATGTTCTGCCCCCATGTGATCATATTTGCCAGGAAATAGTAATATGTAAGACCTGAAGAGAAATTATTCAGGATAACCATAAACATAACCGGCATCATATACATCATTATCTTCATACCCGGTTGATCCGACCCCGGCGTAGTACCTGACATTTTCATTGTAAGAAGTGTTGAAGCGGTCATAAGAAGAGTGAATAAGCTGACATGACTCCCGTACATCGGTATTGTGAAAGGAAGTGTGAGAATGGAGTCATAGGTTGAAAGGTCAGTTGCCCAGAGGAAATGTTCCTGCCGCAGTTCGATCGATATCGGGAAAAACCTGAACATTGCAAACAGGATAGGCATCTGCAGGAGCATTGGAAGACATCCTCCCATTGGGTTTACTCCGGCTCTTTTATACAAGTCCATAGTTGCCTGCTGCTTTTTCATAGCATCTTCCTTTTTAGGGAATTTCTTTCCAAGTTCCTCAACCTGAGGTTTCAGAACGCCCATTTTTGCCTGCGACTGAAATGACTTGAAAGTAAGCGGGAAGAGGACTATCTTAAGGATTATTGTCAGGATGAGGATAATAATTCCATAGCTCCCGATGTAATTGTCAAGCCAGTTGAATATCGGGATGATGGCGTACCTGTTTATCCATCCTATGATATTTTTTCCAAGGAAAACCAGTTTTTCGAGTTCCATTCCCTCCTTCCGGAGTGTTGTAATATGATTTGGTCCATAGTACATTTTCATTGAAATGGAAGAAGCATCTGAAGGAGTGTATGGAACTCCCAGTTCAGAAGTAAAATATCTTATATATTCTGGTGAAGTAACCGTACGTGTTGAAGTGATTGATCCATTCAGGAAAAAATCGTTTGTTATAAGAACGGATGAGAAAAACTGATCCTGGAATGCAACCCAGCTAAGTTTTGTTGTTATGTCAGCCTCTTCATCCTTGGTTGATCTCATCTTCAATCCATCAACATCATCCTGGAAGTACTTGTATTTTATGGTAGTATAATTCTCTTCGTTTTGTCTTCCCATCTCCTGTTGTGGAATGTACATCCTCCAATCCATAGTAAGACTGTTCTGATTTGATGCAATAATGTCGCTCATTGACTTGAAAGTAACATCAAAATCAACCATATACTTATCAGGAGCAAGAGTGTATTTATATTCAATATAACGATTTTCATCTGCCATTAGTCTCAGTACCACACTCTGTGGTTCTGTTGTAACTATATAGGCAGGTGTGTTATTTAACTGCTTAAAATACAGGTTATTGGTCTGTATGGCCTTATTGTCGATAGTGAAGAAGTTGAAGCCGAAGACTGTAGAATCACCTGAAAACAGAATTAACGGAAGGGAATCATGTGTTCTGTAATCTTTTAGTCTGGCTGAATAAACCCTTCCACCCTTAAGAGAAATTTTAAGCTCTATTTTATTATTCTCAAGTGTTATAAAGCTATTTTCACCGGTAGCAGAACCAGAAAATGCTCCATATTGACTGTAATTGTCTTCAACTATCTCGTTACCCAAGGCTGGAGTTTCTTTTTCTGCTGCTTTTGTAACTTCAGGTTTTTCGGCTGGAGTTTCAGTTGAAATTCCAAGACGTTGATTTAATTCATTAACTTTTATCATCACATCAGGCTGGTTAGGCTTGAATCTGAGAGCGTTAATATATTCCGATCTGGCCAGCTCCAATTCTCCCTTTGCCATGTAAGACTCGGCAGTTTCAACTGCATTATCAAATGAATTATTTAACCGGCTGGAGTTATAGATACTGAATCCGATAAAGATTACAAATATCAGAACTAGTCCGGTTATAGTATTTCTGTCCATTCTTGTAGTTTAAATTTGTTGTGAAATTTAGAAAAATTTGATCCTTTAATTTGTATCTTCTGCAATACAAGCCTTAATAAAACTTACAAATAAAGGATGGGGATTAATAACTGTACTGCTGTATTCAGGATGGAATTGCACACCGACGAACCACTTATGTTCAGGTATTTCCACAATTTCAACAAGATCTGACTCAGGATTGATACCAACAGGGATCATTCCATGTTTCCTGAAATCATCGATATATTTATTATTGAATTCATACCTGTGACGGTGTCTTTCGACAATATCAGTTTTGCCATATGATTTATATGCTCCGGAATTTTTAGAGATTAAACATTTATACCCACCAAGTCTCATAGTACCCCCCTTGTCGGTTACACTTTTCTGCTCCTCCATGAGGTCAATAACGGGGAATTTTGTTTTATGATCAATTTCTGTAGAATGAGCACCGTCCATTTTCAATACATTTCTTGCGAATTCAATAACAGCACACTGCATGCCAAGGCAGATGCCCAGGAAAGGTATATTGTTCTCCCTGGCATATCTGACTGTTGAAATTTTTCCTTCAATTCCTCTTGAACCAAATCCGGGTGCTACCAGTATACCATCGAGTTCTTTAAGTTTTGAAGAAACATTTTCCTCGGTCAGATCTTCGGAATGAATATAATCAACATTCACACAGCATTCGTTCATTGCACCGCTGTGGATAAAAGATTCTGAAATTGATTTATAGGCATCTGGTAGTTCTACATACTTGCCAACGAGGCCAATCCTGATAGTATGTTTTGGATTTTTTAGTTTCTTAAGAAACTCACGCCATTCGGTAAGCGGTGGTTCGCTTTCAATCGGAAGAGCCAGTTTACGCAGAACTGTCTGATCGAGCTTCTGATCGAGCATTTTAATCGGAACCTCGTA
>JBBRVC010000041.1:0-26485 GCA_038247205.1 Bacteroidales bacterium
AAACATTTCATTTTGCTGCATGCTAAGATTCAGTTTTAAATTTGATTTGGGAAGTTTTTCAAGAAAGCTGTCAGGATACGTACCTTCCTGTGCTTCAAGTATTTTATCCCAAATTTGGTTCGAATCTTGAATTACAACCGGAATGCCATATTTTTTTCTTTCAACTGCGTGCCAGAATGTACAAACATGTTCGACATTAAGACCATTCACATCTGTATAAATTGCAATATGGTGGTTGTTCCCCGGTTTTACATAGCCAATATCTTTACCCTCCTCATCTTTTTTAACAGGAACAACAGCTGAAAGCCCTGTAAAACAACGTACCGAATTGATAGGACGATCCAAGCCTTCATCAATATACCATTTTACCGGAGTCCCGTCTTCTTTCTGAACATCTCTGAATGCCTCTTTTGGATTGCCATTAAATTTATTTAGCCGGTTTTGTAGAATCTCTTTGATTTTATTATCTATTACTTTATCAATCTTGTTGAATGCTGTATTCACAGTATACTTTATAACATATTCCTCTTTAAAACAAGAGGCATATTCTAAAGGCTTACTCTTAACTTTGTCAAGGCAAACAGGATCTTTCTTGAGGGAGGCTAACGCTTTTTTGTAGTCACCTTCAAATTGAGATAATCTTACTTCAACCAATTCCCTGATATACTGCTTGAATATTAATTGAGGATTCTCAAATATAAATTTCACCGGTTTTTTCTCAATGGTTCTTATTTTCCCATATACACTTTCCTCACTTAAAAAACCACGAGGGACAATTATTCCTGTTTGTGCTATTTTTTTATTTCCGTGCCTGCCTACCTTACGGGTTCCCTTAACCGCAACTTTTTTACCTGCTTTGAACGAGACAAGAATATTCCCAACAGCCTTTTCTACCTGATTTACAGAAATAGTTTGCTGAGAAATAATGTATTTTTCGAGTAACGACAATTTATCCTTGAAGCCGACTGAACTATTTTCAATATCGGCTTGCATGGCTGCTCTTGTTTTTCCGGCGCTCAGGGTATTAAATCTTTGAATAAATCCTTGTTTTGTGCATGCAATTGTTAAGGCATCAACTGCATGATGACGGTGGTCATCGCGTTTTGTCCATCCCTTAATGACTTCCTTTGTGTGTAAATTTTTTCCATGGTCGCTTTCCCATTCTTTGGTTTCTGTCAACCCAAGCTCTTTATATTTTGGGAATTGGAGGTTCATCGTAACATCATCCCAACCCCATAAATGTCTTAACTCAGCAGTAACTGTTCCGCTAGTTGTCCAAACATTATGACAAATAGTCTCAAGTAGTTCTTTCGCCTTTTTGGAAATATATTGGGTTTCTCTCAACTGACGGTCAATAAAGTTATCAGGTATACCAGCCTCTGTCATCAAAAGTTTATCTCTTTTTGACTTTCCTATTATTCTGTTTGCATACAACATATTTACCCGTTCAACATAATCATTTAACTCTTGTCCTGGCTTGCTCATCATAAAATCATATGCAGTCTGGTCATTCTTATTTTTGTTGCAATGCCTGTGAGCTAACGTTTTATTACTCTGAGAGTCATCAAATAATTTAGATTTGGGTATAATATGCTCAACATCAACAGTCGTACCTTTTATAGCTTCGGTTAAGGCAATGGGTTGTCCGCAATAGATACACATCGCGTTGAGCTTTTTATCATCGTTGTCTATCTCTTCAAAAAGCCGCCATTTAATTATATTATTTCGGGTGGCCCTCAGTCCGAATTCAGCTAAACGCTTTGAAATGTCTTCATTCTCCCGTTGTCTTTTGGTCATTGATTTGTCGGCCTCACTTCTCTCCTCCTTACTTTGTTTCAATTCTCTTGCCAGTTCGACCCTTATTTCATCTGGCTTGCCATATTTTTCAATACTCGCATTAACCACATTCACCATTTGATTTAGGATTTTTTCTACAATGGGCTGCCTCAAAGAATTCTTTTGAACAGGTCTTAACTTTTCAAGCAATTTTCGCTCAGCATTCTGATCACTTGTAAGAGAGTTTGAGTGGTCATATCCAGCGTAACTCATTGCTTCACTGTAACCATCACCTTCCATTAAATATGGTAATATTTTTCGTATAACTTTTGCTGACTTGTTACCAAATCCATATTTGCTAAAATCAATCGCGGCCAACTTGTCTGAAATAGACTTTTCAATTCCAAATTTTGTTTGCAATACATTACTGCATTCATTCTGTTCAGTTATAGAATAGATCGTATGCCAGATTCTGTAAAACGGTTCCTTTTCAATTATCGGATCAACAAACTGAACAGGCTTTGAGTTTAAAACTTCACCCGTTTTTTTATCAAATAAATATCCCTCACCTACTCCTTTAACCACCTTAGGTTCCAGTGCAAGCAAACTATCGTACTTGACTGAATCTCCAAAGCATTGTTTTATTGCCACTTTTGTAATATTACCCTGAATTCCCTTAGTTAATTGTTTATTTACAAAGCAATTGTCCCTTTTTAGTTGGAGGATCTTTAGCAAGTCAGCTTGAGTTAGTTTCTCGTTGTTATCAAGATGGTGAAACAAAGTCCATTTCTGTTCTTTTGTCAAAGAAATATCGCCTCCAGTTCGTGAACTGATTTTTATATTGTTTATGTTTTCCCATATTTTTCCTAACTGGAACAATGGAGAACTTTTTGGAGCTACTTTTGGACCAACAAAATATTCTTTACCCGCTTTTATTTTCCAAAATCCCTCAAAGTCACAAACAGAGACTAGTCCTTTCTGAGATTTTAAAGGTCGCTGATAATAAATAATTTCGTTTCTTATTTTTTTAATCAGATCATCATTTAATTCCGGATGAAATCTTTTCTGGATTATGAAAATTTTATCGAACTCTTCTATATAAGCTTCTCGCGGAAAAATATTTTCTTTTACCCGATAATTTTCATTCTCTTGAAATTCATTATAAAAATACTCCCCAATAGTTAGGTTAAGTTCTTTGATTTTTTCATGCCTGGTTTTTACTTTTACAACATATTCAGTATCTTTTTTATCCAGATTAGCATCACTTCTGCTGCTTTTATAGCCCCTTTTTTGATTTAACCAAAGGAGAATCCTTCCCAATTCTGCCAAAGATATTTCAGATTTTGCAGATTTATTGCGAAGTTCCCAAAGTTGTATTTTTGTTAAATTCTTAAGGTTCTCATCTGGCATCAGTCCATTCTTCAGCAAAACATCTACTAAATATTTTCGCCGTAACTGATACCGATCATAACCTTTTCGGGCTGTCCTGGCTTTAGTTCGAAGTGAATTTCTACTTTCTCCTGTCCCTTTTGCAAAGTCATTCCCTTCGGTTCCGTCATAAGGAATTATCCTGCTTCCCAAACCAAGTATTTCAGTTTTAACAATTCCTGATATTTCATTTTCTGCAATTAAAGCCCAGCCAATTGATGCAGAACCCAAATCAAGCCCAAGAATTTTTTTCATATTGTTGTGTATTGTTATTTTTCTTACATTTGTTTCAACTGAAGCAATTCACAATAAGGATTATTCCGTTGTGAAAACATTTAGGCCGCCCTCGTCCTTCAATACGGGGGCATTTTTTTTTGAAAGTCAAGTTAAACAAAATATGGAGACTTGGGAATTAAAATTTAAACAGACTATATTTCGATAGTTAAATTATTCCCTCATATTCCTTACTGAAAGTGCCTCAGGAAGTCTAGAAGTACAATACAACATAAAGGAGCAACCCGAACACCTAACGCCAAACCTCAAACGCGAAACGTCAAAACGATGAGAGACGAAAAATAAATTATCTTTGAATTTGTCTAACACTGAAAATTATGAACTGGATTGATATGGTTATTCTCATACTCCTCGGATTATCGATGGTGATGGGATTTATTAACGGACTTGTTAAAGAAGTCGCTTCCTTAGCTGCCTTAATACTGGGCATCTGGGGGGCTATCAGGTTTTCAAGCTACACGGCCGAAAAGCTTTATGATTTTTTTGATATGACCGGCCAGTACGTAGGGATAATTGCATTTCTGATAACCTTCGGGGCAATTGTAATTGTTATCCATTTTATTGGTATTCTTGCAGATAAGCTCGTTGACGCTGTTGCGATGGGTTTTATTAACAGGCTCCTCGGTATTGTATTCGGCTTCCTGAAATCAATACTGATTATGAGCGTTTTCTTTGTTATTCTTAATGCTGTTGATGCAAGAAGACCATTCCTCCCAAAAGAGAAAATTGAAGAGTCTATGTTTTATAATCCTATTTCCGATTTAGTGCCGGGAATCTTCCCAATAATCGGAGAGGGGACTTTCTATAGAAGTTTTGACCGTTTTAAAAAGAAACCCGAAGAGTTAACTATTTAACTGTTTACTATATTTGCAATTCTTTAAAAATGTGCTTATGAATTTTGTTGAAGAACTGAAATGGAGAGGGATGATTCATGATATCATGCCGGGAACTGAAGAATTGCTGAATAAAGAAGTAACAACAGGCTATATAGGATTTGATCCCACGGCTGACTCTCTGCATATCGGCCATATGGTTCAGATTATGCTGCTGATGCATTTTCAGCGTGCTGGACATATTCCCATTGCTCTGGTAGGTGGAGCTACGGGTATGATCGGCGATCCGTCGGGCAAATCAGAGGAAAGAAATCTCCTTGATGAAGATTCACTCAGAAAAAACCAGGAAGCAATTAAAAACCAGCTCACAAAATTTCTTGATTTCAACTCAGAAAAAAAGAACCGGGCCCTGATGGTCAATAACTACGACTGGATGAAAAATTATTCATTTCTTGGTTTCATACGGGATATTGGTAAGCACATAACCGTTAACTACATGATGTCGAAAGACTCGGTAAAAAAGAGGATTGGGGCTGAGTCGAAAGATGGAATGTCGTTCACTGAATTTTCATACCAGCTTGTGCAGGGAACTGACTTTTTACATCTTTATAATGATTATGGATGTAAGCTTCAGATGGGTGGCTCCGACCAGTGGGGAAATATTGTTACCGGAACCGAACTGATAAGGCGTAAAGCAGGAGGAGAAGCATTCGCCCTGACTTGTCCACTGATAACAAAGGCTGATGGCTCAAAATTCGGTAAAACAGAATCCGGCAATGTCTGGCTCGATCCCCTGAAGACAACACCCTATAGCTTTTACCAGTTCTGGCTGAATGTGTCAGATGATGATGCCGCAAAGTACATTAAGATCTTTACTGCACTGGAAAAGAAAGAGATAGAGGATCTTATTGCTGCCCATTCGGTTAATCCGCATGAAAGACTGCTTCAGAGACGTCTGGCAGAAGAGGTAACTGTAATGGTGCATTCGCGTGAAGATTATGAAGGAGCCGTTGAGGCATCACAGATCCTGTTCGGGAAAGGTACAACCGATTTACTTAAAAAGATGACCGAAAGCACCTTCCTTTCAGTTTTTGAAGGAGTACCGGTATTTGACGTTCCTGCAGATATTCTTAATAAAGGCGTTTCGCTGGTTGAGCTTCTCGCAGAGCATTCGCAGGTTTTTGCCTCAAAAGGTGAATTAAGAAGGCTTGTTCAGAGTGGCGGACTCAGTGTTAATAAGGATAAGATTGAAAATCCTGAATTAATTTACGACGTTGATTCTCTGCTTAATGGCAAGTACCTGCTTATACAGAAAGGCAAGAAGAATTACTTCCTGATCAGGGCCTGCTGAGATAAAGTTCTTATAACAGATCAGCAGCTATTATTGAAACATCGTCAAACAGATTGGGGTTTGTATCGGGGATGCCAAGCTCAAAAAGCATGTCGAGCATATTCTTTTCAACAGGCTCGCAGTTGGAGATCTGCTTTAGAATTTCATCAGTACCTATATCTTTCCCGTCGTCACCTTTTAGTTCCGAAAGGCCATCGGTATAGCACACAATCTTGGTATGATCTCTGACGGTTATGCTGTTCTTCCTGATAGAAGGGATTTCATCGAGCATTCCTATACCCACGCATGATGGATGAAGATACCATACCTCGCAGGTTGATATGTTTAACAATACCGGTGGATTATGCGCAGCATTGACATATTCAAGTACTCTTGATTCCTGGCAGTACCGGGCGACGAAAAAGGTTATGAATTTTTCACCCTCGGCGTTGCCTATTACAATGGAATTTAGTTTAACTACAAGTGTCTCAAGATCAATATCATGAGTGAACATAGCTCTCAGACTGGCCTGGAAGTTTGACATCAGCATGGCGGCAGAGATTCCTTTTCCAGAGACATCGGCAATACAAAACCCCATTTTAGTATCTGACAGCTTCAGGCAGTCGTAATAATCGCCCCCGACTTCATAATGAGGAAAATAAAATCCATTAATTATGAATTTTGCAGTCCGGGGCATATGTTTATTATCGGGGATTAGCATTTTTTGCATCCTGGCAGCAACTTCAAGCTCTTTTTTAAATGCTTCCTGCCGTAGACTTTCCTTGAAAAACCTGATATTTTCTATGGCAACAATTATAATACTGGAAATTGTCTGAATGAAGTTAAGATGCTTGAGTACAGGGCTCATGCCCTCGCCTTCTTCCTCAATATCGCCAATAAATACAAAGGCAAGCTGAACATTATTATTGTATACCGGCACAATTATATCTACACCCTCAAAGCCCATTTTTGCCGATACATATGTTATCTCCGTGAAGCCTGAGAGGCTGTTTTCGACATCGAGCGATTCATAATGTTTAGGGAACCCCGCATTGAGAATGCATTCCCAGTTAAGTGAGCGCTTAAAGATCATAATCCTGCCGATTCCCAGATGCTGCCTGAGAACCGACTCATATTTGGAGAGAAGCTCTTCTGTAGGCAGATTTGCATTGATCGATATTGTAATATCGAGTAAAGCATCCAGCTTAAACCTGGAAATTTTTAATCTGTCCGCTGCACTCTTCTTCTCCGGCATTTTCAAAAATTATGATTTTACCCGTTCAACATACGACCTGTCGCGGGTGTCAATTTTTATTTTGTCACCTGTATTTACAAACAAAGGTACCATTATTGTTCCTCCCGATTCAATTTTGACCTGTTTCAGCGTGTTTGTGGCAGTATCTCCCCTTAAGCCGGGCTCTGAGTAGGTAACCTCCATAACAACGAACTGTGGAAGATCTACCGATAATATTGTCTCAGTATCTGCATGCACAACAACCTCTACATTCTGGCCTTCTTTCAAAAATTCATTATTTTCAATCAGGCTGGTATTAACATGGATTTGTTCGTAGGTCTCAAGATGCATGAAATAATAACCCATATCATCTTTATATAAATATTGATATGGACGTCTTTCGACACGGGCAAGATTAACTTTTGTGCCGGAAGAAAAAGTATTGTCGATAACTCTTCCCGATTTAAGGCTTTTGAGTTTGGTTCTTACAAATGCCGGTCCTTTACCGGGTTTAACATGCTGAAACTGTACAATTGTATAAAGGTCATTATTGAATTCGATGACCAATCCGTTCCTGAAATCTGCAGTACTTGCCATAAAATCTATTAATTTTTCTCTGTTATATTTATTATTACTCTAAAGACCCCAATGGATATAGCAGTCCCTCATATTTTATCATTTCAACTGTAAATCCGCCAACAAAGATATCAAATCGTATCCTCACAGGTAAAAAATTTTTATCAGCCGAAAACCAGAAGGAAATATCTTCTTCGGTTTTAAATAATCGCCCCTTTTCAGTTATAGGATTGAATTTGTAACATTTTATTTTTCCAGCCTTGGTTTTAATCTCATCAGTACCCAGGTATTTAAGTCTGATTGGATAGAGTTCATCTGTAAACCAGGTCATTATTGTTATTATATCGCCTTTTTTTGCACTTTCCATGTCAGGTAGTATATGATTCCTCAGCCAGTAAAAGCACGAAAGAATGTCGTGTATTCCCTTTGGGGCAATGTGAATACCGGTGAGGTCGCTGGTAAGTATGGCAGAATCAGACCGGGTTTTATGATCGAACAGTACCTCATTATATTTTCTGTACCTGCCTTCGCGGATATTTCTGATGGATTTTACCGGTAACTCCGTTTTAGGATCTATGTAACTTTCATAAATATCGAGAACCCTGAAAATTGCGTCAGCCATACCGGTTGTTTTAGCAATCATCGTTGAGTGCCAGACTTCTTTACCTTTTAGCGTGTCGCTCTTCAGTTCAAGTGTGGCAATTCCGCCGTTTAAAACACCGTAATGTATTATATAGTCGACTTTTTCACCAACACAGTAGTTCTGACCCTTTAGAAGAGAGGAGGTCACTATTAGAAGAGATATTATGAATGCAATACTTCTCATATCTACTTACCGGCAATTAACGGGCCGGTTTATTGTCCTAAAATATTTTTTACCGGTTTTGTCACTACAAAATCTTTAAGATAGAATGGCTCAAAATAGGCGACATCTTCGAAATTCTGGTTTGCAAAAGCCTCATATACAGGCTTGTGCATGTGTGCTGCCGAAATTGTGTATTGGTTGTCAAACCAGACATTAACCCGCTTTATAAGATCCTTGCATTTGGCTGATCCATCGCCAAAAAATATGATTTTATGTGTTTCGGGAATATCCATGAATGACTCTCCATCTATTACTGAGGCTGAAATCCCTTTGAACAACCTGCCATCAGTATCGTATAGCGCATAATAAACTTCCGAACGCCTGGCATCCAGCATAGGGCAAAATAATGTGCTGCTGTCTGTTATGCTATTTATATGAGGCATATTAATTAAACCATAAAACATCGAAAGGGTTGTATCGATCCCGATTATTGGTATTGAAGCAGAATAGGCAATTCCTTTCGCAACAGATACTCCGATTCGAAGTCCGGTAAACGACCCCGGCCCTTTACTTACGGCAACTGCTTCAAGATCTTTGGCTTTGAGCCCAGATTCTTTCAGCAGCTCATCAATATAAACTGTTAATGAAGATGCGTGTGACTTGTCCTTGTCGCTTTCCCGCAAGGCAATAACACCGGCATTATCACATAATGCCACTGAGCACATAGAAGTAGAAGTTTCAAGACAAATTATCATACATGTTTATAAAGTCTATTTTTCCTTAAAAAGCACTTCTTTCTTAACGATCTCAATAAGTGTACTGTCTGAAAGTTTCTTACTTATTGCGCTGAAAGGTGCTGAAACTACCTTGTCATTTTCATTGATGCCGGTGAGAATTTCAATATAATTATTATCCTGTACACCTGTTGTTACATCTTTTGCTAATGCGTATTCTCCGTCAGCAATGAATACCAGCGTCCTGATGTCCTTGTCTGAAAGCGTAAAACCCGCGTTTATAGTGTCAGTCCGGGTTGTCACCGATTGAATAGGAACAGTAAGGATATCATCCCTGGTTTCCGTCTGAATGTCAACTGTGGCCGACATTCCAGGCCTGAATGGGTTAGGGTTGCCTGCTATAACGAGATCATTATATGATTCAGGTATAATCAGGATCTTAACATCAAAATTGGTGACCTGATCGGCAGAAACTCCTGTTGTTTTTGCTGAATTGGCAATTTCGGTCACGATTCCCCTGAATTTTTTATTGAGATATGCGTCCACTTCAATAAGTGCGGTATCTCCAAGATTTACTCTGACGATATCATTTTCATTCACTTCCACCTGTGCTTCCATGCGGGAAAGATCGGCAACCCTTAATAATTCAGTACCAGCCATCATTCCAGTACCCGCGACTCTTTCTCCAAGCTCAACCAGAAGCATTGAAACTGTTCCTGACATCGGTGCATAAATAGATGTTTTGGTAAGGTTTTCATTAGCCTCTTTCAGCGATGCTTCAGCGCTCACAACTGAGAACTTTGCAGCATCCACCTCAGCTTTTGCTACGCTGTAGGATGCTTGTATCTGTTCGAATTCAGATTTTGATACTGTCTGCTCGTCAAAAAGTTGCTTTGTACGGTTAAATGAAAGTTCAGATTGTATGAACTGAGCCTCTGATTGGGACAGACGAGCACGTGCAGAACTGATTGCTGCCATTGACCTGTCTCTCTGAGAAATATAGATATCGGGTTTAATCCTGATGAGCAATTTGCCTTTTTCAACCTGATCGCCTTCTTTAACGGTGAGCTCTACGATTTCACCCGAGACATCAGGACTTATCTTAACTTCTTTTTCAGGTTGTATTTTTCCATTAGCGGTAATCGTTTCAACGATTGTGCGTTTTTCTGCGATTTCCATAGCGACCTTTACAGTGAGTGCTTTACCAAACCAGCCTGCTTTCTTGCCTACAACAGCAAATATTAAAAGAATTATTACAGCAGGGATCAGAATTTTAAGTATCTTATTGTTTTTCATGGTATTAAGTAGGTTAATTATTCAGGTTCAGGGGTATGCCTTTATAGAAATCGAGAACTTTTGTTTTAAAAATGAATTCATATTTTGCCTGAGCCATGTCAGACTGTGCATTAAGAAGCTGGGTTTTGGCAGCATTGTAATCAACAGGAGTGATCATTCCCACGTTAAATTTCTGTTCTGTATATCTGAATGATTCCTCGGTGGAAGTAACAACTTTTATACTTGCGTTGTATTTTTTCAGAGCAGCAACCGCGTCGGTATAAGCCTGCTGTATACTCTTGTAAAGCTGTTTCCTTGTATTTTCAAGTGCATACTCGTTGTTCTCAATTGCCAGGCGTGAGTTTGAGATGCTTTTATTTATCTGCCAGCCATTAAGAATCGGGATATTAAGTGAAAAACCGATACCATAATTTATATTGTCATTTATCTGGCCTGCAAAAGAATATTTACCGTAAATCGGACCTGTAACAGGATCAATTCCGAGTATCTTGCTCCTTATATCGGAATAACCGGTGCTGAATGAGTGACTCATAGAAAGCCGCGGACTTCTTCCTCCTTGCGCAATTTTCAAATCGTACCCCGAAGAGGTAAGCCTGTGCTCAGAACTTCTTACATCGGGTCTGTTCCCTATTGCAACCTCAAAAATCTCATCGATATTTCCGGTTATTATGGTATTGGAGTCAACAACGATTTCTGGCACAAGAACCTCAAAACCTTCAGGCGTCTGTATTTCCAGAAGCTGGGTAAGGTTCAGGAATGATGTCTGAAGCTGATTTTCAATATTTATCAGTTGCAACTCTTCCTGGGCAGCCTGAGCTTCAATCTGAAGCAGATTCCCTCTGGCAATGCTTCCGGCATCAACAAGTTTTTTTGATTTTTCAATCTGCTGAAGAGTTATGTCAAGCTGGTTTTCAGTGGCAGTGGTAATTTCTTTATTAAGTACGATCTGTAAATAATAAAGTGCAACGTTCAGCGCTATATTATCTTTTATACTGTTAAGATCTTCCTGGCTTGCCAGCAGGTTATATTCGTTCTTCTTAATAGTGTTAAAATTCTGCAGCCCGCTGAAGAGGTTCGTGTTTCCTCCCAGGTAGAAGTTATTGGACTGAACATTCTGTTGATCGGTATACTGATAGGTAGTCTCGTCAAGCGCCCGTCCGAATGAGTAATTATGGGTTGCCGAGCCATTGAGAGTGGGTAAAAGCTTCAGCTTGGACAGATCGAGTGCATTCCTCTGATATTCAGTCTGTATGATCTGTTGTTTGATCTGAATATTGTTTTCAATAGCATATCTTATGCATTCTTCCAGCGACCAGATGTGTTGTTGAGAAAAAGCCGGGAAGGTCAGCAAGAACACCCCGGATAGTAAAATTAAAAACTTCTTCATGTTATATAATTGATTAATAGACATCTGCATGAATCATTTTGTAGTATTTCCATACTGTTGTTATATTTCATTCGATCTAAACAGACAATCACCATTTAAAATAAGGTTACGAAGATAAATAATATCTTAAAACGGAATATATAAATCTTTTAAAGAGTGAAAATTAGATTGTTTATAATGCCGGATTTGATTTTAGCAGAGCATAATTTTTAATTATATTTGCATCAGTAATAATTCAAATTTAATTAAAAATTTAAATATATGAACAGTAAGGGATTAAACCTGGAACCCGGAGTGATTTT
The DNA here is from genome assembly GCA_038247205.1 of Bacteroidales bacterium. Classification (GTDB taxonomy): domain Bacteria; phylum Bacteroidota; class Bacteroidia; order Bacteroidales; family VadinHA17; genus LD21. The sequence continues at coordinate 11,996 of JBBRVC010000041.1, forward strand.
CGGTGAAGATGTGAAAGCTTTATTTGATTTTGCCAACAAAAATGATTTTGCCATCCCGGCAGTGAATGTTGTTGGAACTAATTCTGTAAATGCGGTGTTGGAGACAGCAAAAATTGTCAATTCACCGGTGATTATACAATTTTCATATGGCGGAGCACATTTTTTTGGAGGTCAGGGTCTTTCTAAAGATAATCATATCGGGGCTATTGCAGGTGGTATCTCGGGAGCTCTTCATATTCATAATGTAGCTGAATACTATGGCATTCCGGTTATTGTTCACACCGACCATGCGGCAAAGAAACTTCTTCCTTGGATCGATGCCCTTCTGGATGCGGGAGAAGATTTTTTCGAAGCCAATGAGAAGCCGCTTTTCAGCTCTCATATGCTTGACCTTTCGGAGGAACCATTGGTCGAAAACATTGATATCTGCAAAAAATATCTTGAGAGGATGGACAAAATAGGAATGACACTTGAAATTGAGCTTGGCGTTACCGGCGGAGAAGAAGATGGTGTTGATAATACCGGCATCGACAGTTCAAGGCTCTATACACAGCCTGAGGATGTTGCTTATGCTTATCAGGAGCTATTGAAAATAAGTGAGAATTTTACAATTGCCGCTTCTTTTGGGAATGTTCATGGTGTATATAAGCCCGGAAATGTTGAACTAAAGCCGATTATTCTTAAAAATTCCCAGGAACATATTGCTAAAAAATTCGGGACTGAAGCCAATCCCGTCAATTTTGTGTTTCATGGAGGATCCGGTTCAGAAAAACATCTGATAACCGAAGCAATCAAATATGGTGCTGTAAAGATGAACCTCGATACCGATATGCAATGGGCATTCTGGAACGGCATTAATAATTATTCGATTGAAAAGAATGCATATCTGCAGGGTCAGATAGGTAATCCCGAAGGAGAAGATAAGCCGAATAAGAAGTACTACGATCCAAGAGTATGGCTGAGAAAAGGTGAAGAGACATTCATTACAAGGCTTAAAGAAGCTTTTGAAGATCTGAATGCTGTTGGAAGGTATTCCTGACAATAAAAGTTGTTAATAATATAACAATCACAGGGCCAGTCACATAAAGACCGGCTCTTTTTTTTTGTTAAAAACTAATTTCCCCGGATCGTGAATAGATGGCCTCTTTGATATAAATTAGCTGTCGGAAAATTATTTTGAAACATTCGGCACATAAGGAGGATAAGCTGAAGCGTAACAACAGGCTTTCGGTATTGCTCAACAACAGGGAGATGAGAGCGCTTGGAATTTATTGTAACCGATACCGGGTGAAGAACAAATCAGAATTTTTGAGGGAAACAATTATAAAAGCCATAATAAAAAGATTTGAAGATGAGCATCCGACTTTGTGGGAAGAGAAGGAGCCTAATCTTTTTAACAGGGAACTCTGAAAACTTTTGGTAGTGCTCAACCTTTTTTTAATTTTACAGGTTGAGTAAATGGGGTAATTTTTTAATAAGAATTGCGTTGAGTGTACAGTACCACAGTCCAAGAAATGGAATAGAAAAAAATGTATCCTGAAAAATACATAAGAGAGGCATCACGAAAGACACCCTGGATCATACTTGAGCCCGGGAAAATTTTCATTATGGGCAGATCAATTCCTGAAAATCCAGGGGAGTTCTACCGGCCTGTTTATGAATGGATTTGCGAGTGTAAACGTCAGTATGATGGGAAAACAACAATAGGCTTTGGTTTCGAATACATTAATACTTCATCAACCAAATGGATCTATGCGATCCTCAAAGAAGTCGCTGAAATGAAGGATCTATCGTTTAATGTAAGGATAACATGGTATTTCGAACAAGGTGATGATGATATGGGAGAGCTGGGATTTATTTTAAGATCCCTGGTTGATTGCCCTTTTATTGTGGTGGAAATAAATGAAATGAACCGTGATAAATATGAAGAGATAATGTTTACTCAGAATTGATTTCAGGTACTTCAGTTTCAAAATCATTCCCCATCGTAAATTTTTCGAAAAATTTATTAATTTTGCACCGTATTATTTCAGACTGACCCATGGTGTAATTGGCAACACGTCAGATTTTGGTTCTGAAGAGTCGGGGTTCGAGCCCCTGTGGGTCAACACAAATTCTACTGCCTTGATAATATACATTATCAGGGCTTTTTGTTTTAGCTGGCGAGTTCGGCGCAGTAATAATGCAACTTCTTTTAAACAAAATATAGGCGGATGTGGGAATTCTGTAACATTTCTGATAAGTTATGCAACTTGTTGAGAAGAAGAGTAAATATCTTTGTTTTACTTAGCATAAACTCCGATAATGATTACCTGTTCTGCTAACGAGAAAACTACCTAATGTGCTGAAAGAGATAAAGTTGAGAATCGTTTAACGCCCAAAAGCGGTTTCAACCCGAGGTGTGTCAAAAATGTCCATTATTCAGGATGGACCAAAAAAATACATAATTGAATTGGACTTCGTAAATGTTCGGGAAATTACCCGGGGCATAAAATATTTTGAATCGATCATTTGATAAACAGACTAATTATAACAAGATGAAACCCACATGTTTTGCAAACACAAACACCTTTAAATATAATTTTATCAAACATGTGCGGTTCCAGCATACCTTAAAAATCAAAATTATATTATGATGAAAAGTTTATTGTTAATTGGCTTTTTACTCATTTCCATCAGAGCTGCAGGTCCTGATCTGAATGTGCTCTTTCTTAACAGGTCAGAGCCTGTTTACGCATTTGACAGATTAATCGATGCAATTGTTAAGGTGGAATGTGGAGGTAATTTTAATGCATACAATGTAGCTGAAGAAGCTACCGGACCGTTTCAAATCAGGCCGATCAGGCTAAGTGATTATAATAAGAGAACAGGAGAACGCTACATTCTCAGGGATTGTTATGATTTTGAAATATCAAAAAAGATATTTCTCTATTATGCGAATCTTACGGGATATCCTCATTATGAAAAAATTGCCAAAGACTGGAATGGATCGGGACCGATGACTATAGATTACTGGAAGAAGGTAAAATCAAAAATAAAATCAGCGTAGTAATCAGATGGATCATTCACTTACTTCGAGGTACCCGTCATAAAATCCTTTCAGGAATTGCCTGGCATTTATACCAAGTTCCCGGTTTTTGTATCCTCCTTCCTGAACTATTATTGTAGGGAGAGCAAGCTTCCCGATTACTTTCCCATTTAGTGAAAAGTCGTTGGGGACTAAGTTCCAGGTTCCGGTGGGATCACCTTTTGCAGTATCAAGACCTAATGCTACTATCAGGTACTCGGGTTTATATTTTCTGATTATAACCAGTGCTTTTTCAATTGCCTTACGATGTTCTGTCCCATTAATTTCCTCCTTCAAAGGAAAATTGAAATTAAAACCCCTTCCTTCACCTTCGCCCCTCTCTTCCTTAAAGCCTGAAAAATAAGGATATGCAAATGAAGGATGGCCATGAATTGATATGGTAAGTACATCAGAACGGTCATAGAATATTTGTTGTTGTCCGTTACCATGATGGTAATCTACATCAAGAATGGCCACCTTGCCGTACTTGCTAAGGTAGTTGGCTGCAATGGCTGCATTGTTAAAATAGCAGAATCCACCAAAAACAAAACGCTCAGCATGGTGACCCGGTGGACGTGTCAGCACATATGCGATGCTGTTTCCATCCAGAATAGAATCTGCAGCTGTTAAGGAGCAATTCACACCCCACCTGGCTGCCAGGTATGCATTCATATTCAGAGGTGTAAATGTATCGATACAGTAATAACCTGCCCTTACCGAGAGATCTTTCGGAGGCCTTGCTTCATTGCGGATAGGGAACACGTATGGATAAACTGATTTTCCCGGTTTTAACCCTGCGCATACGGTTTTGAAGTACTTAACAAAACCACGGTCATGGATTTCCAATACATATTTTTCGGGATATTCATGCACCCTTCCTTCAGCTGTGATGCCCAGTTTCTGTACTTCTTTCAGAATACTTTTTACACGAACCGGCGACTCAACATACCCCACCTCCATTACATGATGGATTGCATGCCTGGAATTTATAAAAAGCTGAATTCTTAAATCCTGATTATCACGCTGCGGGGTTTTCACTTCCTTGAGGAAATATCTTGGAGGTCTTAGCTTGACCGGGTCATCCTTTACACTGGATACAACCATCTTAACATATTCTGTCGGGCAACTGTACTTTCTCTCAAGGATCGCACGGTAGATCTTTTTTAACTCTCTGGCTGAAAGTTGCCTGTTGGTACCAAGGTTGTCGTAAAGCAGGAACGGGGCACAATCGTCATCCTTTTGAACGGGCAGTTCGTATGAGGTATTAATTATAGGATATGCACCATAACGCTCATAAAATGCGAGCCTTTTTGCGTTTTGCCTTACCAGTGTAGTATCGTTGCAATGAGCAAGTTCATCTGTAAGGCATTCGAAAAACATGCCAATAGTTTTCAGCGAAGCAGCTTCTTCCCTGAGCTTTTCATAAATTGAACCACCAACACCTGAAGTTGGAATGTCAGGCATTACTGCAAGAAAATCAAGATAACAGATTTTTAGATCAGCCATATACAGGAGGATAGCAAATCCTCTTATATTTCCGCGAAAATCTTCAGCCACAATTAAAAAAGTGTGGTATTTTGATTTTACCGGATTCGCCATCTGTTCAGCGATATCCCCGACGATTTTTTCCCTGATGTCAGGAAACTGTGCCCGGATAATAGCTCTTACCCGATCCATGGTCTGTCTGTTACCCGGAAGGTAAGGATTTATTACCTTGCGAATGCGAAACATTATTGTTACAGATATTTCTTCACCCGTTCCCAGTAGTGAATAGTTAATGGGCCTGAGCCATTCCAGTTCTTGGCAATTTTTTCGAAGTCGCCCGGTCCTATAATCGAAGCATAGTATAAAAATACCTTCTCTGCTATTTCATAATTAAACATATCGTTTAAAGTATAGCTGCTTCCGGTTCTTCGATTATAGTCCAGAACCCGGATCGGGCGAATCTGAAAATAGCCGGTTGCCTCTTCAACAGGATTATACGCGAGGGTGTCAAACCCTGTTTCTACCATTCCCACAGCGTGAATAAGTTTCCTGAATGGCTGTATGGGAGGAGAATCTACAATCACTTTGGTATTTGTGCTTGGCGCGAAAACGTCAAAAGCAAAAATCAAAAATACCAGAGTGATTATTGTTGTTTTTTTTATTCGAGTTATCATAAAAATCTGATTTAAATTTCCAGTACCATCTTCATTTTTTGTTCCTCTTTTATTTCTGATAAGGGGTACTGTTTCATTCATAATTTATTCAATACTAGAGTAAACAAGATTTTGGGCTTATTGTTTAAATACGACTGATCAGGTTGCCCTATAACCCGGGAGGCTTTGAAATTTGCAATTTGCATTTTGCTGGTTGTAATCCATTAAACGCAAAGGGCGCAGAGTTGATAGGGGGGGTTGGGGCCAGACGTACTTCCAGCCTATTTGCATAACTCCTCCCCTCGCAGGGGAGGTGCCGAAGGTGGAGGGGTTTTACTCCTCAATAAGCGTAATATTCGGATAACCTATACCTGCCAGTTCGGGATAGTACTTGTATGTCTCCTCACGGGTATGGAATCCTGTAATGATAACTTTATAGTATTCCCATTGCTGAACAATTTCAACAGGCAGTTTAAGCTTCGAGGTTATTCTCCTTTTGGCCTGCAGAGCCTGTGATTGTTTTTGGTATACGGCAACCTGAAGCGATATTGTGGGTTCGGGTCTTATTATTGGTTTTTCAAGTTTGGTTTCCAGTATAGCCGTTCTAAAATGATGTTCTGCAAAGGATGGAAATTCAAATGCAGCTTCAACTCTTCCAAGTGTGATGATCTGTCTGCTATCAATTGAGCTTTCAGTATTTTCCTTAGCAGGAAGTTCCTCATTCAATTGTACCCGGATATGTCTGATATCAGAAAAAACAGGTTTGGAAATTCCTGGTTTGATCTCCATCATTTCCAGAATAGTTGGATCAAGAAGAGGATCCCCGGGCAGTTTGAGTTTATAGAATTCATCTCCAAATGGTAGAAAGGTTTTTATCTCATCAACACGCAGCAGGGAGTCTTGTTTCTCAGTAAGAATCATTTGCTGCTGCTTGGCTTTAAGGCTTATAACCCAGAGTTCTGTTATGCCGTTTTTATGAAGAACTGATATTATTTCATCAACTTCCTTGCGGGTCTCTATCTCATTTATCCTGACTTTATAAAAATTGTCCTCGATAATTATTTCAACTTTCCGGCCAAGCAACTTCTCAAGGTTCCTGCGCAACACCTCGGCATTAGCCTTGTTTCTGAATGCGCCAAGCTGTATTGCATAACTGTCTTTTGAAATGGTTATAAGTTCCTGAACAACTTCATGAACAATGATATATGAGGAATCTTTTCTGGTAACAACAGTTACCTTGGGTTCTTCCGTACCTGTAGTATCTGTTATTAACATACGAAGTTTAAAATCCAGACCATCAATTATCTCACCATCCAGCCCTGCAGTAACTTTAAAATCAATTGTTTGTGGTTCAGAGACCATTCCCAGTTTTCTTAACTGTGATGTATCGGGTGCAACTGTATAATTTCCGGGAACAAGTCCGAACCAGCTGTAATACCCGTCCTCCTCCGTTAAAGTCGTTCCTGAAAGCTTATGGTTTTTACCTGAAAATCTCATTATGATGCGCCCCTGCCCGCTGATCTCACCTTTTTTATCAAGGGTAACACTTCCGGAAGCTTCCCCCACAACGTTAACCGGGATCTCAATGTGTTTCAGTATATTGGGATCAACTGCAACACTCAGCGTTCTGATCGGCAGTCTCCAGGAGATGTTTTCAAAGCTATTTTCATCCAGTTCAATGAAGCAGCTGGAGTAAGGCTCAAGTCCAAGGATCCTTATAGTTGTATCGCGTTCGCTTTTTTCAATCCTGCCTCCGTTGGCACGTAAATTCAAACCATATGCTTTTGGTTCGCCGGGATCCCTTAATCCGTTTGTATTTATATCAAGGAAAGGAATGACCGATATACCACCTTTTCCTACATTAAATTGGTTATCCCCTCCAAGGTAACCCGTTTTCTTGTCGTAAATAAGGCTGCCTCTGGCATATTCAACAAGAGATGTTCTCTTGTTGCTTTGCCTTACAGACAGGCCGGTTTGGGCAAAGCTGAAATTGTAGCGGAAACCCAGTTCAGCCATTCTGTAATTATTGCTGAAATTCTGCTCAAGGGAAAGATTAAGAAATGCGTTTTCCATCAAATGCTTTTCAACAACCAGTTTAGCTGAAAGAAATTCTTTATGTGTATAGCTGTACTGGGTTTGCGGCATCAAAATAAATTTTGCCGGAAGTCGGAGGGAGAGTGAAAGATTGCTGTAAACATATGGATTTGTTCCTTCTAAAAACAGCGCATAGGTGGTGAGATTTGTACTTACTCCAAAAACCGAACCGGTGAACATCCATTCACCAGTTGTATATTTTGAAGCAGGAAGAACTATCTGGTAAAGTGAAATTCGTTGAAAGGATGAAAAAGTTCTGATTTTAACTGGCAGGGAGACTGTTGCTCTTTTCTCTTCACGATAATTAAAACTAATAGCTTTCTGATCCTTGTCATATCGTGTATAATTAAGGTCGAGCTGTATGTTCGAAGGCAGTCTGTATGAAAGTGTTCCCTTTGATCTTACGCCATAAGTATATTCTCCGGATAAAAGTATGTTCTTCAAAATGCTCCAGGAAGCATTAAAATAAGGCATAGCTGGCCCTGATACAACGGATGAGAGGTATTCAATGCCTGAACCGACTGTAAGTCTCCGTGAAACTCCGTAATTAAGACTTACCCTTGAAAACCTGCTGAAAAGTGAATCTTCAACAAGTCCGGCACTTACCTTGTATTCAAAAGTATTTTTTGGAAGAAAATTGAAGGGAATATTTATATTCTGCTCACGGACTCTTTCTTCACCCCAGGGTCCGAAAAATTTCAACTGAACAATTGAGTTCCCGTATACCAGAGGTACTTCAAACTTAAAAAATCCGGAAGCATCAGCTTTTATATAATCTATAAGTACATTATTGACATATAGTTCCACTATCCAGTTCGGCTCTGTTCTGTCACTAAGCGTATAGCTTCCAAATGATCTTCTGTATGTTGTCGGTGTATTTGTAAACTGAACCCCAATTACAGGATTATAGATAGTTGATGTTGACATTGTGGCAATTTTCCCTGCCATTACCTGCCTTACAGCTTTGAAATCATTATCAACATATCGCCAAAGATAATACTGCTGTTTCTCACTGAAGGGGTCAATACTATTGTATGTTAATGAAGCTGTGGCTTCTCCTCCGGCTATCATAGCACCCAGGGCCAGATTAAGCCTCGTATCTGTATTTCCTTCAATCTCTTGTGTGGCTATTGCCGACCAGTCTGCCATTCCCATTCTGAATAAAGGGTAGCTGCGTTTAACAGTAGTATCTGCTTTCACCTCTCCCTTGAGCCGGGTAAGATTTCGGCGCATTTCTTCCATTCGCATCTCACGGATGAGCGGTAACTCAAGCTTGCTGACAATCTTTACTGAGAGACTTCTGAAATTAAATATGCAGTCGAGCCCGAATACTTTTCCGAAGTAGGTGGAACGCAGATAAAGATTGAATTCGGTTCTTATCAGATCGCCCGGTTCAAGATTAAATGTTTTCTCCTGATAACGAATGAGGTTATCTGTACGACTGATAACAAAATCAGCCTCCTGGCTGATGAAAAATCCTGATATGGATTCGAGTCCCGGAGCAGGGACATTTCTTATTTTCAGAAAATCAAAAAGATCAGTAATCGGAAGGAACAGATCCTCCTCCATGATCACAGCCGATATTTCAAAGCCACCAACCCTGGGAAATTCCAGGAATACCGGGATCTCATCATAAACAGTCTCTTCCTGTGCAAAAATTCGCTGTACGGGAAATAACAGAAGGGTGAATAAAATTAAACAGTGCAGTTTGTTATCAAGCATACCCCATGACAATGAGTTCCTGGAGTATACTTTTCTTTCAATCATTTTAGAGACAACTGTTTTTACAGATTATTGCTGATTAAAAGTTACATTAAATGTCCCGGTGTAAGCTCCCGGGGGGTTGGCTCCAATATTTCCCACGGAGAGAGTTCCGCCAATTCTCAGTTGAGTTGGCATGGGGTAGGGCGCAGATAAAACAAACGGGGACAAAGGGTTGGAGAGACCGATATGAAGTGTCATCGAGCCTCCGTTACTTCCTGTCAGCAAAACATCTGAACCATTTAGTAATGTTATTACTGTTCCCGGGTTTCCGACAATTTCATAAAGGGCAGGAGCGAAGGTAAATCCGAGATTCAGAAGCACAACGTCACCTGTAGCCGATCTGGCTCCTAACGGGCTAATAGATACAGTACCTCCTGCTGCCCCGGGATAAAATGCTCCGAAACCAAGGCTCTGGGCAGTTGCAGTTACAGCAATGGGCCGCGGAGGATCCTCCTGAGCTTTTAGAGCAGATGATGTTAACAGGAAGAATACGGCACAAAACTGTATTAAATGCCGTTTTTCTGTAAAGCCTGATATGATGTTTGATATCATCTGTTCTGAATGATTATTTTTTGTGAAATTCTTGTGTTTCCCGAAACCAGACTGACAACATATACTCCATTCATTAATCCGGGGTTGAATTCATGGTGTCCATTTTCATATACCGTAGTTAAGAACACTGTTTGCCCCATCAGATTATCAAGCCTTAGTATGCCCTTATTTCCTGATAGACAATTAATTTCTGCATGTAAGATATCCTGCGCGTAATAAACATTAAAAGGTTGCGATGCAGGGTCAAGATTCTTAACAAGTGTTGAAATGTTGGCAAAATTCAGAAAAAAGCGATTATTATAATCCCCTGTATTCAGGAAGAGCCTGTAATCTGTATCAGATAGATTGTGAGAGGTTTCATTCATGGCATCATATAAATAAACTGATCCTCCCGGTACATCTCCTTCAATATCTCTAATGGAAAATATCAATTCTCCGTCTTTCCGTGTCCTCAAACCCAGGGGTATGGCAGGAATCTCACCTCCCGGCTCCGGAAGGGCATTAACTGATAGCCGGAACCCATCATTGCTCATGGCATAAAAATTCGGAACCTTTACATCTGTATTAAAGAACTTAAGGCCATCAAGCTGATTATCAAAATTATTCGTTGCTTTTTCATCGAAGTAGTAAACAAATGGATCATACAACGTCGGATTATCAGAAAATGCGACACTCAGCCTGACAAGGGGCATGATTGATTTTACACTTTTTGAAGATGATTTTGAAAATGAATGTGTCATATCAGTTATTCTGACACGGTTGTCCATAGTCAGGATGCCGGTAACCGGATATGCTCCGTCAGAAACATGGATAAAGAACCCCTGCATTGAAGGAATTATGTTTGTTGCATTTCCATCGCTCGAGATTCCGTTTATATAGGTACTGTAAGTTCCCCCATACTGATCTGTAGTGCTTGCCTTGAAATAATACAAGGCATTGTCTATGTTTGTCTTAGTCCAGCCTGATGCGGCATCCCAGTCAATCGCCGAAGGATAGGGATTTCCAATAAGATTGAAACCTTTTGTATAGGGATTATTATGATTATATAGTGAAACTGAAATATTTCCATTGTTTACAACACCTGTCACATCAATTGTCTTTGGCAAAGCCACCGATCCAAAATTTATGGAATAGCCTGCTACCGGTAAAAGACCATTTGAAGGTATTTTATAACTTACCCAACCTGAGGCAGGTACGCCTGCAAAATTCCGGTTTTGATCATAAGCATAAAATGGTGTGAACGGGGATGCAAGATCCATATCATCACTGAATTCATTAACCGTGGCATCGTGAAAAGGAGAGCTGAAATATTTATAACCGAATCCTGAAGGCAGATAGCGCTGCATTGTAACATTACCGGATATCTGACCGGTACCGGAACCACTTATCAATGCAGTTGATGTTGCTGTTGATTGCAATGTTAAGTTTCCTGAAGAAGTAAGATTTCCGGTAAGAATTTCAACGATTCCGGAAATTTTAAGACTACTTTGAATGGTAACGCCTGCAGGGTTATTGATAGTAAGATCTTTGATACTGTTGGCAATAAAATCAACTCCTCCGATTGTCTGGAGAACAGTTCCATTAAATTCAATTTTCCCGTTTGTTGCATCAAATATCCCGTTGTTTGATACTAATCCTGCTATCTTCAGAGTACCGGAAACAGTTAATCCGGAGCCCGGATTTATTGTTAAATTTTTAACAGTGCCTGTTACCCCTGCATTCAGAACGGGTTTGTTTGGAACGTCTGGTATCATAACCACCATTGACAATGTTGGAATAAAACTGCATGACCAGTTTCCGGGTGTATTCCAGTCAGTATTTACAGCGCCAGTCCAGGTAAGATTTGATATAATTTCAACCGGACTTGTTGCAGTAATTATACCACAGCCACCTGCTGCCGGAAGAGTATTTGTAATAATATATGATCCTGGTGTACTTGCTGATATATTTATTCGTCCCGTTGAGGTACTGACAAAAACCAGACCGGCAGTAGATGAGAAAGTACCGGCGATACCGCCACCGCTGAATGCAGGTAAAGGATTCGCAGCATTCGGACAGTATGGGTTGCCGGTATAGCTGAAAGTTGCAACTGCCGAAACCGTTACGGTTAACAATGCGGTATTGCTTGTGGCTGTTGAGGTGCCGCATGTGCTCGTAACAATACATCTGTATATTTTTCCGTTCTTTGCAACTGGATTTGTGAGGGTAAGTGTTGCTGAGGTCGTGCCTGAATATATCCCTCCATTGGTTATATTAACGCTGTTTTCCTGCCACTGGTAGGTGACATTATAACCGGCGGCTACTACTGAAAAAGTACTATTATTGCCGTTACAGATTGACGATGGGACCGGTTGAGTTATTATTGAAACTCCTGAGAATACTCTCAGACTTACTGCAGCCGGAGCACTCTCACAACCGTTAATTGTCTGGGTAACAGTATAATTATATGTACCGGGAGCAGTAATGCCTGTTGAAAATGGATTAGCTGTACTTACCAGCGTGCCTCCACTGTACCAGCGGATATTTTCTCCTGTTGTAGCTTCCAGATAGGTGATCTGATTTGAACAGTAATCCTTATCTGCAGCGACCGGGGCTGATGGGGTTGCTGTTATAATGAAATCTTTCGTAACAGAGGAGGGACCACAGATTCCATTGTATGTATATATTATCGGGTACGTCCCTGCTGATGGAGGCGTAAAGATGTTTCCTGAAATATATGGGTTCCCTGAGTAAGTTCCCCCTGCGGGTGATCCAAAGGTCAGTGTTATTGACCCGGCGCAAATACTTGAAGCCGGGAGGTTATTCGAAACAGTTCCAACACCTATTGAATAGAATGTGGATGGTGAAGATTGATTAAAATATTCGGTTCTGAGCCACCCGTTTGATCTTACTTTATCAGAGATCCTGAGTTCGTCAAACTGTCCGTCGAAATAATAATTTAACTCAAAGGGTTCCTTCCCTAAAGTTAAATTGTTTGATGCTATGCCAAGTATTCCGGTTTTTTTAAAAGGTCTTTCCGGGTTCCCGTTTACGAATGTTTTAATTGAATCAAGAACATCGGAACTCATACCTGCCAGATAAAACCACTGCCCTGTCCCGAGAACAGTACCTCCCGGTTGATCTCTGTTTAATGATGGTGCATTGGCGGCATTACGGATTTCAAATTCAACTTTATTATTTGTGTATACTCCGAATTTAAATCCTCCGCTTGAGTTATTCTGGTTACTGGCAATTTTCTGGTCGCGCCCTCCTGCATCCATATATATCCAGGCCGAAACAGTTAAATTTCCCGCAAAGTTTATATTTGGATCGTTCAATACCTGAACGTATTCATCCGTGCCATTTAATCCCAGGGAATTATTTATCATTCCTGCCGGATATGTAGGTGTGTTATAAGGAGTTCCTGATTTATTAAAAGAAGTAAAGTCATTCAGGCTATTATTATCAAGGTGCCAGACACCCTTATAATGACTATCCCAGACAGTTGTAACTGAAGGATCAGTTGTTATTTGTGAATTACCATACAGTATTTTGATAACAGTATTTGAACTTACTGAGAGTGTTGGAATACGGACCCATGCTATAAGATCACCATTCGATCCGTTATAATATTCCAGCTGATGGTCAAGCTTATTATAATTATTGTCGGTAAAAATTATATCATATCCGGTTGCATTTGTTATTTGTCCGGATGGAGATGTCTTTAAGAAATTCTGAGCAGACAGATTGATTAGCACCGGAAAATTATAGAGATCCGATCCTCCGGCAACTTTTGATTTATCAATTGTTATGTTCCTCTCGTAACCATAACTCATTGACGGAGTAAAACCACAAGTTGCAAAACCGAAATCAAAATATGTTGTATTCAGGCCTGTTACTCCTGTGCGTGAAACATTATCTCCTATACGTGAGCCGTGAGAACCTTTAGCTCTCCAGGTGCCATTGGCATTATCCCTTCCGGTGATTCTGGAAGTCCCATTTAACGTAAAGCTTATGAAACCGGTTCCGTTCAGATTGAGTGAGTAGGTTGCAGCTGGTGTTCCCGAGCTGGAAAATCGCCAGTATCCTTCGGTAAAAATGTCTGTAAGACTAACACCATCAGGATATGGTGTAAAGCTTCCCGGAGATGTTTCTTTGAATTCGGCAGTTATATTGACTGTTGAAGCCAGGGTGGAGAAATTCATTACGGCCGGCCTGTAGAAAGTTGCTGTTCCAACCGGGAATAAATAATCAGTAAGAAGAGTTGTATTGATAGCCCTCTGGAATTTGCCAATTACTGTACCTGATGATCGGATCAATGAACCCGTATTAATATTTGAAAGGATTAAAATGGAAGATCCTGTTATAATATTGCCCTGAACCATCGTGATAATACTACTGACAGGGACATTCGTTGTAAGTGTAACTCCGGATGCATTATCAAAGATTATTCCACCGCTGCCATTGAATGTAGCTGGTATCTCAGACCCTGTTGACTGGCCCCCTGAACCCCTATAACGGATTGAAGCATTTGCTCCATAGGAAGGTGATCCTGAAACCGATGCGGTTCCTTCCAAAGAAAGTATTCCATTTACTGTCGTTGTTGTTAGTGACTTTGTTCCGGAACCTGAAACGGTAAGATTACCATATATGGCATTAATTATAGCTTGTCCACCGGAAAATCCATAAGTGACAGTGGAGGTATTTCCAAAAGTTTCTAGCCCGGCAAAGATTGTTAATGAATTAACATTATGGTTTAAAAAACCACCATTATCGACCTGCAAAGTTGTAGTTGCAGAAAGTGAAACAGCAGTAGTTTCAGTCAGTGTTCCGCCACTCTGTATAGTTACTGATGTATTAAGTCCTGATAATGTCCAGCCGGTTGCGGTGGTTGTC